>PAUV01000001.1 GCA_002712845.1 Rhodopirellula sp. | reverse complement strand
CTTGTTGTTCACCTGATGGTTGTTGTCCTTGCTGCGGTTCACCAGCTTGCTGACCTTGTTGATTGCCAGCTTGTTGTTCGCCAGCCTGTTGTTGAGCTTGCTGGTCCTCGCGGGCTTGTTGGGCCATGGCGCGATCAAGTTCATCAAGTGTGCGGGCCATCTCCTGCCCCTGCTGTTGTTCAGCNNTCNGCTNTNCTTGTCCCTGTTGNNGNTCTCCGCTTTGCTGTCCCTGTTGTTGCTCTCCGCTTTGCTGTCCCTGTTGCTGTTCGCCGCTTTGCTGTCCCTGTTGCGGAGACTGACCCTGCTGTTGGTCATTGGGCTCACCATCCTGCTGGGGGCTCTCTTGCCCACTTTGTGGGTCACCTTGTTCGGTGCTTTGCTGGCTGGTTTGCTGACTGTTTGGGTCTGAATTGGATGGATTTGATTCGGCAAGCATTTCGGCGAGCTGCTCGGCGGCTTCACTGATTTGTTCGGACGCGTTGGCTAAATCGCGATTGGCCTGAGGGCTTTTCTCGGATGATTCGGCAGCTTGCTGCAGACTTTCGGACGCATTTTCTGCAGCCTGTGACGCTGATTGTTCAATGGAGTCTGCAGCTTTAGCAAGTTGTTCAGCCAACTCCTCTTGGCCCAGTCTTTCTTCATGACGTGCAGCTCGGCGCAGTTGTTCCGTGGCACTATCAACTTGTTCCTGTATTTTATCTTGCTGGCGAGCCAACCGTTCAGCGGTTTCCTGTGGCACTTTCAGTTGTTCTTCGCTGGCCATTCCTTCGCTGAGTTCTCGCAAAGCTTCCTCAATTTCTCCCAGTTCATTCTTGGTCTGCTCTGTAAGTCGTGATGCCAGTTCGGCAGCAGGGTTTGGTTCATCCAATGGTGGCAGGCTTTGGTTTCTCGCATCTTGCTCTCGTTTGCCCGCAGATTGCTCACGTTCTTCAGCGAATGATTTTGTTTCACGGGCAGCTTCTTCGGCCGCTTCAGCGTTCTCGATATTTTGTTGGAGTGCCTGAATTTCCTCGTCCAAGCGATCCGTATTACCTTTTTCGCGACTGCGTTGTTGCTCCAGTTGACGTTTTCGATTTTCAGCATTGCGTTTCTGGTTGCGTGCGTCGTTAGTGCGGCGGTCAGCTTCGCGTTTCGCGGCAGACCATTGTTGGCGTTCAGCGGTTGCATTGCGTACTTGTTGGGACCGCGCGTCTCTGGCTGCAGCTTCAAGCTGCTGTTGGCTGCGTTTTCGACTGGATTCATCTTTGTGGACTTGCTCTTGCACCGCATTTTCTGTTGGTGGTTTTGCTTCCGCGATTGCTTCCTGGGCATTCTTGATAGCTTCGGTCATCGCGTTTGCTGTTTCCTGCATCTCGCTGAGCAGCGAGGTTTCGCCATCGAGCTTGCTCGCTTCTTCGACAGCCTCACGCAAAGCTTCTCGAGCTTCTTGCAGATTTTCCTGTGCTTTTGGCACGTTGCCCTGTTCTTTTGAAAGTGCTGATTCAGCTTTTTCGACCAACGCTTGTTCCAAGGTGTCCGTGCGAGCTGCCAAGTTTTGAAGTTGCTCAGCAGTGCGTTGTTTTTGTTCGCTGATGGTGGGGTCAGCTTTTTCAAAATCCCGATTCAATTTTTGTTCCTGTGCCGCTGCATTCTCTAGTTCCCTTTGTGCAGACTCAGCAGCTTGCTGGGCTATTTCCGAGAGTTCCTGTCGCATCGGCTCGTTTGTTTGTAGTTCNCGCTCAAGTTGCTCCATCAACTCTTCTGGCGTACTTTGTGCAGACTCAGCCATTTGTTCCGCTTCATCAAAGCGTTGGTCGATTTCGTTTTGCATCTCCAGTGCGGCTTCCGCCTGACGTAGATCATCACGTGACTGTTCTATCTCTTCTCCATTCTCGGCCGCTTCAAAGTGAGCTGCGGTTTGCTCGAGTGCCTCAGCCAGCTGGTCCAACGCCTCGGCGGTCTGCTCCAGGGCTTGTTGCCGCTCTTGGGTATCAGACGCGTTTTGAGCCTCCTGCATGGACTCTTCAGCCCTCTGGGCCGCATCTTGGATCTGTGCTGCTGCGGCATCGGCGTCTCGGGCGAGTTCACGCTCAGCTTCGTCAGTGATGGAAGCCGTATTGGCCAAGTCAACAAGCGCTTCCATGGTCTCTTTTGTTGCCTCGGCGGCTTCCTGCTGTTTGTCTGCTAATTCCTCAGTCGTTTCAGACGAGGAGTCCTCTCTTGTCTCGATGCGTTCTTCTGCCTGCTTGACTTTCTCAGCTGCTTCACGAGCTTGCTCGGGCAAGGTCAGGACATACTGTCGAATTGTCGCACGAGCCTNCTCAACTCCAGCGCNGAGGGCAGCGATCGCTGAATCATATTCACGTTCCATNTCCGAAAGATCAGCATCCGCAGCGATCATTTGCTCATCTCGCCAACGCCGAGATGAAACGCGTCCTCGGGCTGCGTTGAATTCTTTGCCGTAACGAAGACGGTCCAGTTTTCTTAGCTCCGCGTCAGGTTCGAGTCTGGCATTGATCATGGTGTGGACCGGCCACTCCATTCCAACACCCACCCGATCAAGCCTGTGAGGGTGATCAATCTTGGACGTGCCGTTCATTTCCAATTGTCTTTCGGCCAACATCAATTCTCGCAGTTCGACCAAATACCGCTTCGCCGTGTGATAAGCTTCGAGAGTTTGAAATGCGTAGCCTAGTTTCTGGTGAATCGGCGTGGGGTTTTCCTCACGGTAGGCAGTGAATCCGTTTTCAGTGACGTTGTCGATTGCCCGATGCATCAAATTCAAGTCAGCCGCAAACTGGGGATCCAGATTCATTCGGCTGCGGTGCAGGGCTTCGTCCTGTGATAGTCGTTTCAGAATGGACTCGCGAGCCAAATCGAATTGCAGTTCCGCGAGTGCCAGTGACGTTGTGGCCTGAGCGGCGTTGTCGGAATTATCCTCCGCTTCTTCCTGTTTCTTTTTCTCGCGTTCCATTGCTTCGCCTGATAGAAGCAGTTGACGTACGTTGTCACCAGAACTGCTGAGCTGGATCTGGAGTTCGCGAAGCATGTCTGACAGAGTAGCGGTGATTCTGGCGTCGAAGATGCTGGAGCGATGTTGATTCTGCAGCTCTTGTTCAAAACGGGTGATGAGGGCTTGTGCAGATGCTTCACTTGATGGTTCATCGATTGATGCTTGTAGCCGGGATGCCCATGAATCGGTCCAGTTGGTCCATGTGTCCAAATGAGCTTGAGTCGATTCGGGCAATGCTTCGATATGTTGTTGGATCAACCCTTCGATCGCTTCCAGACGCCCGATCGCAACCTTGAGGTGTCGTGGCACTCGGTCTGCTGAGGTTGGATTTTCTGAGTCGGTCAGTGGCTTGATACTGTCTTGCAACGCCATGACATCGTCTATGATTCCGATCGATAGCGTTTTTCCGAAAATAGCCTGAGCGTATCGTTTGATGCGGGATGCATCCTGAACCATCCGCTTCGCCCGGTTTGTCAAATCGCGTGTTGCACGGTCACGGTCAGCTTTCCATCTGTCGCTATCTTGCTCACGCACCCAAGTTGCTTCAGAGATCCAGCTCGTGAGTTCCCGGTCAACTTTGGCAATGCTTCGCCCCAGCAGTTCCCATTCGCTGGACTGAATCGACTTTCCTGAGGCTTGAATCTGTTGCTTGAGAAGCTTCGTCAATGCCTCGTTTTGTGCGTTGAGTTCCTTGGCTTTGTTAATAGTTTCGTCGAACGTGCCTTCCTTGTTTTCACTGGCACGTTGCATCACGGCCGAGACTTCCTCGCCCCACTTCGCGATCGCCTCGGTGAGCTTTCGCATCGGGGTGAGGTGTTCATGTCGGTTGCGATCAAATCCAGGTTCAGCGATCAGTATTTCGAGAAAGCGTGATGTGCCCGCTTGCCCTTTTCGGTCGATGGCTACCACACGGGTTTGAATGATGTCACCGCCGGAGAGTTGCGGCGTGTTCTGAGACGCAGTGTTTTCTCCCGTCTTGTTTTGTGCGTTGTTTCCTTGTGCGTTGTGTGCGAGGTTCAGCAGATCCCAGTTCCAGTCAATATTTAATTCGCGGTTCGGAGCCTCGAGCGGGAGAGGGACGCGCACCAAGGGACCACCATTGATCCTGTATTCTTGAACGACATCATCGAGTGGTAGGTCATCCGTAGCGATCACTCGCATTGGCAGCACGTCGATGGGTGAGACGAGCATGGTGTTGGAAAGCGATGCATCCCATTGGACTGCAGGTGATGCATCTGGAACGGGGGTGACGGAATATTGGGGGCTAAACGGATTATTCAATCCCGATCGAAGGCTTGTCCCATCAATTTGGTAGTTAGCAGCCGAGCTGATTGGGAAAGTCGCAATGAACTCGTTGTCATTGCCCTCAACAGCTTTTAGTTCCCAAGGAGTGACGCCGCGATCGCCAAAGCTGATTTCAGCATTCTCGACGGGTTCATCAAAACGCACGGTAAGCAATACCTTCGATCCAGTCATCGCCTTGAGGTCACCATGTTCGGCGGTTTCAATACGGTCTGGCAGTTTTGCGTAAGTTGGAAATTGATAACGCTTTTCAAACGACTTGACACTGGGGCGCGGCAGCGGTGTCAATTCATGCCAAAGCGTGATCCCGTCGCCTGCCATGACTCGATATCTAAGTGGCGTGGTGCCGACGGAGAGGTTTGCTGCGTAAGTATCTTGGTGATCCAACGTTCCCGTTTGGGTGGTGGCAGGTCCACTGATTCGAGGAGTCATGGCCGTTTCACCTTCAAGGCCATCCGTCGTGATCCATTGCAACCAGACTTCATCAGCTGGCTCGCCACTGATTTGAGCGACCACCCCAACTGCATCACCTTCAGCGACGAATCCTGTTGCCGGTGACGGTTTCAGAATTTCAATTTCGGTGGAGGATGCTCGTTCAATTGCCACCATTGGCAGCATGGCGCGGGCGATGCGTCGTGCAAACTGTAGTTGGGGGATTGCGAAGAGCGTGAGAAAAGCGACTGTGACCAAAGCCGACGTAAGCAGCCAGCGTTTGATAAGTTTGACTGGCAGTACTTTGCCAAAATCGAGTCCGGCTGAATGACGCCCTACTTTCTGCTGCAGTTCATTTCGGAAACCAATTGAGCCATTGGCTTCATTAGGGTCGGCTAATTCAACAGCCGATAGCAGGTCTTCGCGTAAAAGAGGGTCCGCAGATTCCAGCTTGCGGGCAATGGATCGGGGATCATGCTTTCCAACATGGCGTAGCCCTAAAAACCAGAATGCTAATAATGCGGCCGCGTAACTTGTCAGGCTCAGTGTCCATCGGACGCCATCGGAAAGCAGGAACAGGTAGTCACAGATGGCAACAAACGCCATCGCCAATATCAGGAACGCGAGGCCACCTGCCACGCTGCGTAGCAGCAAGAGCATTCGACGCCGCTGAGCAAAATGACTCAGTGCATTGGTGGTCTGGGGGTCGAGTTTCAGCCCACGTGAGAAATTAGTATCTAACGACATTGCTTACACCAATCCTGCCCGTTTGCGCAACCACCACTCTGCCGCAAGCAGCGCGATGATTGCCCAGAACCAATAAAAAGACTGCCAAATCAGAATGTCAGATTCAATGATGGAGCCACTCGAAAGTGGTTTCAATGTTTCCAGTATGTCGTCTCCAGACGACTCGTGGAAATACTTTCCACCGCCTGATTCAGCTATTTGTTGCAAAGTTCCAGTGCTCAAGCTGACACGATCCAATTCGACCATGTCGGGGGCGCCTACCCAAATGGGGGCACTTGCTTTTAATGCATTGGAGTCAAATCCGCTGGCACGGATGCGAATGTCATAATTGCCAGATTCCAGTGGCGGGGTTTGTCCGCGGTAGGTACCACGAGCCGGGTCGTCGATGGACAACGGTACTGTGGCGACGATCTGGTCGTCTTCGATGAGTAATGCATCAACCGTGGCATCACCTACTGGTTTTCCTTGGGGGTCCTGAATTCGTACTCGAATGGTTGCGGCCTCCCCCGCATCGTATTCGACTTTATCAGTGCCCAGTGCCAGATATTCATCAGCGGCTGAGTAGGGTGGTTGCATGACGGCGCTGAGTAGTTGATTCCAGAATCGAGCATGGAATCGGTCGGCGACTTTGTATCGCCAACGCCAGGTTTGATCGCTGGCGAGGTAAAACACTCGCCCTGCTCCAAACATTCGGGTAACCAGCCACGGCGATGTCACGCCATCTTCGGAGAAGCAATTGGCCCAAACTTCCGCACCTTCCTGCGGCTCCAGACGAATCGCGGCGGACGGTGGTGGCAAGTTCTCCCAGAATTCTGCAAGTGTGTTTTTGTCGCTCCACAGATTGAGCACAGGCCGCTGCATGCCGATGCGATTCGGGCGAACGTACTTGACTCCCATTCGGCTCTCATCGAGATAATTGACGGGCACTAGTTCCGGCAGTTCTGTTTCAGCAATTTTACGCAAGCGTTTGTAATGGCCGTCAATCAGGATCAAGCCGCCCCCGCGAGTGACAAAGTCGCGTAACAGGTTTGCATCGGTTTCGCGGAACTGATCCGGAGGCACTTCGCCCATGATGATCGCGTCATACTGGGCCATCGCTTCACGTGTGTTGGGGAATTCCCCGCTTTCCTCACCTCTCTTGACTCTTGGCTGGTCTGTTCCTTCCCCATACAGCACTGTGTCGACAATCCACGCAGGATCTCGCTCAAACAGGTTCCGCAGATAGCGTGTTTCCCAGCGGCTGGAGCCGTCAAGAATCAACAGGCGACGGTCGCGTGTGGAAGCTGAAACACGAAACGGAAACGCGTTGTTCTTTGCATTTGTGTCACCTTCCGGTGGATCGATCGCCGCTCGTAGGTCCATGACGACAGAGTTGCGACGCACGCCTCGCGTATTTTCTCCGCCGATTTCCTCGAGTACATCGGCAACATCAAGATCGAAAGCAATTTTTTGAAACGGTCCATCTGCAGCAGTCACTTTTTTCTGCCAGACAATTTTTCCGTTGGATTCAATTCTTAGTACACGTTCATTGGTGTCCGCACTGGTTGGGCTTCCCAAGTCTCGGAGAATGATCTCTCCCGCCAATCGCCCATCTGAAGCGACATTCTCTGGGCGGATGATATTGACGATACCAAGGTCACTCGGTTCATCTTCGGAGCCCAATCCAAAGCCATGGACGGCAACCCCAGTCGATTCCAGACGTTCGGCCAATTCAAGCGGGGCATTGCCTGTGTTGTCGCGGCCATCGGATAATACGACCAAGGCAGCTCGGCTCATGGAAGCGTTTGGATCGCGTTCAACTTCGTCCCCTGCCAGTGACGCAATCGTCGCCAGTGTGGTCGCCATTCCCGTGGACAAGTCGGTTCGTTGTCCGTCCGGTTCCATTTCAAGGGCAGCAGGCAGAGGTTTGTCATCGCTGCTTGACCAGACGAGCGATGGCTCGCCCGATGAGAATGCGATTACATCTACTTCATGTGTCTCCTGCAAAGATTCGAGCCAACCGGGGTTGGCGTCGTCTCCTGTGAGCATGCGCAGGGCACGGCTAAGTCTGGATGCACTCGCATCGGATTCAAAGGTGTCCGTCATCGACATGCTTTCCGACGTGTCAACGGCGAACACAACGCGTCCCAGTGTGCCCACAACCTGTCGGCGGTGCCAAACGGGACCCGCAAGGATCAATATGGCAAAAGCAACTGCGGCAGCCCGCAAGGTTGGCAACAAGTAACGGTAGGGAGAAGCTACGTTGCGGCTTTCGCGAAAATACAGCCAGAATACAACGGCAGCAGCGGTTGCAGAAAGCAAAATGACGACCGCGGGGTGCATCTCGCCCGCAAAGCGGATTGAGGAAATCATGCTGCACCCACTTTCGAAACCCGTTGTTGCAGCAGCAATTCACCAATCATCAGAATTACTAAACCGATGAGCAGCCAACGCCACATTTCCCGGCCAAATCGGAGAGTCCGGTCGTCACTTTCGAGTTCCTGCCTATCCGTGTAGACATTGGCGTCAATCAAATCTGCAGCAGTCGCTAATCTTGCGGACTCGACATCTCGCAGCTTTGATTCATCCGCGGGGACTTCGACAACTCGAAGCGTTGAACTGATCTCAGGGTTGCCCTCCTTCTGAGGGATCGACTTTCGAAACACGTAAGTTCCACCGACTTGAGTCGACGGAATCAGTAGTTCTTTGTCACCTTCCTCAACGCTCTCGATGAGTTCTTCTGGTTCCCCAGCGTATTCGACGCTGTAGGTGACGCGTGAATCACCTTTTTCATCTTTGGTTGGGATGCTGGCTGCTTCTTGTGGTTGCTGATTGGGAGTGCTTGCCACTTCAAATTCTTCCAACGAGACAGCAAAGCCTCTACCCACGTCCACTGTTGTCTGTTTGCGCGAACCGGCCAAGTCAAGAACCAGTTGCTGCACCATCGGCAGATACACCAGTCGCATCGGCAGCGAAGACCAGGCCGTGTTGCAGGGAATTGCAAATTGCAGCACACGTCCTTTTCCACGTCGCGCTGAAACAGCAATCGCGTCACCGTTTGCCATGGTCAATAAATCGATGACAGTGCTTGTCTCAGGTTCCGCTGTTTCTGTTGATTCTGTATTCGGACTCGAATCACCAGCGATATTGTTGTCCGACGCGGAGTTAGTCGCTCGGTTGGGAGTCAGCTTTCGATAGCGATAAATTTCGACGTCAGCAAACGGTCGTTGATCTTCGGATCCGAGCAGATTCCATGGCGTGTAAAGCGGGTTGGCATTCCCAATCGGTAGCGGTGGTGGTTCATCGCTTGCGATCTGACCGGTTTTGTCTGTGGATTCGCCAGCTATGTTTCCAAGTTGTGCTGGCAGGGTCCATGAAGTGTCGCTCGATTCCCACGGTGCGTTGTACGATTCTGCATTGACTTGGTCACCATCAAACAGGACCAAGCTTCCGCCATCATTGACGAATTCTGTGATCCGTTCCCTCGACTCACCCTCGATGTTTGCGACATTTGCCATGATGATCACGTCAGGCGTCTTTTTATCCAGATTCGAAATCAGCTCTTGAGGCTCAATTACTGAGGTGCGGACTGCGTCGGGTTGGTCCTGCCCTCCAAAAGCAAAGGGACTGAGTGCGATCGCAAGGTAATCGGTCTCACCCTCAAGTGGCTTGTTACTGGGGTGTCCATCGACCAGCAAAACAGAGACTTCGCGAATCACGTCAACGGCAATGGAGCGTCGATTGTCGGGCAGCAGTGCGTCACTGTGTTCGACCAACAGGCTTATCTCATGCACGCCAACCTGTTCAATGTTTCTTGTCAGTCGGGATGTGATGCTCGATCTTGGTGGAATGGTGATGGTGCGTGGTTCAAGCGGTTGTCCATCGACGGACCAGACGAGTCGCAGATCGCGGGCGGGGGTGTCGCTGGAACTGCGTATGCGTGCGGTGTAGCGAGCATTGCGTCCCGCCACGACGGCGGGCGATTCGATGTCAATTGAATCAACTGACACGTTTGCGAGCTGTTCGGAATCCTGTCCAAAATTCAGGAAACTGATGACTGGGCGAATCGCCATGGCGGCAAGGGAACTGGTCATCCGCTCAAGCGATTCAAGCACGCCGCTGTGTACCATCTGACTTTGAAAGTCGGATGCAATGATCACTCGGCGTTGTGGGTGCGAACTCTCATTCGAGGCCTCGATCGCAGCGCGGACCAGACGGTCCAAGTCGACTGGGCCATATTCGGTTTTTAGCGTTTTGATCTGCCGCAATGCTTCTTGCACACCCATGGAAGCCGCAGGGGACTCGACATCACTGGCTCGAATCAGAATCACCTCATCTCGCCTTGTTAATCCGCCAACGATGGCGGTCAATTCCTGCTGCAAACGTCCCATGCGTGACATGCCCGTTTCACCCGCGTCACGGGCTGACATGCTGCGGCTGTCGTCGATTGCAATGATCAACGATTGCGGTGCATCGCCTGGCAGGGTTTGGAATCCTGTCAGAATTGGACGTGCAAGGCACAACGCCAGTAACACCGGTAACAAGCACCGCAGCAAAAGCAGTAGTAAATGCAAAATTTGTATTCGACGCCGATTGACGCGGACCACGGTGTCCAGCAAGTGCATGGCACCCCAATCGACCGTCTTGAATCGACTACGGAACAACAAGTGAATCGCAAGCGGGATGGTGAACGCGAGAGCACCGAACGCAAGGAGTCCGTTGAGCAATGTCATCTCAATCTCCTCCGTAACGCCAGGTATTCATGCAACGCTTCGGCAAAAGGACGATCCGTGGTCAAGCGAATCAAGTCAACCTTGTTCGTTCGGCAGGCAGCACGAAGTTTCTCTTCGTGCTCGCGCAGACGCTTCAGGTACGCTTCGCGGATCGAGACGGCTTCGACGGTGTGTTCGTTGTCTGCTTGTTCCAGGTCACGGAATTGAATTCGTCCCGAGAAGGGAAAGTCAATCTCGTCGGGGTCCATGATCTGGAAAAACAGTACCTCATGCTTCGAGCTTCGGATGTGTGCCAGAGATCGTGAAATCGAACTCGTGTCGCCCATCGCATCTGAAATGATGATAACCAGACCACGGCGACCAAGCTTGGATGCAATTTTTCGAAAGACACCTCCAAGATCGGTTTCACGCTTGCTGCTATCGAGTGCGAGAGCTTGCAGCAGCGCCTGCAGGTGAGAGGGGCGGCTCCGTGGGGGCAACTGGTCCCGTAAGTCATCGTCGAAAGTAATCAGTCCAACAGTGTCTTGCTGACCGAGCATCAGGTAAGCAAGCGAGGCGGCAAGTTGCTGTGCATATTCATACTTGCTACGACCTTCCGAGCGTTCACCTCGGTATCGCATGGATCCACTACGATCGACCACCAAGGTGCAACGAAGATTTGTGTCTTCTTCGAATTCTCGGATGTAAAGTCGGTCGCTCTTTGCAAACACCTTCCAGTCAATGTCCTTGAGTTCGTCACCCCGGACGTACGGACGGTGTTCTTTGAATTCGACACTGAATCCCTTGTGGGGTGATCTGTGTCGGCCAGAGCACAGCCCCTCGACAACCTGCCGGGCGAGCAACTGCAGTTTGGCTACCCGTGAAAGATCCTTCGGTGTGATGAGATCCAGGATACGCATTTGAGGGAGGGATCTTCTGGTTGACTGGATGCCAAGGATTTGGCTTGGGGGGAGACGGATTCAGGAGCGGTAAGCGTGATGTCCCGATTATATCCACTTTCTTGATCCATGAGGCACCGCTGAGGTGGTTAATCATGATGCCGACCCTGTGATTTTGCGATATTTCAGGACGGTGAGTTTTGTAACGGTAAGTTGCAGATCTATGGGGAAGGCAGAATTCCTGCTTATCCACCATGAATTGTTCTTAAATAGAGCCCCCCAGTTCCACACTGTTGTCTCGGGAGACCTTCGCGCGGGATGAGGTTCGCATCAGCTCACGGTGGCAGTTTGCATCTAAAAATCGGGGTGGGATACCTGTCCTCGTTTGGCCACAAGATATGAAGTGATTGCCGTTGCATCCATTCATGACCGGTCGGCGGAAGATTACGCCGAAAAACAGGATTTTTCTAAGTCAGGGAACGCTCGATTGTTGGAGTTGGGCAGTGCTGAGCATTTTGGGTGACCCGAGCGTGATTTTGCCAGTTTGAATCCCGGTTGGTGCTGTTCCGGAGTGTGGATTCCTGAGAAGATGTAAAGTTAAGGGTCTCTTTTCTACGCTTTTGGATTGTCTCGAGGCGGTAGTGCCCGAGTTTTGCTGCAGGAGTTGCAGGCCAATGCAGTCCAACGATTGGGCATGGTTGCCGACGCCACGTGTAGAAATTCTTCCGACCACCCGCGAGGCGTTGGCTGATAAGTTTGTTTACAGTCAGGAGGTTGCTGACCTTATCTCGGCCGCCTTTTATGAACCTTGCAACCTGTTGTTGTGGGGACCGGGCGGGCACGGCAAGTCAGACATGGTGTTGACTGCGCTGAAGGCATTAGGGCTCAACGACAATGAGATTTTCATTCAGTCGTTTGGCGAAGGAATGAGTGAGGACCGGCTGTGGGGTGGCCCTGATATGGCGTCCCTCGATACTTGCCTGAGATACGACACGGATAGGTCATTCCTTTCGTCGCAGTACAAGGCCGTCGTATTCGAAGAAATTTTTGACGCGCCAGCGCAGTCGTTGCTGCCGTTGAAAGATGTTTTGACCCGACGCGTATTCATGAACGGTCCTGATCGTGTTCCACTGTCGGCCAAAGTCGTGATTGCATGCACCAACAAGGATCCCCGTGAGTTTGGGGATGGAAACGATGCCGTTCAGGCCTTGATGGAGCGGTTTCTGCTGCAGAAAGAGGTGCGTTGGCCCAGTTATGAGCAGAAGAATTATGCTGAGCTGTTTGCCAAAGTCAGGCCAGGTGCAACGCCTGGGGGGCGGGAACTGCATCGACTGCTATCAACGGTAATCGCCGGTTTAAATGAAACCAAGACTTTTGTCATGTCGCCGAGGATGGCATTGCAAGCTTTAGAGGTTGTTTCAAATACGGCGAAGATCCGAGGGGATCGTTGCATTGTCGCTGATGCGTTTCAGAGCATTCGTTTTGTTCAGGGCATGCAGTCCTACACGGCCGACTTGTCACGGAAAATTGAAAGACGTTTGCCCAATGACGAAAACTTCGTCATTCAACTAGGTAGTGGAGATTTTAGCAGTCAGGACGAAGGTCCGCTGAAGGCGCCAAGGTCTGCGATTCCTGAATTGACGGCGACAACGCTGAAATCCCGCTTCATTCATTGCGGCGAAATTGTGCAGGTTCTTACACACAGTTTTTTTCAGCCCTGTAACGTTTTGCTGTGGGGACCTGGCGGGCATGGTAAGTCTGAAATGGTGATGGCCGCTTTGCGAAGCATGGGCTATTCCGAAGAACAGATTTTCCTGCAGTCGTTTGGCGAAGGTATGAGTGAAGATCGCCTCTGGGGAGGGCCGAATATTGCGAAGTTGGATGTTTGTCTCGAATATGATACAGCCCGCTCGTTTCTGCCCTACGAAGTCGTGGTGTTGGAAGAAATTCTTGATGCATCCTCGCAGGCATTGCTGCCGCTTAAGGATGTGTTGACCCGCCGGACTTTCATGAATGGAAGCACCCCGGTTGAGATGAAGTCGAAAGTTATCATTGCCTGCACGAACAAAGATCCACGGCAGTTTGCGAAAGACAGCGACGCCGTCAAAGCCTTGCTGGAGCGGTTTCCATTGCAACTGGAAGTTCGCTGGCCTTCGTATGAACAAGCCGATTATGAAGAGTTGTTTCGGATTGCCAATCCAAGTGCCAGTTCGCACAAACGTAAATTGCATCGCATTTACGCACACGTGATTGCTAATCTGAATGATGATCGTGAGACCGGTTTTCAGGTGTCACCAAGAATAGCATTGGGGGGCCTGCGACTTGCGGGTAACAGCGTCGGGCGGCATGGCCGCAAGAAAATGATTGTCGAAGACATTCTGACGATTCGAAACGTGCAGGGCATGGAGTCCTATAAGCGAGACGTCGAAGGATTGATCAGATCAGCACTGCTGGAGGGGGGGGGGGAAGTGTTGCTGAGCGATATTGACGAGCGAACCGAACGTTTGCATGGCAAAATGCTGGATATCAATAGGATTTTTGAAGAGGCAAGTGGCTTGGAGGAAGACGCGCGGTTGGAAATGAATGACCGGGCAATTGCTGAAATGCTGGAACTGATGAGCAGCATTGACGCACTCAAGCACGAATTGGAGTACTTGCAAGTTTCTGATCCCAAGTTGCAGCAGTGGCAACGGTTATCAGAGGAACGCGTCGATGAGCTTGCGAGTGAAATTGAAGCGGGGAGATGAAATCAGTGGAACGTATTCGTGTTGATCGGCGTTATCGGGACTTTGTTCGGTTTCATACTCATGTGACCTACCCGGAAATGAGCGAGCGTCGTGAGCAAATTAATTCGCTAGAGGTGGTTAAGAAACTTGATGCCATCGGTATGCAGCATCTGCCTCTGCCCATCATCTGGGATGGAGTCCACTTGGTTGATGAGGGTAAGCTTGCCGGGAAAAACGAGATCGAACGTCGCACTCGGCTGACCTATCGCATGCGGATGTGGAAAGCATGGCGTTTGATGGATGACTTTTTGCAGCGTTCCACGCGTGACGCTGAGTTGTACTATCGGCTTTCACTGCTGCTCGGCGGGATCGACTTTGAGCAGATTCATGGACGCACTGATATCGATCGCGCTATCGCCAATGTCGCGGTGATTGCGACAGCCAAACGGTCGCTTGCAGTGGGGATTCCTGCCGAGAAGATTTCCGAGCAGATCAACTGGGCTCTTCAAGAGGTCGGTGGGCTTGAGTCTGATGAAGTTGAATTGCTCGAATGTTTACCCGACGAAAGCAAGCTGAAACCAGCAGACCAGATAGATCACTCCCAGATGTCTGTTGACCGTGGTGTGACGGCGATTCAATTGGTTGAGAACATCGACACGCGGGGGAAAATAGCGTCATTGTTTTCGGAGTGTTTTGGGGGGAAGAGCGAGGACTCGGGGGAAAAAGAGATCCATCCGCTTTCCGTTCGGCGATTGAATGTTGCATCAAGATTGCTGGCGGAACCCAGCATGGAGGCGTTGTTGCGCATTTCGAGAGTTGCCAACGAATACGTTGCGTTTCAGCCGCGTTTTGAAAAGAAAATGCTGCCCGCTGTGGATGGAGATCAGACCCGCATGAGAATGATGGCGTCCTACGATGAGTTGCCACGCATGGCGCCTGCAGCTTGGGCGGTCAAGGTTGCCTCTGCAAAGTATTTTCGATATCGCCTTGCAACGAAAAGCTTCATGGTGCGGGAAAAAGTTAAACGGAGTGACAAGAAGCAGCTGTTCTATGCGATGTTGGATCGCAGTAAATCAATGCAGCAGGGTGAACGGATTTACAAACTTCTGGCAATCCTGATGAATCGCTTGAGAGCTGTGATGCGGCGAGAGGCGGTTCTCGGCTACAGCTTTTTTGACTCGTCCGTGCACGAGCAGGTGATGGTGCAGGATATCACTGAGGCCCAGGATGAAATTCGTCGCCTTGAGTACGATTTTTTCATCGGTGATGACACCGACATTAATCTTGCGTTGCGCGAGGGTATCAAGAGAATTCGAAGTGTCGTTGATGACGTGGATGCGGAGCGTCCCGAACTCATCATCGTCACAGATGGTGATCATGGAATCAACGTGAAACCAAAAGAGCTCAAGGGGATCATGCTGCACGTTTTCATTGTGGAAGAAAACAACGAGGATTTGATCCAGTTAGCGAAAAAGACTGGCGGTGTGGCACTGCAAGGTTTGTGAGTGCCGGTCAATCGCTGCGTTCACTTGAACGCGTTTCTATCTGTTGCCTGCTTGCGGCTCGTGATGGCGTTTGTTCAGCTTTGGATTGAGCGTTTGATCTTTTTCTTGCGATACTTATTCGGGTTTTCAGCCTTGCCGGTGATCTCATACAGGAATCGGCTTGGGGTGGTTGGCCTTGCTTTACCCCATTTGCGGCGAGTCAGCGCTAACGACATGGTTAGATTTTCCTGTGCCCGCGTGATACCGACGTAGCAAAGCCGCCGTTCCTCAGCGATGTCTTCTTCTTCCCCTGATTTGACACTGCGGCTGTGTGGCAGGATTCCATCCTCCATGCCGACCATGTAAACCACAGGAAACTCAAGGCCCTTGGCAGCATGAAGGGTCAAGAGCCACACCGCATTCTGAGCCGCGAGTTTGTCTTTTTCGTTGCCCATTTCGCGTCCCGACAACGCGATCTCAGAGAGAAATCCGGTCAGGTCCGGATCCTGTTTCTTCGTGTTTTCCTCGTAGGCATTCACTGCGTTGGTTAGTTCTTCCAGTGAAGCTTGTCTGGCTTGGCGTTCTTCTGGCTTCTCATAAAGCCGGGTAATTTCCTCGTAATAGGCAGTGCGTTCCAGCAGTGTTCGCATGGCGTCCGTCAACGATTCATTGCTGGCTCTTTGCCGTACATCTTTTGCTAATTCGGCCAGTTGCCCAATCCCTCGTTGCGCGGCGGGAGTCAGATCGCTCGTAGCAGCGCGATCCTGCATCACGTCCCAGACAGGTACACCTCGCTCGACGGCTCGTTGCACCAACAGTTTGACGGTTTTGTTTCCCAGACCTCTCGCCGGTGTGTTGATCACACGCAGCAAAGCGACTTCGTCATTTGGCTGCTCAATCCATTTCAGATAAGCGAGAATGTCTTTGACTTCTCGTCGATCGAAAAAAGACTGGCTCCCTAGCATCACATACGGAATGTTGGCTTTGCGTAATTCCGTCTCAAAAAGGCGGGGCTGTTCATTGGTACGAAACAGAATGGCTATATCACGTGGTTGGACATGGTCATTTTCGATTCGGCTTTTGATTTCGCGCACGACCGTTTCGGATTCAGTCAGTTCGTCTTTGTGTTGTTCGATACGCGGGCGTGGCCCTTTGGGGCGACTTGGAATCAGGATCTTGTCGTGGCGTTCTGTGTTGAAAGCGATCAGCCGATTGGCCATCGCTAGAATTTCAGCTGTACTGCGGTAGTTGTTTTCCAGGCAAACAACCTTGGCGTCGGGCCAGTCGTCCTTGAAACTGAGAATGTGGGTCACATCCGCCCCTCGCCACGCATAGATCGACTGGTCATCGTCACCCACAACGCAGAGATTGCGATGGCTTAGCGTTAAATGTCGGGTGATCCGGTATTGGCTTCCATTGGTATCTTGATACTCGTCGACAAGAACATGGTCGTACTTGGCGGCTTCCTCGTCACGGATAGCAGGATGCTCGTCAAACAGGGTTTCCGTGTGCAGCAGCAGATCATCAAAGTCCATGGCGCCTCGTGCCTGCAACGCATCCTGATAGCGTCGATAGCCAGCGGCGGCAAAATGTTCACGATCTGTTGAGGCGAGAAACGCCGCTTTGTTCGGTTTTACGGACTCATTTTTCCAGCTGCCGATGATCGAAAGCATGTCACCGGGACGCAACGCCGTGCCTGGTAAACGCAGTTCGCGGAGAATTCCTCGGGCAAGTGATTCCTGATCTCCACGATCATAGATGGAAAATTTAGCTGGAAACCCCAACGCTTTTGCATGTCGTCGCAGAATTTGCACGCACTGAGCATGAAACGTACTGATGACCGGTTGAGGCGGTTTCGTTTTTTTCTTTGCGATGCGGCGCTTACCGCTGGGACGACGATTCTGACGCTGTGTTTTTGCGATCAGTTCGCTGACTCGCTCCTGCATCTCACCAGCGGCTTTGTTGGTGAATGTGACCGCCAGGATTCGCTCCGGCGCGGTGCCATTGCGAATCAGATTTGCGATCCGAAACGTCACCACACGAGTCTTGCCTGTGCCCGCCCCGGCCAAGACTAACATCGGACCACTCAGGGTGGCGACCGCCTCGGCTTGCGGTCCATTCAATCCATGATTTTCTGCGTTCAATCCGTTCTGCGCTTGTTCGTTGGAGCTGGTCTGGTTTGTAAAAAATCATCAAACGGCTGCACCAAGCCGCAAAAATGCTTGGGGCAGCGTTCACCTTCGGGGCGAGAAGCCCAGTTGCTAGCGAAGGTTGTCGCGGTCAATGACCGGATTTGCAGTGCCGGTCGTTAGCAGACGCATCGCACCCTGTTGCGGGCGATTGGCGTTGGCGGTGACTCGGTCGTAGGGGATGCCAAAGCAGGCATAATTTCCGCTCGCGGTATCCATCACGTAAACCACGGTTGCTGCAGCGGGGTTATTGCTGGCCCTCGGAAATTGTGCACGACCGGTCAGCATCATGTACTTGCCACCTTTCGCACCTGTTCCAACAGCCTCATTGACGTTGGTGGAGAATCGCGCCATGAATTTTCCTCCCAGTCTGGGGTAAATCACATTGCACTGCAGAAGGCCTGAGTTGTGGTCCAAAACAAAGAATCCGTCAGCCTCTTCGCTGACGATTCCGGTTGCGATTGAATATTTCTCGCCAGAAACGGCGGCGGCAGCGTTCAGCAGCGGCAGTTCCGACAGCTCTTGATTCAACGGCGATTGGTTGCGACCAGCAAAGTAGCTCGCAATGCCAACAGAAATGAGCGTTACCACAGCGAGAAACGCTATTCCAACACGCTGAAGTTCACAGCACCGGACGCGGGGCTGATTGAGCCGAACTGGGGTTTTTTCGAGTGTCGGCTGGGTCTGAAGGTCAGTTGACTGAGACATCGTTGGTGACTCCATGCGATAACGGGAGGGGTATGACGAGTGTGATGGGGGCAAACTTTGGCCATTATTACCGTTTTGCGGAACAAAACAGCAGCAGATCCCGGCCTCCGTGGACCTAGTTCGCGTACAGGGAATTGTACGCGCTTCGATTGATCTTTACGATTGCCTTCTCAGAAAGACATTCGACATCTTGTCCTGCCGTCCCAAATTCTCCGTTTTTCCCCCCCGAGAGCATCAAAAGACCATGGGTATCAACGCACCACTGAATCGAAAATTCCGCATGGCACTCGTAGGCGGGGGCAGCGGATCCTTTATCGGGCGAGTTCACTCGATCGGAGCATGCCTCGATAATCGGGCGGTGGTGACTGCTGGAGCTTTGTCCAGCAACCCGGAACGGGCAAAAGCATCGGCACCGGAATACGGGATCGAGGAAGACCGCGCTTACGGCAGCTATGAAGCAATGTTGGATGCTGAAAGTAAGTTGCCTGAGGAGGACAGAATCGATTTCGTCAGCGTGGCGACCCCGAATCATACGCACTACGAAGTAGCCAGAGCCGCTGTNGAAGCCGGTTTCAATGTTGTCTGTGATAAACCNCTGACCTTTGATTTGGCACAGGCTGAAGCACTGCTTGAGACAGTGACAGGAAGTGACGTCGTCTTTGCTGTCACTCATAACTACACCGGTTACCCGCTTGTACGTCAGGCACGGGAAATGATCTTGGGCGGCGAGTTGGGTGAAATCAACGCGATACGTTCACAATACATTCAAGGCTGGCTGCGAACTTCTCTGGAAGCTGAGGATCAAAAACAAGCAGCGTGGCGGACTGATCCGACCAAGAGTGGTGCTGCCGGAGCTTTTGGCGATATCGCCACGCACGCTTATAACCTGGGTCGGTTCATGACCGGCGAAATGCCTGAATCAGTCAGTTGCAGTCTCAAGACATTTGTCGAAGGTCGGCGGCTTGATGATTATGGAACTGCCGTCATTCGTTATGCCAATGGTGGACTGGGAACGGTCACAGCTTCGCAAATCAGTCATGGTCGCGAAAATGATGTCGAGATCGAAATTGATGGAACCAAAGGTTCGCTTAAGTGGCGACAGGAAAATCCCAATGAATTGATTTTCCGACAAAATGGAAAGCCTCACCAAATCTACACACGCGATCCCAACGCGCCGTTCACCAATGAATTGGGGGCCGGTGCCTGCCGATTACCCGCTGGTCACCCAGAAGCATTCTTTGAAGCCTTTGCGAATGTTTACACAGCAGCGTTTGATGACATGGCAAAGCGTGCGTCGGGAGAAAACTTTGAGCGACGTGATACGCTGTATCCCAACATCTATGATGGCGTCGAGGGGATGTATTTCATTCAGCAATGTGTCGCCAGTAGCCAAGAGAATGCTGCTTGGCTTCCGCTGAAGCATGAGGTGGCACGTCGCTAAAACGACGTTTTGTTCGTCCTTGGATTCGCGGCTCTGCTGTCAGCGAAACGCCTGGCAGAGCTGTTTGGGACTGTGAATCCGCTAGAGTCGCTGTGCACCAAATGAGGCTAGCGGCGTGAACCACTGGTGCAGTACGCCAGATGCCATTGCGTCAGATACCAGTACGCCAGATGCCCGCCGCGTAAGTGTCGTCCAGTTACTCAAAACATGCGGGGCAATTTGGGTGCCTCGGGGAACAACTCGCTGCATCGCTTGTCCTCTGGTTCGCAGCATCTTGCGTCCATCGCTCGCGCAGGGCGGCAGGTTTCCGTTTTTGCTGGATTTGGGGAACATTCCAGTTGACGCGATTTCCATGCCGCATGCCGCCTGCGATCTCTCCTGCTTGCCGGCACCCGTCGGTATTTCGCCGGAAATCGTGGGTTTTCGCGATAGTAACATGCCTTGTTTCGTCAGCAAACTGTTTATGATTGAAGACATGACGGTTTGGCTGATTCAATGCTAATGGCGGGCGTGGCTCGACTCACACAGTTATGGCAAACGCAGAGATCAACAACGGATTGGGGCACGACGGTCCGCAACTTCCTGACGCGATCCTGAAAGAGGTTCGCGAAATTTCGTGGACGGCTCACCCCGACGGCACGCTCCAGTGGATTCACCCGGCAGCAACCAATCTGTATGGGCGGTCGGCTGAGGATCTGATGGCAGACCCGACCTTGTGGTCTAGTGCCGTGCATCCTGAGGACCGACCATGGGTTCAGCAGCAGTTCGCTGACTTTCTGCTCAACCACGAGGATAACGCCTGCCTCGACCGCGAATTTCGTGTGATTGATGCACAGCAAAAGACGCATGTGGTTCACGATCAAGTCCATTGCAGTCGATCAGCAGAAGGTAGCTTGGTCGTCGTGGGCATGACCCATATGCACAAGTCTCAACGCGGCTTTGATGCGCCTTCTGACACCGCATTGCGGGATGCCGAGGCGGTGTACCATTCGTTAGTCGAGAGTTTGCCGTTAAGTGTTCTTCGGAAAGACGCCCGCGGACGGGTCCAGTACGCCAATGCGCAGGCCTGTGATCAACTTGGGGTCTCAGTTGCCGAGCTGATCGGAAAAACTGATTTTGACCTGTTTCCGGCTGATCTGGCAAAGAAGTACATGACTGATGATCGCCGGGTCATGCAGTCCGGCGAGCTATATCACAACGTCGAACGGCATCAAATCGGTAATGATAAAATCATTCATGCTGAAGTCTGGAAGGCACCTGTGCACAGTGCTGCAGGAGATGTGGTTGGAATTCAGGTCATGTTCTGGGATGTCAGCGATCAGAAAGATGCCGAACATCAGATCGAGTTTGAAAAGTTTCTTTTGGCAACCCTGCTCGAGACGGTGCCAGACTCTGTCTACTTCAAGGATTCCGACAGTCGGTTCATGCGGTTGAGCCAAAGTTGTGCGACCAAATTTGGGCTTGCGGAACCACGTGACGCCGTAGGTAAGTCCGACGCAGACTTCTTTTCGCTGGAACATTCCCGCAAAGCTTTGGCAGATGAACGCCGAATCATGAAAACGGGGCAAGCGATCCTCGCTGACATCGAGCATGAGACCTTTGGCGATGGCTCCGAAACATGGTGTAGCACGACTAAGGTTCCCTTAAAGGATAAGAAAGGTAACGTGATTGGGACCTTTGGGATTTCTAGGGATGTGACTCGACAAAAGCAGGCTGAGCAGGGACTTGCCAGAGAGAGAGATCTCTTGAAAACCATCATCGACAACGTACCTGACCTGATTTACGTCAAGGATCGAGCAGGACGATTTGTGACTGCAAACGCGGCACTGCTGCGGTTGCTGAAACTCGATAATCCGGCTGAGTTGGTCGGCAAGAATGATTATGATTTCTCCCCACCTGAGTTAGCGTGTAATTACGTTGCAGACGATCAGATCGTGATGCGGACACGTGAGTCATTGCTTGACCGTGAAGAATCGCACAAGGCAAAAACGGGAGATGATCTTTGGTTGCTTACTACCAAAGTGCCACTCGTTGACCAGAACGATATCGTTAATGGCGTTGTGGGAATCGGGCACGATATCACGGCCCGCAAACGGGCCGAGCGGGAAATCCTGAATGCCAAAGAGGTAGCTGATCGAGCTAACCGTGCGAAAAGTGACTTCCTTGCGAATATGAGTCACGAGATTCGTACGCCGATGAACGCCATCATTGGGATGACCGAATTGGTCCTTGATACCAAGTTGGACGACTACCAGCGTAAGTATCTTTCCATGGTAGAGGAGTCCGGTGAGGCTCTGCTCGGCGTGATCAATGATGTGCTTGATTTTTCAAAAATTGAAGCGGGGAAACTCGAGTTGGAAGAACGTGTCTTCGACCTCCGTGAGAGTCTTGGTGACACAATTGGTTCCTTTGCTCCGCGAGCTCATGGCAAACATCTCGAATTAGCGTTCAGAGTTGATCCGCATGTACCTCGTTTTGTCGTGGGCGACGCCGGTCGCTTGCGTCAGGTGATGAACAATCTGATCGGGAATGCGGTGAAATTCACGCACGCCGGAGAGGTGCTGGTGCACGTCTCGGATCTGCCCGCCACTCAGGGCGAAGTCCGGTTGGAAATTTCGGTCAGGGACACTGGTATCGGGATCCCTGAAGAGAAGCATGGTGCGATCTTTGGAGAATTTGAGCAGGCTGATACATCTACCACCCGGCGTTATGGTGGGAGCGGTTTGGGACTGTCGATATCTTCGAGGTTGGTCAAACTCATGGGAGGACAAATCGAACTCTCCAGCGAGCTTAACCGGGGAAGTAACTTCCACTTCCAGTTGTCACTCAGACGTGCTCCTGATGGAATTGAACAGCAGCAGGAACGTGGTGTCGTTGTCGTTGGTGGAACGCGGGTTTTGGTCGTTGATGACAACGAAACGAACCTGATGATTCTCGATGAGATGCTGTCGAATTGGGGGATGGTGCCCTATCTCGCTAATTCAGCTGAAATGGCACTCAAAGAGTTGCAAAGCGCGGATGCACGCGAAGAACCTATCTCGCTCGTTGTGACCGATGTGAACATGCCAGTCATGAATGGGTATGGCTTCATCACCGAAATGCGACGGCAAGCTGGCTTCGCTGAAACTCAGGTCATTGTGCTCACAAGTGGTGGGCGTGATGGCGATGAAGAGATTCGAGCCCAGCTGGGGATTGCTGAACGTTTGATGAAACCGGTCAAGCAATCAGATTTGTTTGATTCAATCGTGCGGTGTCTGGGCGTTGTAGAGCCAGAAGATTTCGTGCCAGAAGACGAGGCCGCTAAAGACTCCGAACTGGGGGAACTCAATATTCTGCTTGCCGAAGACAACGTCATCAATCAGCGACTTGCTGTAGGGGTACTCGAAAAGCATGGGCATCATGTCACAACAGTCAAAGATGGAAGAGAAGCACTCGAAGTGTCGATGCAAGAGGAGTTCGATGTTCTGTTGATGGACATTCAGATGCCGATCATGGATGGGATTGACGCGACGAGAGCAATTCGGACCCGCGAAGCAACAAGCGGACGGCACTTGCCGATCATTGCAATGACGGCACATGCCATGAAAGGTGATCGTGAGAAATGTCTGTCGGTCGGGATGGATGAATACGTGGCAAAACCGATTCGAGTCGGCATGGTGCTCGATAAACTCTCTGCCGTACTGGGGTTGGCGGCGGATAAAGCGGCAAGTCATGAGACAACAAGCAGCGAAACCGCAGGCAATGGGACCGCAGGCAATGGAACCGCAGGCAATGGAACCGCAAGTGGTGGAACCGCCGTGGATCGTGAGTCACCCTTGTCTGGTTCAGGGCAACCTGTCGTTGTTGATCGTGAATCTGTTTCGGCGTCGGAAGGTGATCAAACGGGGAGTCATGCTCGCACTGTGGAAAATGCTGGCAGCA
>PAUV01000104.1 GCA_002712845.1 Rhodopirellula sp. | reverse complement strand
GATTCCGACTTTCCGGATTCCGACTTTCCGGATTCCGACTTTCCAGACTCCGACTTTCCAGACTCCGACTTTCCAGACTCCGACTTTCCGGACTCTGACTTTCCGGACTCTGAATCACTTGAATCTGGCTTTCCAGAATCTGGCTTTCCCGCCTTTGAATCTGATGATTGCTGTTGTCCTTGCTGCTTCGACTTCGTGCCTTTTTGAGCATCACCTTTTGAGCCGGGCTGTTTGCCCGAATTCTGATCACTAGAGTTCTGCGATTTTTTTTCTTGGCCGCCAGCTGACTTTTTGCCACCTTTCCGCGTACCTGCAGGTCCGTCTTTCCGGTCGCCATCGCCACTGCCTCCAGCCTCTCCCCCTTTTTTATTGACGGATCCCTGAACGTCCTTTCGATCAGCATTGGGATCATTGGTTGTTCCTGGTGCATCAGGGTTCCCCTTATCAGCCCCTTCATTGCCCCATCCGTACTCACTCGCAGAAGTATTGCCGGGAGAGTCAAACAGTTTCGGCATGTCGAAGGTTGCGAGAGCTTTTCCGGGCATCGGCGCAAAATAAGCGATCATCAATACGGCTGCGATCAGAACCAAGCCCGCGGTCAACCAAGCGACCGCAACGTCGGCTGGCATTTCGACTTTGCGTTGTCGCAGATAACGACGCAAGCCAACGAAGCTGGTAGTAACCAGCAACGACAGGCTGGCGAAGAGATAAAACGCCAAGAGATACTTTGCACTTGCCCACGAGGCGGTATCGTTCCGCAAAAAGAACTGCCCAAGCCCAAACAGTGGTAACGCGGCTAACGCCAGATACATGACGGTCCGCCCAGGCTGCGACGTCTTGCGTCGCGGATGATCTGTTTTCGAATCGTCTTGTTCACTATTGGATTCCTGCATCTGTTTTTTCAAAAACAGATGCCCCGAATCAATCAGCCCTTCTCCGCTCGCATCCACATCCTCATCGATCAGCGTGCAATCACGAACAATCAGGTCAGCAAGGTATCCAACAACAACCAGAATAAAAATGCAAAAGAGAAACGAATCAACAAGCTGGACCATGACCACTAACGTGGCCAAGCCCAAAGCTGCTGCATAGCCATAAGAGTAAACGCGATCCCGCTCGATCGCGATTCGGGCGACCGCAACGATGCCCATCGTGAAACACANGACCGTCCACGACAAACGNGACTGGAACCCGCCNNGNTACAGGACNAGAATCAGAAANTTGGCCAGNCTACTGATCATNAGAAAGATCAGTATGGGAGCCACGGCAATCGCGGCGTAATCAGCAGCGGTTTTTCTTGCTTGCAATCGCCGCGTGCCCTCTTTGCTCGAGACTACTCTTCCTCGGGATGAAGCTTCTTCCAATGCTTCATCGCCGGCCCAATCGAATTCATTGGGACCCACTTATCTTTTGTCTTGCTGCTCTGCAGTAATGTATCCGGGGAAATTTTCCCCTTTGAAATCTGACTCAGCAAGTCCGCCTCACTGATCGGACCAACTCGACGATTCTTACGTACCCAGCCGCTCGCCATGTAGTACCATCCGACTCCCATCGCATAGTCTCCCGTACGAGATCATTGACTTAATAATGGAATCGGTCCGAGGTGAATCCCTTCAACATTCAACGAATGCGTCTCAANCCATAGGCGACCGATCACCAGATGGTCCTGCCCGCATNNCTCAGCTTCGGAGCTAACGGTCANNAGACCANCCNTCTTCTATTCTAACGTGAACAAGAGCGTCAATGGAACATCGACCCGGTCGATCACTGACAAACCGGACCCACCCCCTCTTGGGGGTGTAGGCATTTGTCTACCACCGACCGCTCTGCTTGTCAGCGTGGATGATCAATTCCGCCTGGCGACTGATGCCATAGGCGAGGTTAGGCTGATTCAACTCGAGAAAAACGGTGTACTTCTGATGAACCGCATCGGAATAAACAACTGGGGCATGAGTCATTCTGAGAAAGTGCACTGGATCGCCATTCCAGCGTTTGGTGAAGACACCTGCTTCGAGGGAAGGCTCGCGATCCATCTCATAATGCGTCTTCATGACGGACACGAGTCTCCGAGGGTCCCCAGTAAAACCATGCAAGGTGACCCTTTGCAGTCGTCCATTGCCGTCAAAATAGTAGCTCAAAGTCCCCGCGACATCGTCTGGCTTGGTNCCCGTGACGATNGGCACCCGCATGCCTTCGAGTCTCGTATCAGCCAATACNGTCGTGACACGGGAAAAACGCTGCAACACCCAATCGGGCGTGACGTCGAACCGCATCACCTCTCTCAAGTCACTAACTTTGCCACCCACCAAACTGGGCGCGATGCCTGAATCTTCAGTACGCCCCTGTAATTTCGCGGCCATCACCGGATCGTAGCGATACTGGCTTGGATTCGCACTTCGCAGCGTTTCGATCTCATACAACGCATGCCCGGCGTACCCATTTTCTGACATCGCCTCAGTGCTTTCACCTGAGACGACTTGGGTGACATCCTGGAGTGCACTTTGCCCCCAATCGGTCTGTGTTGCGAGGTAGGGACCACCGGTGGCAGCAGCAAGAATTGCAGCGTTTCGAATGTGGTTGTACATGGTCAAGGAATGCGACGAGTGACAAAACAGAACAGNCGGNAATGAAGACCGNCAGACGTAATTCNTTTATCGTCCCTCACTGTTCTCCAAATGCGAACATTCCCCGAGGGCGCTGTGCTTGGTACGACATGAGAATCGCGTACAATCGGCGTGATGATGACAGGGCATTTAATCGGACCGGGCAGTATNCTNNGGAATCGCNACCTTTGCGAGCAAGCAATCCAGGCTGTCACCGCCGGCGGNAAAGATGCGTTCGAATTACAAGGCACCATTCGCACACAAATTAGCCCTGAGCTTGCGGGGTTGATCACTACGGTCGCGAACCTGCAAACCAAAGCAAAACTGAAACTACAGGCCCCCGATGAACCACAACGAATTTGGTGGGGTACTGAAAAATCATTTCAACAGGCAACTCCTTGGCAGGTAGCGAGACTGAAATCCAAATGGTTTGCCAACAAGCCGGTATTTGATCTTTGTTGCGGTAACGGGGGTGATGCCTTGCAACTCAAGAATCGTGGGCCCGTGGTTGCTGTCGATTCTGATCCANTGATTGCTGAATTGGTTGCCGCAAATCTTGGTGTCGAACATGTCGACCATCATCTTGGTATCGAACGTGATCATGGGGTCGAACATGATCATGGGGTCGAACATGGTGCTGATTCACAGGAACCCAAAGCTGCTCCAGATCCAAGTCCTCAGCCACAGATGACACACCAAGTCATCTGCAGCGATGTGATGGATCTGCATCTGCCCGCGAGCAGTTGGATCAACATCGATCCCGACCGGCGCCCCNATACGAAAAACACAAACACACAGCCTCTTNAAGCAGGTGCAAAACGCATCAGCAACCCTGATCATTACCAACCAGGCTGGCAGTCCGTTGTACAGCTCGTCCTAAATTCGAGTGGAGCATGCATCAAACTCGCACCAGCTGCCAACCCAGACGTTACCCAACTAGCGGACTCACATCGCTGCTGGATCTCATTGTCCGGGTCCGTGCGTGAACAAACCTTGCTTTNCGGCGGTGTGCTAGCCAACAGTGAGCTACCTGCATCAGGTCGCTCTGCAGTCGCGATTAAATCCGATGGCTCTTCTCACTGGTTCGTGGCGACTCCAGAGATGGTTACCCAGCGTGCCCCAATCACCGACAAACCACAGAACTGGCTTGTCGATCCAGACGCGGCGATTCGTGCGGCTGGGCTCACAGATGCCTNTGCAGTCAGTCAGCAATTAAGTGTCTTGGGNCGGGCCTCAGGATTTCTGACCGGTGAAAAGCCACCCACTCCTGAAAAAGTAAGCATCAGNGCTGAGGTACTTTGGTCGGGNAGTTGTGATGATCGAAAATTGCGGCGAGAACTCAGGCAACGGAACTTCTATCCCGAAGTGATCAAAGTCAGAGGCACAGACCACAGCCCAGAAAAANTGACGCGGAAGTACCGCAAATGTGGCCAAATCCCAATCTGCCTCTGGATAGGCCGNGGCAAAGAACGCGTTTATGCAGCCTTTACTCGATGATTACGATTTGAGATTGGATTTTCACACCTGTTCTGTCATTCAACTAATTCCATCGCAATCAACACGCACGGGCTCAGTTCTACGAATCAAATAACGGTTCCAGTGATCGCAGTCTCAGAAGTTTCACCTGTNTCTGACTCAATCACTCCGATAGCACAGGCACCTGGTTCAAAATGGCTGCGACGCGCAAATCCCATTGCCANCACTCCGTGCTGCTCGGTCGAGGCAACGCTGGTAAGACGAGCAACCTTTTTTTCGTCAGCAGACAACGAGGTGCCGGCAAGAGGCTCACCACCTGTAATTTTCCAACGCACCAATTTCTTCTGCACCTGACCCATCGCATCCAAACGTGCGACAGTCTCTTGGCCCAGGTAGCAACCTTTGGTGAAGGAAATGGTTTCAGGATCGCGATCCGCTTCCTGCGGTAAATTCGATTCATCAAGATCCACCCCATACCAGGGAAACCCTGCCACCAAGCGTGCCCCATGGAATGCAGCTTCACTGCCAACCTGTTGCTTCATTAGCTCTGCACCTTGTACCTGTGAACCCGCAGGAACAAGCGAACCCAAGATATCGAGTGCTCGTTCAGCTTGGGCAACTGGCAAGCACAACAGAACACTATTTTGCCCCAGCCAACGCACTTCTTGCAGAGTCACGCCTTCGATTTCAGTGTCGCACGCAAATGACTTCAACGCCATTTCAGCGTCACCGCCAAAGCCGCACTCAGCCGCCAATTCAGGCGTGAGGACAAAACCAACAAACTCTGAATCCTGAATCTCAGCGGTTGCGTCTTCACGAATCGTATACCGATCAATGTGCGAGCAAATCGCCTCGGATTGCCCGACAGGGCCCACCAACCTTANCCCATCCTNATGCTTGAACAGGCAAACATGGCCCAACGTCTTTCCACGCACATCAGTAATGAAGGTCTCTCGCCCTTCACCATCACCCAATGCACGCACCTCATTGGTGGTCAAATTGTGAAGGATAGTGCTTGCATCAGCACCGGATACCTCGACCACGCTCAACTGGTCGAGTCGATAGATTGAGTAATTATTCATGCGACGGAGCATACCAAGAGAATCGTGATCCTTGCAGGTACCTTTGGGNGTGCCTTGGTAGCAGNCTGTTGCTGATTCAGACCCGTAAGTGAGCCGCAANCGCCCGTNTGACCGGGCTATGATTTCCCGCAAAATCACCAATTCATCTTCGAGCGGGGAACTTGCCCCATCGCTCAGGCTTCTCANTGTATCGGCCGCACGTCGTTACCTTCGACTCGCGGACAAAAATGCCACCGGTTCAATTCAAAATCCCGAGAGCGGCAGGGAACAACGTGATGACTGAAAAACAGCATGATGTGCACCCCCCGGAATGCTCGGGCACAACTGCTGAATCCGTCAGCAAAGCCACCGAAGCAACAAGCACTACAACTGCCGCATCATCCNCAAAAATGGGGGAGGATTGCCCAGATACTTCCAACCCACCGCTGCCGTGGCTGATTTGTCGACTGCAGCAGATTCAAAGCCAACGTTCGAAGAAATCGCCCAGTACACAGCCCGACACGCTCGACACATGACCAGCCNNCTTGTCGATTTTCATTCGTTAACCAGTCCACTTGAAACCAGTCCACTTGAAACCAGTCCACTTGAAACCAGCGCCACGCTTGGGGGTGACCCCTGAGCCGATCAAAATCGCAGCACCTGCAAAACAAGCCTTGTTGCACAGGACTGACCNTATCGAATTTTAACAATGCGGANGCGGGCTTGAACCAACACCNCGTTTCTTCCCNTAAAACGCAACTTCCCTGCAAANTTAGCATCTGATTCCCTACGTCGTCAGCACGTTTGCCCTACCTCCCCGCTCTGCATATTTTGCACCCAGCGACTTCTCTGCCGGTTCCTGCACGAGGACTGATTGCGTTACGCTAAGGGCGACATTTGTACCTGAACGAGGTCATCTGCCACGTGGGCGAGAACGACAAATGGTTCTTGCGTCCAGTGGTCAATTTCGGTGATCCCTGAAACGCTAACAGGTGCCTTCCTGCCATGGAGCCGATGTGAACCACACGCAATCACTTTTTGCAGACGCAGAAGACGAGAACCTCGATCGCGCGCAACCATTGGCTGCCAGAATGCGTCCGCAGCGTTTAAGCGAATTCATTGGCCAACAGCATGTTTTGGGTGAGGGCAAACTCTTACGGCGAATGATTGATGCAGGTCGTTTGGGATCAATCATTCTTTCAGGCCCACCGGGAACTGGCAAAACGACCCTCGCTCATCTTCTAGCAATCGAAACGGGTAGCGAACTTCGAACCCTGAGCGCAGTTTCCAGCGGCGTCAAAGATGTCCGCGAAGTGCTTGCGTGGGCCACTGACACGATCGCCAGCGGTGGCTCCAGACCACTGCTATTCATTGATGAGATTCACCGATTCAGTAAAAGCCAACAGGATGCCCTGTTACCTGATGTCGAAGCTGGAGTCGTTGCATTGATTGGTGCAACCACAAGTAATCCTTACTTTGCAGTCAATGGTGCGTTGCTGAGTCGAAGTCAACTGTTTCAGCTAGAGGCATTGAAACCTGAAGACATCCGCCAATTACTTACGCGGGCCGTTGGCGATCATGAGCGAGGGCTTGGTGAGCAGCAGATCAAAGTACAGGACGATGCAATCGACTACCTTGCATCAGCAAGTGAAGGCGATGCCAGAAGGGCTTTGTCGGCTTTGGAAGTTGCTGTTCTGAGTTGTCAACCTGACTCCGCTGGTGTGACACGCGAGATTGCCATCGAAACTCTCGGTAGCCGGATGGGAGGGTACGATGGCAGTGGCGATGACCACTACGATCTGGCCAGCGCCTTGATCAAAAGCATGCGAGGCAGCGATGTTGACGCTAGTTTGTACTGGCTGGCACGGATGCTTGAAGGCGGTGAAGATATTCGCTTCCTGTGCCGACGTCTCGTCATTTTGGCTAGCGAAGATATCGGAAACGCCGACCCGCAAGCACTCGGAATTGCTGTGTCTGCCATGCAAGCCTGTGAATTCATTGGCCTGCCTGAATGCCAACTCACGCTTAGCCAAACCGTCGCCTATCTAGCCTTGGCTCCCAAAAGTAATGCGGCAACCGCTGCCATCGGGAAAGCTCGCCAGGACGTACGTGAAAACGAGATTGTGCCAGTGCCCAAGCACCTGCGTGACTCACACTACGAAGGAGCCGCCAAGCTGGGACACGGCGAGGGCTATCAATATTCTCACAACTCAGAAGACGGTGTCGCGACGCAGGAATACTTGGGGGTTGACCGCACTTACTATCAACCAGTCGATCGTGGATTTGAATCGGAATTACGTCAGCGAATCGACAAGATCAAGAAAAGATTGAACGGTTCATGACCCTGCAATAACGATACGAATTCGATCCTTTGTTAAGGACCGTCGTACGGTTAATCGTTTCCAAAAGAGGAAACCAACCATCAGTCGCAGAGCGTTCGGTTCCACAGTAAGATGTGTGGTTCAGACAGCAAACACACGAGATTTCAAATCGAGTCCTCGGGAAAAATTGAATGCAGACACGACTTCTTGGCAGCACCGACCTGAACCTCAGCGTCGTCGGCTTGGGCACATGGGCGATTGGTGGTGGCGAATGGGCATTCGGGTGGGGCGACCAGGATGATGATCAAGCGATCGCTGCGATCAAACGAGCTGTAGATGTCGGAGTGAATTGGATTGACACCGCTGCTGTCTACGGACTTGGAAAAAGCGAGACACTGGTGGGTAAAGCAGTTGCAGAGCTTCCCGTTGGCGATCGGCCTTTGATCGCGACCAAATGCGGCCGGACGAACGCAGGAAACGGTCAGATTGGAAAATCACTGCAGCGTGCCAGCGTCATCGCGGAGTGTGAAGCCAGCTTAAAACGGTTACAGGTTGATTGCATCGACCTGTACCAAATGCATTGGCCGCAGCCAGACGAAGAAATCGAAGAGGGATGGGAAACGCTCGTCGACCTGAAAAACCAAGGCAAGGTTCGACACATCGGTGTTTCAAACCACGATGTATCCCAGCTGCAACGATTGCAAAGCATTCATCCCGTCGCTTCACTGCAACCGCCTTACAGCATGATTTCAGCTGATGTGGAAAATGAAATCATGCCCTTTTGTAGTGAAAATAAAATTGGTGTGGTCTGCTACAGTCCGATGGGTAAGGGTTTGTTGACAGGTAGCTTCAACGTCGCACGAGCTCGCGATCTATCCGAAAAGGATCACCGCAGTCGTGACCCAAGATTTCAATCACCCCAGCTGGAAATCAACCTTGAGTTTGTGACTGGCCTGAATGACATCGCAAAGGATCTTGGCTGGACCGTAGCGGAACTTTCCATCGCTTGGGTCTTGCGACGCCCAGAGGTCACCAGTGCCATTGTGGGTGCTCGTCGCCCCGAACAAATTGAACAAACAGCAGTCGCTGGCACCCGGGTCATGTCTGAAGACACCACGGGCGAAGTACAGCGATTACTCAACCAACGCAGTGAGGCACTTGCTTCTATGGATGGTATCGAACAGGCACGCGTGTGATCAATTCATTTACTCTGCTAGCAGCTCTACCGGGCTTTGAAACAGCGTACCAAACCCTCAGCAGCCCTACCGGACTCGCTGTCGTTGCTGTCGGCACGGCGCTGGGAATCTTTGTCGGCGCGGTCCCAGGTTTGACTGGCACGATGTTGATTGCGCTGGTCTTGCCGCTGACTTACGGTGCTGATCCGCTGCTGTCGATGGCATTTCTGATCAGTATTTATGTGGGTGCGGTCAGTGGTGGAATGATCACCGCAACGCTGCTGAGAATGCCAGGTACTCCAGCGTCGATCATAACAACGCTGGACGGTTACCCGATGGCTCAACAGGGCAAACCGGGCCGTGCGTTAGGACTGGGGGTCATGGCATCGCTGGCCGGGGGCATGATCTCGTGGGTTTTCCTCGTGCTACTGACCAGCCCCATTGCCAAGCTGTCATCCAAATTCGGTTTTTTTGAATATTTTTCACTCGTGATGATGGCTCTGGTTCTGATTGCGACCATCGGTGGTAAGTCACTCTCCAAGTCTCTGTTCTCAGGTTTCCTTGGAATCTTCTTGGCAATGCCAGGCATCAATGCTGCTACCGGCCAAGCCCGATTAACGTTTGGAATCACCGAATTGAATGATGGTTTCCAATTGCTGCCCGTGCTGATCGGCTTGTTTGCAGTCAATCAAATCCTGAGAGACATCACCAACATCGAACAAAAATCAAAACCGATTGAGCTTGGACAGGAAAGCGTTTTCCTGAGACCAGCAGACTTTATCAAACATGGGGTCAATCTGATTCGCTCATCTGTAATTGGAACGTGGATCGGCATTCTTCCGGGGATTGGAGCCAACATTGGATCAGTGACCGCTTACAGTGTTTCCAAAAGTCTTTCCAAGACACCTGAAAAATACGGCACAGGTCACGAAGACGGTGTGGTCGCTTCCGAGGCGGCCAACAACGCAACCATTGGCGGTGCACTCATTCCTCTGATCGCCATGGGCCTTCCGGGCAGTGTCGTCGAGGCTGTCCTGTTGGGTGCATTGGTCATTCATGGCCTGCAACCTGGGCCGCGTTTGTTCAGCGAGAGTCCGGAAATGGTTTACACCATTATGGGCGCCATGCTGATTGCCAACATGGTCATGGCCGCAACGATGATATTTTCGATGCGTCTGCTGGCGAAAGTGGTGCATGTCCCTCGCCCCTATCTGCTTCCTGTCATTCTTTGTTTTTGCGTGATCGGATCGTTCGCACTTTCGAACCGATTGTTTGATGTCTGGGTCATGCTGGGATTTGGTGTCCTGGGTTTTCTTCTTGAATCAGTCAAAATCCCGTTGGCACCGTTCATCATTGGTTTTGTACTTGGCCCTATCGCTGAGGAGAACCTTAGCCTTGGTCTGCAAGCTTCCAATGGTAGTTTTTGGCCAATTGTGACCCAACCACTTTCGCTGGTCTTCATCTTGATCGCCCTCGCGATGTTGCTGGCTCCTCACTTGAAAACGAGACTTGGTTCAGTGTTAACGGCATCACCGCAGGAGCCACTGAAATGAAAATACCAACGATCCTCTGGCACGTCGCTTCAGTGACAGCCATCGCTGCGTTGATTGGTTGGCAAGTCCTCCGTTCCACATCAGAATCAGCTGAAACCGGATACCCCGAACGCCCCATTCATATCGTCGTTCCTTACGATGCTGGTGGTGGAAGTGATACGTTTGTCCGCATCCTGCAGAAAGGAATCTCCGAGGATCAACTGCTGGATCAACCTCTCGTCATCATCAACCAACCGGGAGGCAGCGGAACCATTGGCAGTCGTGAAGTAAAAAACGCTGATCCAGATGGCTACAAAATCCTCTGTCACCACAACGCGATCATCACTGCAAAACTTGCAGAAACAGTTGATTACGGTCCAGAAGCATTTGAACCGATCGCAATGACTGGTGAGATGTCGATGGTCATCCTGGTTCGGGACGATTCACCAATCAAGAACATCGTCGATCTTCTGCAGACTGCGAAAGACAAACCAAGCACCGTTCGTTTTGGAGCGAACAAAGGTGCCCCTGCTTACTTCACTACTCTACAGCTACAAAAAGCGTTGCCAGGCGCAGAACTCAGCATCGTGTCGGCAGGCGGCGGAGCAGATCGCTACAGCAAAATCCTCGGTGGTCACCTTGAAGCCGGGATTTTTTCGCTCTCGGAATACCTCGATTTTCGCGGAGTCGAAGGCACACCTGCAGATGAAAACATTCGTGCCATTGCCCTATTGAGCAAGGAACGCCACGAGTCGATTCCACATGTGCCCACAGCCACTGAGATGAAAATCCCCGTGGTACTCACCAATGCGAACTACTGGTGGGCCCCCAAAGAAACACCACCAGAGATTCTCGACTTTTGGGCCAATGTACTCGCAAAGGCAATGCAAAACGAAACCGTGCAGACGGAACTGGCACGCCTACGGATGGACCCCAGTTACGAGAGAGACTCCGAACTGCAAGAACGACTCGATAACAGCATCAAACAATTCAATTTGGTAGCAGAGCAAGAACAGACATGGCTACCAGATTTCACCGTTTATGTCGGCATACTGCTGGCGATCTTCTTGGCATGGGCTGTTCTCGAAGCAATCATGCGGAAAAGCGATGATGAACCAGCAGCTTCTTCTCTCGTGTCCGAACCATTTCGAAAACGACCGGACATCGCCATCGCCTGCTTTGGCCTGTTGTGTGGATATGTCCTGCTGCTGTCCACCGGATGGCTGCCGTTTGCAATCGCTTCAGCCGCCATGGTGGCACTGATTGGCGGGCAAATGATGCGAGGTGCTCCTGCACGCTGGATCGTGCTGCTGGAACTCGCGGTGCTGACCGGACTCGGAAGCCAGTTCATCTTCACCGAAGTATTCGTTACCCCGTTGCCGTAACATCGATGCATCACAGCGAACGCGTTAAAAGCACAGCGAACGCGTCAAAACCGTTTTATCTTCCGGCTCACCTTCGCCCCACTGCCACATCAGTTGATCAGCAGAGTTTCGATCTCAGTACGCGGGACCACATTCATGACAAGAGGTTGCGATCCGTCATCCTGTGACTGCTGCCACGTCACGATGTAATTGTCTGCTGTTGCAAGTACATCCACATACCGACTACATCCCGTCCCGTGAGGGCTGACGAACATGGGATGATTCACAGACAAACGCTGCACCGTGTTCAAATCGCCATTCTGACAATAGGCAACACCGCCCAATTCTTCACAGGAATATCCACGGGGGCGTTTAACAGCCGTAGCATGTTGATCCAAATCACGAACACATTCTCCACCATCGTAGAAAAACAACTGCACGTCTTGATCAGCCAAAACACCAACGCGAGGTAAATTAACGAGTGCAGTTCCCCGAGTCATCGCCACGTCCCATGTGAAACCACGAGGAAAGAAATTCAGGTTCGCATGTTGCACACTTAACGCTCGATCATCCAGCACGACGTAACCAGTATTGGAACTCGTCCAGCAAAAAGGATGAGTACAAAACAGCAGACAGTCCGCACCTTCGTGCGATCCCAGAAAAGGATCCTTGATGTGCAGGAACCTCGGATCATCCGTCTCAAGAACCGTTTCCACGGCGGCGTTGGAAAGGTGGGCGATGGAATCAGCAGTCAGGCGATCAATCGTCCAGACTCCCGTCCCCGGTTTCAGATGTGAACTTAACTCTTCGGGATAACCAATACCCTGTTTCTCGGTGGAAACAAACAGCTCAACGCGATCGTCGATGAATCGCAATGCGGCACCCTCAATCGACAACACTTCCCGCGTCACCACGTTCAAATCCGCTTTGGAAAGAGTCAGCGATTGCTGAAACGTCTGAGCGTTATCATCGGAACGGTAAATCGCGAGTTCCAGTCCACGTTCACCTGCTCCTAAACCAGTTCGTGAATCACCCTGATTACGAAACCGGCCTGTCAACCAAAGCGTTCCTTCCTGATCCTGAACCATATTGCCACCACCGAACCAGTGTCCTGTTCCTGGTCTTTGGGGAGGGACAATGACTCGTGCCTGTTCCTGGTCAATCAATCTCGAGGCAACTGCCTTCAGACGGGCTGTAATATCCAAATTCAAAACCTGCTGGAACAAAAGAAAAAACTCAACAGTTGAGAAACTACTGGTAAGCGATGTAATTCACCAGAAAGCTGCAATACATGAGATGTGCGAAAGCATAACAAACGGAGCGCTGAATGCGGCACGCGTTCTCATTTCAGTCGGCACACGAGGTTGAACGACCGCATACAAATTGTGATGCAGGCAGGAGTAATCCATGCTCATTGCCCTTATTGAACTTCCCCGCATTCGACTTTATTTATATGCGAATCAGTTTCCCAAGCAGTACAAATATTCCTGACGTTGATCATTTTCAAAATGTGCTACGCGGGTATAGATACGGCTTCCACAAATCGCTGGGGTGGAAAACACACTGTCACCGAGCTTGTTTTCGGAGACTTTTTGGAACGAATCGGGGCTCGCCTTGAACAAAAATGTCTGGCCTGCCTCATTCGCTGCGTAAATCAGATCTCCCACCATGACAGGTGAACTACTGAAGGTGCCACCCAGTCGTTTCTTCCACATTTCCTTTCCATCGCGGCAACGAAAACAAGCGGCAATCCCAGCATCCAGCGTGGCATACAAATAGCCATCACGTTGAAGCATCGAAGGCACATAAACACGACTTTTATTTTGCCAAACGATCTCACCCGAACCATCTGCCTTGACAGCAGACACATGATTGGTGGGATATCCACCACTGGTAAAAACGTGGTCTCCATCAGTCACTGCACTGGTAACACATTCTGTTGTTGCCCCTTCAATCTCCCAGATTTTCTCTCCGGTCAAAGGGTCAAGACTGGTGACCAAGTCACCCCCGCTCAGAATCAACTGGTCGCGACCTGCAGCATTGAGAATAATCGGCGACGCATAGTTTGGTTTCGATGGCCGATCCTGCTTCCAAAGAACCTTGCCGGTATCACGGTTCAAACCAACCACGACCCCACCACTTTTGTTGTCCGCCGAAACGATCACAAGAGCACCAAAGATTGCGGGCGATGCACCATAGCCTTGATGCAACACATAATCTGCAATTCGCTTCTGCCAGAGAATCTCGCCGTTCAGATCAAGTGCCGTGGTCCATAACGCGTCATCATTCATAAAATTAATGAATAGTTTTTCACCATCAGTCGCGACAGAAGAGGAGGCAAGAGATGCCTTCTTATTCAGTTTGTTTCTACTCTTGTTAGCGAATCCTCCCGTGTGAACCACCGTCTGCCAATTCAACTTACCGGTCT
>PAUV01000103.1 GCA_002712845.1 Rhodopirellula sp. | reverse complement strand
TGAAGCAAGCAACTGCGAAGTTGAAATTGGATCCTGGTCGGAACAAAGGACCATGCCGGTCGCTGATCATGGAGTGGCGGTGGCTGCTTGCCTTGAACAATTAACGAATCCTGAGCACGGCGTCCTCGAGGACGCCTCGCAGGTATCGGCGATTGGTTTCAAGGCTGTTCACGGTGGCCGACGCTCAGGTGTTTTCGCTGTCAATGATGATCTTCTTGATGCAATGCGTGAGATGAACGCTGCGGCGCCAGCGCACAATCCACCGTACATCGCTGCCATGAAAGCTTTGCGGGAACGTTTTCCTGAATTGCCACTGGTGGCTGCTTTTGAAACTGACTTTCACCGCACCATTCCAGCGGCCCGTCGCGAATACGGGATTCCCCGGCAGTGGGCGGAGAAATTTCACATTCGAAAGCATGGATTTCATGGTGCCAGCCACCGCTACATCGCAACACGCGCTGCAACTTTATTGGAGCGGGAAGATGCAAGGATCATTTCCTGTCATCTGGGAGGTAGCAGTAGCCTGACAGCCATACAAGATGGCAAGAGCGTGATGACCACCATGGGAATGACGCCACAAACCGGACTGCCGCAAAACAACCGCGTTGGTGACTTTGATCCCTTTGCACTGCCACTCATTCTGGAACGCACCGGAATGTCTCTGGAGGAGGCTCTTTCACATCTCGCCAGTCATGGCGGTTTGCTGGGCCTGAGTGACCACAGTGGAGACATTCGTGATTTGGAATCAGCAGCAGCCGCAGGTGATGAAAAATCGCAGTTGGCTCTGGATGTCTTTGTGCAGGAAATCCGCCGACATCTGGGTGGCATGATTGTCGCGTTGGGTGGTGTCGATGCCATCGTATTCACAGGTGGCATCGGTGAAAAAGGAGCGTCAATTCGTGCTGCCGTTTGTGCCGACTTGCAGGAACTTGGGATTGTATTGGACGCCAATGCCAACCATGCAGTTTTAGGTGAGGTCACGATTCATGCTCAAGAAAGCCGCACCCAACTTTGGGTGATCCCAACCAACGAAGAAGTGATTGTCGCACGCCAATGCGTCGATTTACTGAAATCGTGATACAGAACCAACCTTCAAAGCGGTCAGATTCATGTTCATAGCACGCGTTACCGGATCGGTGGTCAGCACCCAAAAGGTCGACTCCATGACCGGCCACAAATTGTTGGTCGTCGAACCCTACCGCCTGGAAAGTAAAAAACGCCAATCACTGGTCACAACCGGACGAACCTTCATCGCTGTTGACACTCTTGGTGCTGGCGAAGACGACTACGTTTTGATTGCCCAAGGCAGCAGCGCCCGCCTCACTCCCGAAACAAAACAACTACCGATCGATGCGGTCATCATCGGCATTGTGGACACAGTTCACATCGATAAACACACCACCTACTGCCGAACTGAATCCTAAGATTGAGTAGGTCGCCGACTGGCAACCAATCAATCGATCATTCAAGCGGATCATCATTCAAGACTGAATACCATGCAATTTGACGAAAACACCATTCGCAATGTCGTTGCCCAAGTGCTCGCAGAAGTTGGCCCTATGCCACCGGGAAACGGCGGATCATCACATACCCCAGCGGGCGGGCAATATGGCGTCTTTGGTGATGCAGAATCAGCCGTAAACGCCGCAAGAGCTGCTTTCGAACAATTCCGCGAGTGTTCACTGGAAGATCGCAAGAATGTGATCGAAATCATTCGCCGAATCTCAATCGAGCAATGCGAAGAACTGGGCCTGATGGAGATGGCCGAAACGGGCATTGGTCGCCCCGAACACAAAATCGAAAAGCTGCGAACCCTGGGTGAGCTTTCCCCCGGCGTCGATTTTCTGGAAACCAAATGTTTCAGCGGTGACCACGGGCTTGCTGTGATTGAGCGTGCTCCTTTCGGTGTGATTGGTGCTATCACCCCCGTCACCCACAGCCTACCCACCATCACGGGTAATGCAGTAAGCATGTTGGCGGGTGGCAATACCGTTGTTGTCAATCCGCACCCCTCAGGAAAGCAGGTTGCTGCAGAGGGTGTCAAACGATTCAACGAGGCGATCGTCCGCGAAATCGGAATCGATAATCTTATCTGCGTTATCGCTGAACCAACGCTCGAATCCGCAGAGGCACTTTTCAAACACCGTCAGGTTGCCCTGATTTGTGTAACCGGTGGCCCTGCTGTCGGCCGCGCGGCTCTCAACAGTGGCAAGCGTGCAATCGTAGCGGGTCCGGGGAATCCCCCTGTCGTCGTTGATGAAACGGCAGACCTCGACAACGCTGCTCGCTGCATCATTCAAGGTGCCGCCTATGACAACAATCTGTTGTGCATTGCTGAAAAAGAAGTTTTCGTTGTTGAAAGTGTATTTGAAGAAATGATGGCAGCGATGCGTCGTGCTGGTGCTGGCCAACTTTCAGCGGCTCAAATCCAAACATTGACCGGCAAGGCAATCGTTCAGGTTGGTGAAGACCAGCATGACGCAGCCTGCAAGGATTTCATCGGAAAAGATGCCACGGTTCTTGCAGAAGCCGCAGGAGCGAGTGTTCCTCAAGACACCGAATTATTATTTGGCGAAACTGACGAAAACCATCCCTTTGTCAGCGTTGAACAAATGATGCCATTCGTGCCATTCGTTCGGGCCCGTGATGTGGATCATGCAATTTCGCTTGCCAAGCAGTATGAGCACGGATTCCGTCATACAGCGATCATTCACTCCCGCAATGTTCGCAACATGACAAAGATGGGACGAGAACTTGACACCACCTTGTATGTGAAAAACGGTCCTTGCATGGCTGCCCTTGGTCTCGGTGGGGAAGGCTACCTGTCATTCTCGATCGCGGGACCAACCGGAGAAGGCGTGACCACGCCCAATACATTTACCAGAGAACGTCGATGCAGCATGATTGACGAATTACGTGTTGTTTGAACTTAAGGCCTGACGATGCAAACAGCACTAATTCTCGGTTCAACTCGCGCGACCGTAAAGCATGAAAGTCTGGTGGGACAGCGAATGGTCATTGTCCAACCTCTGATGCTGGACGAGACACCTGATGGACCGCCCTTGATTGCCATTGATGCTTTTGGAGCACGCCGTGGTGACCACGTCATGCTCACCAGTGACGGCCTCTATGCACGCGATATCACTGACAATGAGAACACACCAGTGCGATGGAGCGTCATGGGGATTTTGGACTGATGAAGATGGAGCAGGATAGACAAATCAAACAGGCGAATGCAAACGAGTCGATCAACATTGCGGAGATCGTGCGGCAGGTGCTTGCCCGACTGGACTCTGCTGCTGACACAAAACACACAACACAAATAGCGAATTCGACAACTCAAAAACAAACGACCTCTGCTGCCCTGACTGAAAAGATCATCACCAGCCGAACGATTCAAGAACTGAGCAAACAGACCTCTCAAATCTTTGTATCACCAACTGCGATCATCACTCCTTCAGCACGCGACGACGCACGCAGCCGAAATATTGAAATACAACGCACTGTCCAACTGCCGGAGGGACAGCAGCCAGATCAACAGAAAATTGAAATCATCGATTATGCACAACCAGAGCGTGCCCACGCTGTCAAACAACAACTGGCATTTCGGGGCATCACCAATGGAACGGGCAAGATCGTACTCACTGAAACGCCTGCCAAAGAAGTGCATTTTCAGTGTGCAAGAAATAACGAAGTGGCGGTCATGATCGGATCATTCGACGACATACAGCGTTTCTCAGACGAAATCACACCCACCGTCTGGGTACTCGACATGCAACGCCTCACTTTCAGTGCCGTGGTCAACGCCGTGGCACAGATCAGCAAAACACGGAGAGTTGACCGATGAAAATTGCACGCACGATCGGAACAGTCACGCTGTCCAGATCGCATCCTTTGATGAAGGCAGCAAACCTGCGATGCGTCGAATTAGTCGACACAGTGGAACGGATTCATGAAGAGCCACTAGGGGGCGAAACGATCGTCGCCTGGGATTTGTGCGGTACAGGCATTGGTGACTTGGTGGCGTTAGCTGAAGGTCCCGAATCTGCACAACCTTTTCGACCCGACATCAAACCGCTGGACGCATCCATTGTCGCCCTGCTGGATCACATCGAATTAAATTGAAATCGTAGGCCGGACAATCCGGCATTCCACCGTGCTGGCCAAATTGGCCCAGCCTACAAACACCAGGATCAACTCAATGCAAAATCTTCACAAAATCAAACAGGACATGTGCGACATCGGCAGTCGCATTTACAATCGTCAATTCGCTGCAGCAAACGATGGCAACATCACTGTTCGTGTCAGCGAAAACGAAGTACTCTGCACCCCAACGCTTCAATGCAAGGGCTACCTGAAACCGGATGATATCGCACTGATTGATATGACAGGTAAGCAGATCTCGGGTCGCAAAAAGCGATCAAGCGAGGCGCTACTCCACTTGGAAATCTACCGGCAGCGAGAAGACATCAAGAGCGTCGTCCACTGTCACCCACCACACGCGACAGCTTTCGCGATTGCACGCGAACCCATTCCGCAGTGCATCCTTCCCGAAGTTGAAGTTTTCCTGGGCGATGTTCCGATCACCAAATACGAAACTCCAGGTGGTCAGCATTTTGCCGACACAATCATCCCGTTTGTGCACCGCACGAACATCATGATTCTCGCAAATCACGGCACCGTCAGTTATGGCGAAACAGTGGAGCAGGCTTACTGGTGGACAGAGATTCTTGACTCTTATTGCCGGATGCTGATGCTGGCCAAACAACTAGGCAATGTATCCTTCCTGAGTGGTCAGAAGTCACAGGAGTTACTCGACCTGAAAGATCAGTGGGGCTACAAGGACCCACGAAACACGTCTGACTACGAAGACTGCGACATCTGCGCCAACGACATTTTCCGAGATTCATGGGCTGAGTCAGGTGTCGAAAGACGCGCCTTTCCTGCTCCCCCTGCAGTGAAAACACCTGCCGCTCCTGCTGCTGCCGCTGCCGGTAATGAGGCAGCGTTAGTCAAAGCGATCACTGACGAGGTGATCCGCCAGATGCAGAAAAGCTGAACACACCGCACCAAGTCAATCAGTTTGTTTTCAAACCATTCAAAAATCATATAACCCAACAGTCAATAATCCATGAAAGTTTCGATCATTGGTGGCGGTGGCCTTGTCGGCTCCTGTGCCGCCTTCGCCCTGCAATGCGGAGGAATCGCTCGCGAAATCGCGTTGTTGGATGTCAATCAGGAACTGGCCGTGGGCCAAGCGTTGGATCTGCAGCATGGCAGCCCCAGCGTCGCTGACCAGATCATCAGCGGCGGCGGATACGAACACATCCCCAGCAGTGATGTGATCTGCATTACGGCAGGATTGCGACGCAAACCAGATGAGTCACGGCTTGACCTGATTAATCGCAACACCGACCTCTTCGTCCAGATTCTTAACGACGTCAAAGCAGCTGGCCCCAAGCCAGCTGCGATCGTTGTCGTCGTCAGCAATCCCGTTGATATTCTGACTTATGTAGCAGCCCACAAATTGGGTTTGCCCGTCGATCAAGTCATTGGCTTGGGAACACAGTTGGACACGATCCGGTTCTGCTCACTGATCGCCGAGCAAATGGGCTCTCCCCCAACTCAAACCAAAGCATTGATTCTTGGAGAACACGGGGAATCAATGGTACCGATCTGGAGCAGTGCAACGATTGCTGGGCTACCTCTTGATAAACAACCTGGCTGGAATCCCGGACTAGCAAACCAACTCTTCACCCGAACTCGTGGCAGCGGCGCGGAAGTCATCAAACGCAAAGGTGGCGCCGGCTTTGCCGTTGGTATCGCCATTCAAGATGTGATTGAATCAATAGCACTCGATCGTCGTCGAGTGCTACCAGTCAGTAGCGTGCAATCCGGATGCTACGGCATCCGCGATGTTGCCTTGTCTGTGCCAACGGTCATCGGCCGCCAAGGTGTGCTAGACCGTCAAGAAATTGAGTTATGGCCCAAAGAGATGCAAGGCATGAGAGCGAGTGGTGCGGCACTGCGAAAAACGCTTGATGTCGTCCTGAAGCGGGTCGGTTAAATAATTCGCAGCAGAAAACTCAACCCAAAACGCTCGAAAGGCCGTGAATTGAATTCACGGCCTTTTTCGTTTGATTCGGTTCGTTTGTGATCGCACTTCAGCCCACTTGAGGCGGATGCCGCAACGAAACAGAAACTTGCTAGGCAATGCAGAAAGAATCAGTGATCCCAATTCGTAATCTGCATGGCACCAACTTATGAGGCGACATATGGCGTTCGCGGGCCGTGGCGTGCTGCCTCCAACCAGTTACTTGACCAGCAGCAGGATTTCGGCCATCTGATCTCCACCGGTGCTTGGGACGGTGACACCGTTCCTCATTCCCATGAATTCGAGGTTAAGCAACGTGTCTGTCAGCTGGGCAATTGAGTCATCATCGCTGAGCAGTTGCAGCGATGAACTCTCATGACGCACTGCCGTTGGATCTTGACGCACTGCGTTGATTGCTCGCATCACTGGGGCGTTCATCGCGAGGCTCATTCCAACCGATTTCACGCCTACTCGGTCGGCAATCAGCCCAAGATACAACCGATCCAGATCTTTAGCTGGAGCTTGCAAGTACACAACTGCGGCCCCCTGAGGCTTCTGGACGGAGGGATCTTCAACTACCCCTACGATTTCTTCCGTAATTTTCTTCTGGCTGCTTGGCTTCAAACCTGCCCGCATCATCGCGGCACTGAAAACGTCCTGTTCCCTGCCTTCATCGGTCAGCTCAACGTTGACGACCAAGATTGCCCCTAGCGTAACGGCAGGCTCAGCAGGTTCTGCCCCAACCGCCTTTGGCGAAAGCTCATTTGGCTTGGTGCCTGATTCCGGCATCGCTGCAACTGAATTTTCATCTACCTGAGGGCTCTGGAGTCCGTCTTCTATCGGCTTCTCGACGTCTGGTGATTCGGTCATGCGATCAACGCCCGGGTTACCCGATGGCATTGATGCAATCGCACTGGCAGGACCAGGCTGCTGTTTGATGTCGTCTGGATTGCCCGGCACGGGCGTATTTGGATTCACCTGAGCGATCTGGGGATTTGAATCTCCAATCTCGCGTTCTTCCTCTGAACGCAGCAGAAAGACGGCGAGCGCGATGGACGCAGCTAACCCAACCATGACCGCTGCAATTCGCCACGTCGATGAGTCCGATGCCGCAGTAGCATTAACAACCGGCTGGTTATCGATTCGCAACAGCGGATGCTCGCCAGAAACGCCTTCGGAGCGTGCTCGAAGAACGGCTTCATCAAGCACGCGTTCGGCAAATCCAGTATCCAAGCGAATATCGCTGTCAGCTAAAGCAACAGCTCTCAGTGCCGATCTCAGTTCTTGAAGCTTTGCCAACTCCTGGGCAATCGAGGGCTCAGTTTCCAAGAGCGTCTCAACACGAGCGAGCTCGTCGGCGGAAAGGACTTCGTCCAAGTAGCCTGTGAGCAATTGATCGATAAGTGCTGGTGGGAGTGACATTTTGTTAAACCGTGTCGCCGCGATTCTCGGGCAAGCTCCATGTGGAACCCCAACTGCGCAAAACGTACAGTCGAGGCATAATAACTACAATCAGCCACGTCCGTTACAGCTGACAGGGATTGAGATGCTACGGGGTCGCGCAAAGTTCCCGAAAGTGGAAAAAAGCTGCGTTTTGGTACACAAAACGGGTGATTCCATGCCAATTCCTGCCTTAAAAAGCCTCTATTTTTCCCACTGATTATCATTCACAGCATGGATCAACGTGAAATTCTTCGCCAAAATCGCCAAGTCTACGATGCCATGGCGGCAGCTGACTCCCCCCTCTGCAGGCCTGCTAAGGACGAAGAACTCAGGGACCCGCTGGCTACAGTCGATGCCGCCGGCTGGCTGGGTGAGTCAATCCAAGGCCGTAATCTGCTCTGTCTGGCGGCAGGCGGAGGGCGACAAAGCTCGCTCTATGCAGCCGCGGGAGCCAACGTCACCGTCGTCGATATCAGCGGTGCCATGCTTGAACTTGATCGCCGTGTAGCCGCAGAAAGGGGCTATTCGATTCGTCTCTTCGAAACCTCCATGGACCAGCTCTCCATGCTTCGAGATGGCGAGTTCGACATCGTCATTCATCCCGTCAGCACCTGCTACCTGCCCAACATTCAACCCGTCTTCTTGGAGGTCGCACGCGTCCTGCGATCAGAAGGCATCTACGTCAGCCAACACAAGCAACCGACCAGCCTGCAAGCAACTGTAGACCCCGTCGATGGAAACTACCAAATCCAAAACCGCTATTACCGTGACTCTCACGTCCCGGCTGTCGCCTCAACCAGCACCAATAGTCGTCGATTACGCGAATCTGGTGCGGTCGAGTTCCTGCATCGCTGGGAAGAAATCATTGGTGGCATGTGCCGGGCTGGATTTGTCATCGAAGATCTAAGCGAACCGATGCACGCCCAAAAAGATGCTCAAGCAGGAACATTCGCTGATCGAGCCAGCTACATCGCTCCCTACGTTCGGGTGAAAGCAAAAAGAAAGGGTCAACGCACCACCGACGCCACACTTTGGTTACCCAAAATCTAGAGCGATTTCACCCCTTGCGCGACCGACCAACCAACCAAATCGCCACAATTCCCACACCAGCTAAAACAAATATCAACACGCCCCCCGACTTCCATCCATTAGCTACCGGCTTGTTCAACCCAACATTGTCAGCCGTTGCATCGGTGGCCGCTGCTTTGCTGGCCGCTGCTTTGCTGGCCGCTGCTTTGCTGGCCGCTGCTTTGCTGGCCGCTGACTGCGGTTCATCGGAAGCAGCCTGATCCTCCGCGACTTGATCCTCCGACAGTTGGATGGCAGCACCAGACTGCAGGGACTTAGCAGGGGAATCTGCTGTCGTTCCCCGGGGAATCTCAACGAGCTGTGGAGATAAGTCTGCTTGTGTGTCAACGATAACCACCGTATCTCCACCCAATGCTNCGCTCCAGTTNGCTGCCATCAACAAATCCACTCCGGGATTCTGTGTCTTTACTGTGCAACTACATTCACCCACCATGTACTGGCACGCGTTCATGACCGTCTGTGACGACAATTCCTTTGCGTCAATTGCATCAAGCATTCGGCCTCTTCCAAAAATCGGAATCAACCATGGCCCAGAGGAAGAAGTAGCTAAGCCGCTCCCCATNGCTCTCAAAGCTTCCTCATCCTGGTCGTCAAACGCCAGTCGAGCGATTTCAAAATCNACTTTCAGCGGCACATCACAACGCAGGACATCGTCAAGCGACGCCTCAGGATGCTGCTGCAGATACTCATTCGCCCCAAATCGTGGAATAACTCCCTCAGGAATACTTATTTCCGCCATCGCCTGCTGCACACCGAGACGCACGGTTGCAGCAACCTTATTATTNAGTTCTGCATCCTCACACTCAACCAGAACAAAAACAGCAGAAGCTCCGGCAACTAATTTGTCAGCGACCTTGGAGCGTAGAGGAGAACTGAGCCAAGCATCGAGTACCGAGCTCGTGAAGGCACCTTCCCAACAGAGTTTCCGTTGACCCTTTCGCTCTGGATAAAAAACCTGCAGGTGAGGTGTTTCAACAGCGGGGTCAAAGTCTTCCAGTTGCCACTGCTGCTGTGGAGAGAGTGTCGCGACATCAATGACCTGCACTTCAACATTGGCTGCATCAGTTGCGCTGACTTCGGTAACACGCTTGATCGCTTGGGCAATCTGCTCCTCCGGCTCCCCATTGAGCATGACAACCATGGTGTATCGATCTACATCCCATCGCTCCAAAGCGTACCGAAAAACCGGCACTTTGCACGCGAACGCGGAGGCAGGAATAATCACCAAGACCACTAGCAGTAGCAAACACTTTCGAACAGTGAATGAGTATTTCGATCGTTCCATCAATGATCTCCCACGCGAACGCTGAGTACGCCGTTANTCACTGAACNGNNACTCACTGAANNGGCACTCATTCAACTGTGGCAAAAGCATGAATGTGACCGAGGTCAGTACTGACAATCAGCATCNCGTCGACGATTGCCAAGCCATGTGCAGTCCCAGCCAAATCCGCCTGCCAAAGCAGCTTCCCATCAACCGCGGAGTAAGCACNCACACTGCCGTTTAGCCCNACGATTACGGCGTCNCCTGCCTTCACCATGTCNAATGGCACATCTGATTCGACTTCCCACTGCCACGCATCCTTCAATTGTTTTTGAGCTTCTTGAAGTAGCGGCTTTGCCTGCTCCGCAGTGATCGTTTTCTTTTTCAGGTCATTCTGAATTTTTCGAATCTTATCCTGAGCTTGCACATTTTGACTGCGATNAAGGCATTTTAANNTNCCATCAGTTGCCAGCCAGGCAAGGTCACCTGCGACTAAAATCCGATTAGTTCCNGTGAACGACGCTACCGATGCATTCGAATCGAGATCGGCAACGCGTATCTGATCATCCTTTTCCTTTTGATGCGGCGGACCAGCGAAAAGCATGTCATCCTCCGAAAGGATGCAGAAGACACCGCCTGCCTCGCCGATTTTTCCNCGTGGCGTCCCATCNTTCCTGTCAAAGGCGAGGGGTGCGGCACGTCCTTGGGGCACAAACAACTTTTTCGATGATGACAGTAGTGCACCCTGCAACGTCACGTTCGCGAGTTCTCGACGAAACCCCTGCTCGCTTTCCACCCCACCAGAAAGTGCATCAACAGAGCACAAGTACGATTTTTCCCATGGCACGAGTGAGCCAGCAAAGACCGCTTGCTTCCCCTCCACCAATACACCCGTACGAACTGGCCACAACGACATCAATTTACGATTGCTGGTGATGTGCCGATTTCCGGTTGCAGCTCTCGTACGCCAAATCAGCTCACCCGATGCTTTATCGCAGCAATAGGCAAAACCATCATCCGAGCCGAAGTACAGATTCCCACTCGCAATCGTNGGAGGCAAACGAACCGCTGCACCGGTAAAGTGAACCCATTTTTCTTTACCACTTTTCAAATCAAGTGAGTGGATCGCATCGTCAGCTGATGACCCAAAAAAAACCGATTCTCCATCAGACGTCACATAAAAACAGGGATCGAAATTTCTCATCGACTGCAAGCCGCTATTGCCTGAATAGGCATCCCATTTGGCCGGACCGGTCCACGCCATTTGCGGTGGCAACGGAGAACGATGAACCCACCTGCTGGTTAACGGGAAATCCAGCCCTGATGAGGTAACGCCACTGCGACGATTATCGTGTCGGTATGTTTTCCATCCCATCGCAGTACCACCGGCGACAACCGCGTCACCCGATTCAGCATCGGACTGAGCGACCAGAACCGAGGCGTAAAACACCACCATCAGCCCGAATAGCCAAGGCAGGACTCGTACTGTTGAAAGTTGCTTCATTTTCTGACTCAGCACGTTCATTTTCCCACTCCCTGCTGACCGTTGGTTCCGCTGGTCTGAGCAGGACCAGATGCAGGCCTACGCGGTCCAAAACCAATGGAACATTCCATCCAGCCTCCACACGAACAACCTCCACCCGCTTCGGGAGAGAACAACATGCCCTGGGCTGGTATCGTGCTCAGCCAACAACTGGGCCTTAGACGTGTAAATTCGGTTCGTTTTCCTTGGTCAATTGACCACAGCGACAGCGGGCCTGTACCACCTCGATACAGAATTGCTTCTCCTGTTCCGATCGGAGTGGCACAACCACGGCGTTTTCCCAAGGTTCCAGTCTGAATTGTCTCTCCGGTCGTGGCGTCAAGGATGTGCGGTTGCACAAACAGCTTGCCACCCATCAACACAGCGTGCTGCATATGAGCACCGTGATGATTTTCTGGCCAATTCACATCGCGACTCCAAAGCGGCTCTCCATTTCCGGCGGCATAAGACGCAAAATGAAATTGGTTGCCAGAGGAAGACTGCAGCACAAATTGATCATCATCAGCCAACCCAAAGGCCACTACTTGATCAGCTGCCTGAGCTGCAACTGGTTTTTTCCATCGTGGCTTCCCCGTCTTACGGTCCAGACAAACGACAGATGCATCTTTCCAGATTTGTTGATTTGTCAATTTCCCACTTTTGGAACTACGTAACTTTGGGTCGTTAACCTCAACGAAGTAGATTGAGTCCTTTACGATCGTGATGGTCGCCTGCACCCCTGCATCCATGTCATATTGCCAAAGCACGTCGCCATATTTTTTGTCATAGGCGATGATCGAATCAGCACAGATCTTCGCTGTAGCTGCGTCATCTTTTCCGTCGTACCACGCGGCCTTCTGCCAATAGTCTTGGTAGATACTTTCCCCCTTAACCGCGGAACCAACCACCATGTCGTCTGTGACGGCAACAAACCCCCATTCATGCTCTGCGTTGAATGGCTCGGGAAGTCGCAGGGTATTAAGCATTTCACCGGTAGCCGCATCAATGATCCAAAGGCAATTGTGAGTAGCAGCATAGACCCGATCACGATCAGCACACCAATTGCCGCAATCTCTCGGAATATTGACTCGCCGTAAATCAGGAATTTCGAGCGACCAAAGGATGGCTCCATTGAACGCATCCAAAGCTACCATTCGATTCATCCCTTGGTGAAACAAGCGTCCCCCGACGGCAAGCGGAGCAGGCATTCGAGGATTCCGGTCGATTCCAAAGTCTGCCCCCGGCCTGCCAAGCCAACGCACCTCTAATTCTCCCGCCTCATCAGCCCCACCCAGAGACTCCCCCGCAAAGGACTGGTTGGCCGGCGATCCATACTGATGGCCCCACTCAGCAAGCTCAGACACTTTGTTCAAGTTTTGAAGCCAGACACCCGGGCCCAGTGCGGCCCACTCACTTCCGGATTCGCTTGGAGGTTTTCCGACACAAACAATCGCTCCCGACTTCGCAACAAGCCTTTTACAATCACCAATTTTGGAAGCTGAACAAATCACCAGATTGGCAAAGTCATTGGGAACGTCACCGGCTTGCTGTGCGGTGAGGCGTACACCATAAACACCTGCCTCATACCACTGTTTGCGAAGTCGCCGCATCTCCGCTTCGTCCCAGCATGAGGCAATGACCGTCATCGCAGTGCGAGCAGCCAAAGCCGCTGCCCAAGATTTCGATTGGTCCTGGCTGACAACGGCGAAGCCGCCAGCATGATTCAATTGTTTAACCAAAACATCCAAAATATCATCCGAGACAAGTCCATCGGCAACCGCGTTTGCAGGGTCTCTGTTTGCAGGGTCTCTGAAACTCGGGAGCAGGGGCGGTGCATAATTCATCCGCATGTCAAATTCAAAAAATGGGCTCAGCAGCAGTTTGCCATTCTGCGTTGTGCCTATTCGATAGTAATACGTTTGCCCCAGCTTCAGATCATTTAAAACGACACGGTGACTGGTTCCATTCTCCACCGACTCAACGATTTCACCAAGTTTACGGGTCAAACCGAAGGCAACCGAAGAAGGCCCTGCCTGTGCCGACTCCCAGCGAACCTCCGCAGAAGTCGGATCAAGAAATCTCACACCTGCTCGAAACCCCGCGTCTTTGGCCAAAGCGACCTGGGACTGCATGAGCACGATGAGAAACAGGGCAGAAAGGACGGCGACAATACGAACCTGCAGACAACACAAACTTGTCTTGGAAGACATAAGTCGGACAGGGGAAAAATCTGCGGCAAATACCATGGAATACATCTTGAATCCGGGTAACAGGACGGAGAAGCTCAAAGTTTACCAAACTTCTCATGCTGTTCGGGCACCAATCCTTTGCTGGCCCCCTAACTTGAAGAATTAGCCTCAGGGGGACAACTTCCAGCACTGCCTCGACGCCAGAATCGGCCTTGATGAACGGCGTGTGATAAACAGGGCGTGATGAACGGTGTTCAGTGGGGGCCCACTCTCTGTCCGGCATGCTCCATTTCGCTCGGACAGAATACAGATGATTCGACGTGCAAACTAAAAGCCGA
>PAUV01000102.1 GCA_002712845.1 Rhodopirellula sp. | reverse complement strand
GCGATCTGATCCTCTAACTCGAAGAGCTCTCCTGTGGGCTTGTCAATGGACACATTGACAACCTCACCACCATTGAATGCCCGCAATGAGAAAGTTGGATGGCGTGTACGATCCATCGCACCACTCCAAGATGCCCACAGTGCTCCCTTCGTACCAGTAATCTTAATGGTTTGGTGGTGTTCAAATGCCGCCAACGTTTGCGAGACAACGGCATAAGCACCATCAGTGAAATGCATGACGGCACTGAAATTATCATGCAATTCCGGGTGATCTGGTTGACGCGAATTTGCGGTGGCATAAATACCCTCAGGTTGCCCAGCCGCCTCGAGGTACCAGCGCGCGAGATCAAAGAAATGGATCGGTTCTTCAAGAATCCAGCTGCCCACGCGATCAATGTCGTAGCGCCAGCCGTCTGCTCCCTGACGGTAAGGATTCCGTGACAATTCCACCAACGCATACAACGGGTCGCCGATAAACCCTTCATCAATCATTGATTTTGCTTTGCCCCACATGGATGACAAACGCAACTCATGCCCGACTGCAAATAAACACTTGTTGTCATTTGCCAGGCGAATCATGTCGTCACATTCTTCGAGCGACACTCCCATGGGTTTTTCCAGCAGCAGGTGTTTCCCTGACCCAAGCACCGCTGTTGCTACCGCATGGTGCAAGTGGCTGGGAACAGCCACATCGATAAAATCCAGATCATCACGAGCAATCAGCTCGTTGAAGTCACTGTACACATCCGCATCGGGATAAGCTTCTTTGGCGGCGGCGGTTGACGAATCACTGCGGGCCGCGATAGCCACGAGATCCACACCCTCAGTCACCTTAATAGCGTTGGCATGATGCTGTCCCCAAGCACCAAAACCCACCAAGCCAGCTCGTACATTACCATCACTCATTGGCTGCCAATCCCTTTACCCATATGTTTCGAAACTCGATTGGATCCCCATGATGCTGTAAGCCTATTGGCCCAGACTTGGGCAAGTCGGGCAACGGTTCGGTTTGCAAAACCGAGTGACCGTTCAGATTCACCGACATCCGCTCATTTTGTAACCGTATTCGAAAGACGTTCCAATCACCCAGAGGATGGTCAGCATTTTTGAAGGGCAAGCATGATTGTCGCAACTTGACTGGCAATTTGCGATTCGTCCGATAGCCGTTGACTTCACCAGACCCCAAAACTTGGCTCCAAATATTGGCTTGGCATGGAAAGTGACCCCGAAAATAGATTCCACTGTCACCTGCATCCAAATGCGGACGAGTGATTCTTGCTCCCTTTGAATCTCTCAGAAAATCACCATTCCACAACACAATCGGATGATCTTTCATGCGTGGTTCCGCCGACAAACACCACTCGACGTAAAACTCCACGTCGCCAAATGCGTCCCGTGTCCAGAGGCTTTTTTCAAAACTACTCTTTTGCTCAGCTTTGCCGTCGTATTTCAGGACACCATCCTTCACCTGCCAGTGACCTTGATGCCCTTCCTCAACTCTCCAACGCGACAAATCTTCCCCCGTAAACAAGGGGACAAAGCCAGCTGACTTCAATTCGCCGGGCGACAAAAAACCCCGTTTTTCTAACAGCGGTTCTGCCAACTGTTGTGAAAAACAGACTGGCGTCCAGACACTAACCAACAAGAACCAAAACGCCAACCATCTCATTGAAAACTCGACCAACCGGGATACAGCGGACTAACCACGCGTGACTTAAAGCCCTCAGTTTATCAAAACAACTCACCGGCAAGGCTAACGACAAATCGCTACCCCGCATCCCTCAAATGACCCGTGATCCGTTACATTATCGCAAGATATTTGCATCCGAGCTGTGCATTGCAACCGCACGGCGTTGATACAACATGGGAGACGCAGTCATCGGACAGGAAATGATCCAACTTGCGAGTGGGCGAGAAGTACCATCCGTCGGCCTAGGCCTTTGGAAAATCGAACAGGAATCGACCGCTCAAGTCGTCGAAAACGCAATCGAGTGCGGATACCGACACTTTGACAGCGCATGCGACTACGGCAACGAGGTGCAAACGGGCGAAGGCTTGACCGCAGCACTCTCGAAGGGAAGCGTGAACCGCGAGGACCTCTGGATCACATCGAAACTTTGGAACACCTACCACCGCAAAGAGCATGTCCGTCCGGCTCTGGAAAAATCATTGAAGGATTTGCAAGTCGACTACCTGGATCTGTACTTAGTGCATTTCCCGATCGCCCAAAAACACGTTCCTATCGAAACCCGCTATCCACCTGGCTGGTTCACTGACCCAGATGTGGAGCACCCCATAGTCGAAGCTGACCGCGTTCCCATCATTGAAACATGGCGGGCAATGGAAGAACTCGTCAAGGCGGGCCTCGTCAAGGAAATCGGTGTGTGCAATTTCGGCTGTTCGTTGTTGCGGGACCTGCTGAATCAGGCTGACGTACCACCGGCCATGCTGCAAATTGAAATGCACCCCTACCTGACTCAGGAAAAACTGACGCGATTCTGCCACGAGTCCAACATCGGTGTAACGGCCTTCTCACCTCTTGGTGCTCAGTCGTATTTCCAATTGAACATGGCCGAAGCCAACGAATCGCTCTTGGAAAATGAGTTAATCAAAGGCATCGCCTCGCAGCATCAGCGTTCACCCGCCCAAGTGCTGTTGCGTTGGGGAGTTCAACGTGGCACTGCGGTAGTGCCAAAGACATGCAACCTTGAACGCCTGAAGGAAAACATCGCGATTCATGATTTTGAGCTCACCAACGAGGAAATGTCATCCATCGCTGGACTGAACCGAAACCGGCGTTTCAATGATCCTGGTGATTTCTGTGAACCAGCATTCAATACTTTCTTTCCAATTTATGAGTGATCGAATCAATGAGTGAACTGTCTCCAGTCGCGGTCGCTATAGAAAAACAACAGCAGCATGGGGAAACCGTATTTCCTTACGCACTGTTTTGTCAGGACAGCGAAGCATCATTGGCCGATTCAGTCGCATGGACTAACAGACAGAAGGCCGAGTTGTTGATTCTTGCCAACAAACATGGTGCCGTTCTGTTGCGAGATTTCCCTATCGCAGATGCAGTTGATTTTGATGCGATGGTTTCCGCTCTCGAGCTGAATAATTTCCCCTACAAAAAATCGCTTTCCAATGCGGTTCGAATCAACCGAACGGACAGGGTATTTTCTGCTAACGAAGCACCTTCCGAAGTACGCATATTCTTCCATCACGAGATGGCACAGACACCACTCTACCCTCGCTGGATTTTTTTCAGTTGTGAAGTTGCCGCAGACCAGGGTGGTGCGACACCCTTGTGCCGCTCGGATGTCTTATATGAACGCATTCAGGAAACCCATCCTCAATTCGCCGATGCGTGTGAGGAGAAAGGGCTTCGTTACATCAACGTCATGCCGGATGATGATGATGCCAACTCGGGCATGGGGCGAAGCTGGCGAAGCACGCTCGGCGTCGATAGTCGAGACGCGGCGGAACGCCGACTCGCCGAACTAGGGTATTCCTGGCAATGGCAAACCGATGGCTGCCTCAAATCAACATCCCCGCCTCTTCCAGCCGTGATGGAAGCATCTGACGGACGAAAAGTCTTCTTCAATCAGTTGATTGCCGCATTCAGCGGCTGGAAAGATAATCGCAATGACCCATCCAAAGCGATTCAGCACGGAGACGGCACCCCAGTCGATCCCGAAGCGGTGCTAGCAGCTACTGAAATGGCAGAAGAACTTGCATTCGATCTCGAATGGCAGGCAGGAGACATTGCGTTGATCGACAACACAATTGCCATGCATGCTCGCCGACCGTTCCAAGGCAAACGAAAAGTAGTGGCGTCGCTCGCCGAAATGCAGACACAAACTTTCGCCATCAATTGCCAAGTCGGCACACCTTTACCTTCTCCCCCAACTTTCCCTCAACCCAGCCCAGCCCGCCATGAGTAACGACGAATCAAGACTGAAGTGGTACGAAGGGATAACCAAATACCAATGGCTCGTGCTACTGATTGCATCGTTGGGATGGGTCTTCGACGTCTTTGAAGGTCAGATTTTTGTCGCTTCGATGCGCGATGCCATGCCCGCGTTGCTTGGGTTCGAGTCCTACAACGAGACGGTCACTGCCTGGAACAACGTTGCCTTTGGATTTTTCCTTTTAGGTGGTGCGGTGGGCGGCGTCTTTTTTGGTGTCGTTAGCGATCGAATCGGTCGCTCCAAGACGATGATTTACACAATCCTTTTCTATTCACTGTTCACCTGCCTGAGCGCGTTTGCGCAAGCTCCTTGGCAAATGGTGCTGTTGCGTTTTCTGGTTGCCATGGGCGTGGGTGGTGAATGGGCCGTTGCGTCTGCCATGGTCGCGGAGGTCATGCCAACGCGGTCCCGACCTGTGATGAGTTCAATCTTCCACGCGTCAAGCGTATTTGGCACGTTGCTGGCTGCTGCCACCATTGCGATGTTGATTGGCAATCCGGCACTGAATGCACAACTGGCTGATGCTGGCTGGGAGGGCTGGCGGATCGGCTTTGCCATTGGCGTACTCCCCGCTCTTCTGACTGTCTGGATTCGCTGGAAACTCAGAGAGCCAGAATCGTGGCAACGAGCCAAAGAACGTGCCGCAACCGATGCCAATCAAGCCACGGGCCGACTACTAGACCTGTTTTCCAAAGATAATCTGCGTGCCACCGTGGTGGGTGTCTCACTGGCTACCATTGGCTTGGTCACTTTCTGGGGAATTCACATCTACGGGAAAAATGCATTGCTGAGACGTGCTCAACAGGATGTGATTCAGGAAGCGAATCTCACTCCACCTGATGACGATGCATCTCCACAGGCCCAAGAGAGCTACAACGAGAAAAAACAGGAAATTCTCAAGCAAAACAAACCAAGAATCAAACGCGCAGAAATGCTCAGCATGACGCTGAACACGATTGGTGGTGGCCTGGGTTTGGTACTATTCGGATGGATCTCAACCAAACTTGGCAGAAGAGGAGCATTTGTTCTTTACCAAGTCGTCGCATTCGGCATGGTCCTACTGATGTTCCTGTATCTGATACCACAAAACACCTCGCCGACGTTACTTGCGATCACACTTCCTGTGTTTGGATTCTTTACCCTCGGCATGCATGCCGGATACGCGGTTTATTTTCCTGAACTTTACCCAACTCGCATGCGGGGCACTGGAGCAGGTTTTTGTTTCAACATGGGCCGACTTGGTACAGCAGCAGCATTTTTAGTGTTTGGTTTTGCAATCAAGATTGAACCCGAATCGCAAGCACTTTTATTATCGCCTCTGTACCTACTTGGAGCAGTCGTTGTGCTGTTTGGAAAAGAAACACGGGGTGAGGAGTTACCTGAGTAGTGGAGATTGACTTCACCCTGCTCGTAATCCTTGCAGCGATCGCTTTCTTCGCTGGCTTTATCCATAGCGCCATTGGATTTGGCTTTGGAATTGTCGCCATCGCTCTGTTACCATTTTTTGTCGATGGACGATCTGCCCACGTGATCGTATCGATCAGCAGCATTCCCATGCTGTTCATGGCGGCATGGGCCTATCGAGACGGGGCCGACTGGAAATCGCTTCGGCCAGCCTTACTGGGAGCTGCCATTTTTCTTCCGTTGGGTTTTGTCCTGTTTGAACTTCTTCCACTCGATTGGTTGGTACGAGGTACAGGTGTGGGCATACTCGGGATGGTGTGGATGAGTCTTCGAAAACATGACTCCGAAACGATCGGAGAAAAGCAATCGATCCCGTGCTTTATCGCCGGCGCCACCGGGGGCTTTCTGGCTGGTGCAGTAAGCATTGCGGGTCCTCCCATCGCAGCCTTCGGGTTGAAGCAAGAATGGCCACAGAACCGATTCAAAGCGTTCATTACGCAATGCCTGATCATCATTGCACTCTACAAAGTCGGCCTGCTGTTTCTACGTGGGCATGTGACGGTTGATTCAGGCGACGCCATTCTGACTCTAGCAACCCTATCAATCGTGGGTGTGCAGGCGGGCGTGCTCGCGAGTCGACAAATCTCGCCAACCCGATTCAAAGGTATTGTCGCTGTTGCCTTGGTCAGCGTATCCGTTTTGATGATCCTCAGGGGACAACCCAAACAGGAAAAGGCAGACGATGCTGCAACCTCCAAAGAATTGGTCCTTCCCAACGAAACGCAATTCCACGCAAACATTGAATCACAATGACAGCCAAGGGATGTAGCGGCAAGTAATTCAAAATCCGCGGCACCTTGCACATCCGCCTACCAGCTATAGCACAGACACGCCCAACACAGATTGAGAAACATGAACTGGAAAAAGAAGTACCTGCAAGTGATTAATCTGCTGATGCAATCCGGAGGGTGATTGAGCGATGATCCGATCCCATCGGCTTCCCCACCTGAAAGTCAGTGCAAACCAGCGATGGCTCAATCAAGCCATGGTCTAGAATCAGACCGAATGGAAACATCGGAAACCGATACCAAGTAGGCTCAAGAGTGAAATTGCTGATACCACGCACCAGACCACTTCGCGATTGCAATTCCAGAAACCAGGGTGACCAAGGCGTTAAATTCAAATCCCCTAGCAGCACAATTGGAATTCCAGAAGCTTGTTGACGAAACTCATGAATTCGATCAGCCACATCTTCGAGCTGTCGATTCCGTTTTTCAAAAAGAGCAGCATTGATAGGTGGCAGAGGATGAGTCACGAAGAGGCGAAATTTCTGGATAGTGCCGCCCACCTGATCAACCACAACGGTCACCGCGATGGATTCGATCGCATCAACGGACTCAAAGAATTCTGTATTTGCCAAAGGATACTTCGAGTAAACACCGACACCAAAGTTCCCTTCATTTTCAGAACGAGTAATCGCGTGCCGATACTCTGGAAGGTCCTGCCTTAGCTTCTGATCCAAAGCTGATGTGAGCTCCAATACAGCAATGACATCAGGATTAGCTTCGACCAAATCAGCAATCACACGATCATGCTGAACGTTCTCGCTCAGTACGTTAACGGACGTCACAGTCACAAGATGTCCAACACTTTCGCGTTTGGCTACTGAAGGAAAGGCCGTGGCAAACCACGGCAGATGCAGTGCAAGCACGACACAAGCAAGCAGGACGAGACGCCACTGATGTAAAAACAAGCCAACAAGCAGCACTGTCAAACCGACAAGTACCAACTGCACCCTCAGATTTGCAAATAAATCAGCAATCCAAAACTGACTGAAAAAGAACGTGAGGACAGTGCAGAGAGTCAGGCAACCAAGCATTAGCCAACAATAACTGCCAACCACGCTACTCAGTCGCCCAGTGGGTTGGCTCATGGCCCCTGATTCTGTGCTGTCCATTTTTGCCACTCACATCAAAATTGGATTTATTGCATCATGGATGATGAGAATCTATTCAGTTGGCAAAGGTGCTCTGAATCAGAACCAGCATCTTGCCTTCATTATCGGTGTGGTCGACGTCAAACATTCGCAGAAACAGACGCCCGGTTTTATTGGCGGTAAAATTCTTACCATGCTCTACCGGGAAGGGTCTTGCGTCTTTGAGTTCAGTTGGTGAGGTCACTACCACCCCAATCAGGGACCCAAGCTTGATACGACCATCACGTTGCTGGAATTCTTTCGGAATCTCAATGCCTTTTGGTCCTGTTTCGTACACGACCTTCCAACTTCCCTTGACTTCCGTATGGACGGGCATATCGGCTTGCAGATTCACTCCTGAGTCCTGCCACATCTGGTTTGCTTCAACCGTGACCAATTTACGGTCCTGAATCCTCTGATTACCCAAAATCCGTTGCAAACCGGCTTCTGCCGAAGCAAAGTTTGGAACCAAACGCACCATCGATTCATAAACTTCACGAGCCTTATCAAACTGTTTTTTGCGTTCGTACTCGACTGCCAGTTTTTCAGCTTTGAGGACAAATTCTTTATGGAGATCAAGAAGTTGTGGATCGTTCGGTAACGCCGGTTTCTTTGGCGGCGTTGGTGGCTTCGCATTACGCCGATTGCCCGGCGGTTGCGACATCACCGCACAGGTCATGGTGGTAACGATAAAAATCGCGATCAGTCGGCGTGGCAAAAGCGACATGGAAACTTCGTGGCAAAGTGTAGTTGAAATAGATTTTGATCCAGTTTAATCAGATTTCTTCTTAATTGCCTGCCTGCCCGCACCAACCCCGCCAATCAATCGTGAAATGCCGCTTATAATCCAAGCAGTTGATTCACCCCCTACATGAACACGAAATGATCAAAACCTACCTCATCAAATCGCTGACGCTCCCATGTGAGTTGCTCATTCCTGTTTTGTTGGCCTGTGGCCTGTGTTTGGCATTGTGCCAGTCAGCAGATGCACAAGGTCAAGTCATGGAAAAGGCGTTGCTGGCCGAACCACTTGCTGACATTGCGGCCGACGCAAGAGAAAAAGGAAACCCAACACGAGGCGCGATCATCTTTCACTCGCCGGGGACCGGCTGTGCCAAGTGCCACTCGACCATCGACAAGACCGGATTTGGCCCAAACCTCAGCGTTTGGAAACGCAAAGTAGATGATGAACATCTTGTTCGCTCGGTGCTAAAACCGTCTGCTCACATCGAACCTGAGTACCAAAACATCCAAGTCCTGACCGCCGATGGGCGGACATTTGTCGGGATCGAATTGAAACGAACCAACGAGAACCTTGCTCTGCAAACCGGACCAGGTGAGGCGGCGACCGTAAATATTCTTATCGATGATATCGAAGCAGAAAAGAAGGGCGAAGTATCAGTGATGCCATCAGGGCAAGTCAACTCGCTACGTCAACGGCAAGAGTTTCTTGACTTGGTTTCCTACCTGATAGCCATTCGTGATGGTGGCCAAAAACTGGCAGCAAAACTGCAACCATCCGAAGAAGACTTAAAACTCAAAATCCCGGAATACGAATCCGAGATCGATCACGAGGGAATGATCTCAGACTGGAACAACGCTTCCCTGAAACGTGGGCAGGCCATTTACCAAGGACTGTGCGTCAATTGTCATGGGACAATTGAAAAGCCTGGATCTCTACCCACATCACTGCGATTTGCGAGTGGTCAATTCAAGTTTGGCAATGACCCCCATTCCATGTACCAAACATTGACTCATGGTGGCGGCTTGATGGTGCCACAAACATGGATGGTCCCACAGCAAAAATACGATGTCATACATTACATCAGAGAGCATTTTTTGCGGAGCCAAAACCCGGCCCAGTACGCTGCAATCACTGACAGATACCTGGCAAGCCTACCTAGCGGTGATTCACGAGGTCCCGAACCCACGGAGATAAAACCATGGATCACCATGGATTATGGCCCGATGCTGGCGACCACCATCGAGTTTGGAAATGGCGGCAAAAACATTGCACAAAAAGCTATCGCCATACGCGTGGATGAAGGCCCTGGCGGAGTCGTCCGCGGCTCCAGATGGATGGCCTTTGAGCATGACACACTGCGGATGGCAGCGGCATGGAGTGGCAAATTCCTTGACTGGAATGGCATTCAATTCAATGGACGCCACGGCGTGCACTTGCGAGCCAATGGTGATCTACACGCGATCAATTCAACCGGTCCTGGTTGGGCCAACCCAGCGACTCGCTCATTTGAAGACAATCAAAGGGTGGAGGGAAGAGACAAGCGAAAATACGGACCACTGCCAGCGGCCTGGGGAAAATTCCGGGGACTTCACCGTTACGAAGACAAAGTCATTTTGAGCTACACGGTGGGAAACACTCCGATTCTCGAGTACCCGANTTCGCTGTCGGCACCCGATGNANANACGTTTGTGCGGACACTCAACNTTGGCCCACGCGATTCCGAACTGNCCATGTCAGTAATGGAACTGCCGAGCAACGCGACCCTTGAGGTCGAGGCAGNAGTANCAANGNTCCAGCATGANGACAACGTCNTGCTGGTTGCTGCCCCAGGTTTTGAACAAGCGGCACAGTTTAGTCTGCAAGATAATCGCCTGGTTCTTACTTTCACAAAAGGCAGCGATTCTCTGAAGGGATCGGTCTGGTTCACAGATTCGACAGTGGACCAAGATGCGATGACGGACATCAACACACAACTTGCTGACTTGGATACGGACCTTGAGGTCTACACTCATGGTGGGCCAGCCCAATACACGACGGCTATCGATGTGCCTGCGAAAAAGTGGTTTGAGTCCGAAGCCTGGCTGGTCGATGAACTGGTTCGTCCTGAGGGAAATCCTTGGGGAGCAAGAACAAGAATCACTGGGATGGATTTTTATCCTGATGGAAAATCGCTTGCCGCTTGCACCTGGGATGGCGATGTCTGGAAGGTCGAGGGAATCGACACTCTTGGCCAACCTGATGGTTCGCTTCGTTGGCATCGAATTGCAACCGGACTGTTCCAACCCCTCGGAATCCTTGTCGACAAAGAGCGACTCTTGGTGACATGCCGTGACCAGATCGTATCACTGGGGGACAACAACGGTGATGGCGAGATGGACGACTACCGTTGCCTCAACAGTGATCATCAAGTGACTGAGCACTTCCACGAGTTTGCCATGGGCTTACAACGTGACAGCGAAGGAAACCTGTACTACGCCAAATCAGCACGACACGCGTTGAAGGCGGTCGTGCCACACCATGGAACCCTACTGCGAGTCGCGGCAGACGGCAGCAAAACAGACATCATTGCGACCGGATTCAGGGCAGCAAATGGAGTTTGCCTGAATGATGACGGCAGCTTTATCGTCACGGACCAAGAAGGGCATTGGAACCCCAAGAACCGCATCAACTGGGTTCGCCCCGGTGGCTTCTATGGCAACATGTACGGCTATCACGATGTGACTGACTCCTCCGATGAAGCGATGCAACAACCACTTTGCTGGATTACCAATGCGTTTGACCGATCACCTGCCGAATTACTCTGGGCCGACACCGAAAGCTGGGGCCCTTTGAATGGTCAATTACTAAACCTGTCCTATGGCTACGGCCGAATCTATGTCGTTCCCCACGAGCATCTGTCCACGCCCAACGGTGAGCGACAACCACAAGGTGGAATGTGCCAATTGCCCATCCCCGACCTGCCAACGGGAATGATTCGCGGGCGGTTTTCACCGACAGACGGGCAGCTTTACCTCGGCGGCATGTTCTCATGGGCCGGTAGCCGACAAGAGGAGGAGGGTGGTCTCTTCCGGGTCAGCTACAAGGGAAATCCAGTCAGCATGCCAACTCAACTGAAAGCTGCCAAAGAAACGATTGACATCACTTTTAGTGAGGCAATCAATCCCGAGTCGGTAGGGGATACCGATCGCTATAAGATCAAGACATGGGATCTGAAGAGAACCAAGAATTACGGCTCGAAGCACTACAACGAACGACCGCTCGAAGTCGTTTCTGCGAAATTGCTGCCGGACATGAAAACGGTTCGACTCACTATTCCAGAGGTTGCTCCAACGTGGGGCATGGAAATTGCCTGTCGGTTACAGGATCAAAACGGAAAGGAATTCCGAAGAGTGATCCACAACACCATTCACCAACTTGGTGAAAAGTAGCGGCAGAGTAGAAATACTAGCCCAAAAGTCACTGCTTCTACCCGAGAAGATCAGAAGAGGGCAGGGCAGCAAGGACTGATTGTGAGCAAGGACCTGATATCAGGTCCTTGCGATCGTGGTCCGCATTTTTTGGCAAAGCATACAGAGTGTGTCTTACTTGACTTTGATGCAAATCACATGCGAATCATCACGAACCAATGCGAATCCGTCAGCGATTGAGACGTTTTGCCGGGTTTTAGAAAAGAGCTTTTGGCGTCCGATCTCCGAATAACCCTTTGGCGTTGCAGCAACCAACACCAACTCGCCTTTCATAGTCGTGATCCAAATTTTTCCATCTGCTGCAATCAGGTTCCCTTTCCCAAATCGAGTCTTTGTCCAAGCGACTTTTCCTGTTGCTGCCTGAATGCACGTCAGATGAGTGACTGGGCCCGCGCTTCCTACATTGTCAAATCCATAGAGGTAGCCATCCAATAAAATGGATGTCTGCCACTCATTCCGCATCACGCTTTTCGGAGCGACAGATGCCCACACCTCATCAATGGCGTAACCTGCTGCCTGCTTCGTCACACCAAGCATCACGCAGCCATGATTTTCGCCTGCTGAAATAAAAATGTTCCCGCCCACTTCGATAGGTGTGGCCGTGTTACAGTCGTAGGGCGTTGGAAAAGGATAACTCCATAGTTTCTTACCATCAGACGGGCGGAGCCCCGTGACTCCAATGGCCGTGAAAGCCACAACGTGCGACTCCCCACAGAGTTCCAGCAAAACTGGCGAAGAATAACCAGGCAAACCATCCACTGCAGTCCAGCGGACATCACCGCTCTTCCTATCCAATGCAACCACTGCCTTACCTTGACCGCCTGCCGTCACAATGACCATGTCGTCAACAACCAGCGGTGAACAGGCCATGCCATATTCGGCAGGGCGACCTGCCATCTCTCGTACGACCGACTTGCTCCACTGCTGTTTTCCGGTGGCGACATCAAGGCAAACCAGAATGCCTTCACCTGTGTAGGCAAAAACCTGTTGTCCCGCAATCGTTGGCGTTGCTCGAGGCCCATTGCCCATCGAGTTCTCATAATTAGCAGCAACTGAAGCAGTCCAAAGCAATGCTCCATCCTTCATGCTGAGGGCTGCAACCGCCTGCCCACGATCTGAGTTCCACATGGTGATGGCTCGCCCCTCGGCGACGGCCACAGCTGACATGCCCACCCCGCCATTGACGCGCCAGGCGATCTCAAGTCCCTGCGTCGGCCATTTTGCCAGCAAACCCGTTTCCTGGCTAACTCCGTTCCGATCAGGCCCTAGAAACTGATTCCATCCAGATGATTGAGCAAGGACCGCAGTTTTGCACCCCAGCGATAAAACGAGCAACCATAAAAAACGCATTTTCATCTCTCGGTAGTACATCAAAGTCCCCAATGTGTCGGTTTCAGGCTGACGCAATATTTGCCGGCTATTACTGTAACGGCGGAAGAATTGATGCGTGACGGTGGAAGGACAACAAAATCTTGTTAATAATGGAGTGGAGTTAATTTAGTGTTTGAAAACGGGGATTCGGATTTCCGCCCAGTTCCCGCTCAAGCATGATTCAAACTCAGGTCACAGCTAATTACCGGGCGTCCGTCGCCTGAGTTCCTTTGGCGACTCTTGAAACCGGATGTCTCAACACCTCCACCTTCCTCCCCTCAAATTCTGGATACGAAGTAAGCATGCCCTCTGAATCAGCAATGAATCGTCGACAGGCATTGGTGTCCGGTGCCGCTGGCCTATCTTTGGCCACCGCTACAAGCCAGCAACTCCTTGCCCAAGACACGAAACCAGAAGACGGCGAACGATTTGAGCTCAACTATCTGTTGCCTTCCTGCATGTATGGCTACAGCAGTCTGGCTGAGATTCTTCCTGAGGTCTCGAAGATTGGTGCCAGTGGAATCGACTTGTGGCCCAAGGTTCATGGGAACCAGCGTGAGCAGGCGAGTGAGATGGGCGAAGCAGCTTTTTCTGCCCTGCTTAAAAAGAACCAAACATCTGTTGAGTGCATCACGCAGTATCAGCTTGGCCCGTTTGGGCTCGCGGATGAGTTTCGCTATGCACAACGGATCGGGTGCAAGACGATCGTAACTGGCGCGGTAGGCCCCAGAGGGCTGACAGGCAGAGCATTAAAAACAGCCGTCGGGCAATTCATAGAAAAGTTGAAGCCGCACCTGGCCGCGGCAGAGGAATCAGGCGTCACGATCGCAATTGAGAATCATGGAAACAACCTGATCGAGTCGCCCGATTCTCTGAAGTGGCTAATGGAATTACGTCCATCGGACAATCTGAAAATTGCACTCGCGCCGTACCACCTGCCGCAGGACTCGGTCATTCTCAGTGACCTGATTCGCTCATTGGGTGATTCAATGGCAATTTTTTATGCTTGGCANTANGGCATGGGCTGCATGGAAAANCTTCCCAAATCCCGCGAGTTACTGCAGATGCCNGGCAGAGGTCGGCTCAACTTTGNGCCGCTGCTGGCCGCACTCAANGACATCAAGTTCCGCGGCTGGACCGAAATNTTTATGCATCCTGTTCCGCGGGGTCTNCCGATCCTCGATAGCACAGCCTCNGTGACGGCGGAAATCAATCGATCACGCTCGTACCTTTCCANGTGCCTAAAAAGNATTGAANACCAACCCAACTCACGCGATAACGCGACCGCAGGAAACCCCGGGGGCAANCCCAAGATGACNGNTGATAANAAGCAGACNCAAAAGATCATTTTCGACGACTACAACNAGNTGAATCAGCGNGAGGCATACGTGATTCTGAATCAGGGGACCGAACCAGCTGGCCCTGGTGGTTATACGATGACCAAAGACCCCGGCACCTATATTTGCCGCCAGTGCAACGCCCAGCTTTACAAGGCTGAGGACAAATTTGAAAGCCATTGTGGATGGCCAAGTTTTGATGACGAGATCGAGGGTGCCGTGATCCGTCGGGTCGATAAAGATGGCTATCGAGTCGAAATTGTTTGCAGCAACTGCAAGGGACACCTTGGCCACGTATTCGAGGGAGAACGAATGACGGCCAAGAACACTCGCCACTGCGTCAACTCGATCTCGATGAAATTCATCAAGAAGGGGCAAGAACTGCCCGCCAAAATCGTCAAGAAAAAAGACTGATAGGGTCGCCGAATCAGGAAATCGACCGCCTCATGCGGTAATTCTCGAACTATGATTGGACATTCGTCTTCTGTTTTGAGCAATTCCGGCCCTGAATGAGCCCTCGTGACCCGCATCCTGATAACCGCCTTTGAGCCCTACGACCGCTGGCCAGCCAATTCGAGTTGGCTGGCGCTGACGGATCTGACGCGTTGGTACGATGGCGATGCGGAAATCACGACACGACGATATCCGGTCGATCTCAGCCGAATGAGCGAAAATCTGCGTAAGGATCTCCAGTCAAACTTTGACTTCGCAATTCACCTTGGCCAATCCCCCGGTTCAACAATCATCAAACTGGAATCCGTGGGCCTGAACGTTCGAAGTAATGGGTCACCACTGATCTCGAATGCTCCGGAAGCCTACCGTTCCGGCCTGCTTCTGGAGCCTTGCCACCGTGGACTGGTTGCTGCTGGTATCCCGAGTGAAATTTCTCACCATGCGGGAACGTATCTCTGCAATGCTGCCCTGTATCTGAGTCAGCATTATTCAAAATCCTACGGATTAAGGACCAAGAGTCTTTTCGTGCACATACCGCTTGCACCTGCCCAAGCAGCAGCTGACAAAGGTAGTCCAGCAAGCATGAGCACTCCGATGGCAAGTGCGGCGGTTGCGATGGTTATCCAACATCTCCAAGCAGATGCTACCTGAGTGATTCAGGAGTCCATAAAAAAACGCCAGCGACTGGGTCGCTGGCGTTTTGTCGTTTCAACAAGGATTAAGAAGCTTACTGTCGATCAGAATTGAATCCTGTCTGACGCTCTTCTTCCTCTTCCTGAATAATGATTCGCGGCGTGACCATAAGCATCAGGCTTTGAGCCTCACGACCAGTGGAAACATTGCGGAACAAGCGACTCAGGTATGGGATCTTTCCGAGGACAGGAATACCACGCTCAGATCGGCCCTCACGAAGACGCTTGATACCACCAAGTAGGATGGTACCTCCGTCAGGAACGCTGACCGTCGTACTGACCGTCGTGAAAGCGAACTGAGGTAACTGAACCGTTGATCCTTCGATCACGTCTTCTGTTTCCTGTTCGTCGCTTTCGTTGATCGTACCATCGTTGTTGGTATCTGCTTCCTGCCGGCTAGCACTTTGCGTTGTACGACGCCCTTCGTAAGTGAAGGTGTCAACCTTGCCGATTTGGCTGAAGAACGGAACCAATGTCAGGCGTACAAATCGCTTGTCATTACTGACGATGCCTTGCACGTTGAGCTGAGTTCCTTCATTCAAGACCACAATAACTGGTTGCTGTGCAACAGCAAAGTCACCGACGACTGGTGTGATACTTGTCACAAAGGGCACCTGCGTCTGGTCACTGATCGATGCCAATTGACCGTCAAACAGAGTTACCTTGGGAGCCTGCATCACATTGTTACGGTTATCCGCCTGAGCAGCCTGCAAGAAGAAGAACGCCTCAATGTCGCTCAGAATCGCAAAGCCGATCGTGGAAGCGTTGGTCACGGTTTGTGCACCAAAGGGTGGTGCCAAACCAAAGCTCTGGTTATTGAGGGTGATATCCAAATCTGGCGTAGCCACACCATTCACACCATCCCAACCAATCACAACACTTGGTCCACCGCTGTCAGTGGGCAAGGTCTGAGCCCTGTCATCAAACTGGACCTGGAAGTCGACACCGATCTGTTCAGCGAAGGTATCCGACAGAGTAATGAAGCGAACCTCAATTGTAATTTGCAAGTTCTGCAGTCGTCGCAATGACTCAAGCAGGTCTGCAATCTGGTCATGAACTTCACTGGTCGTGCTGATCACAAGACTCAAGTTCTGAGGATAAGGCGACATCGAACTGGGACCACCCAGAGCCTCCCAAGTATCAGGAACAATCGTCGTTTGGATGAGATCCATCAAACTTTGGAAGTCGGCGAACGAACCACCACCGGCAGCACCGCCCCCCATGGAAGGATTATTCTTTCCGAATCCGCCTTGAGCCCCCATGGGGTTGTACTGCCCGAGAACGTTCGAGTTCATTCCCCCAGCAGCACCGGCCATTCCATTTCCAAGGTCAGTCATGGAAACTGGCATCACTTGGACGTTGGCTTGAGGATTGGTCATCTGGTAGGCCGCTCGCAGAGCACCCGCCAAACCATCTTCGTAACTGGTACTGAAGTTTGGAATAGGTGTCACCAGATCGGTCACGCGGTAAGTCCGAGGATAAACCTTCGAACGTTTTGCCTCGAGACTGGTAATCGACAAGACGTCATTCTCGATGACATACGTCAATTCAAGACTATTAAGGATCAAGTTCAGAGCACTCTTGAGCTTGATGCTGCCCGGAAGCTGCAACGTGACAGGAGTGTCGGTAGTCACGCGAACCGCGTTAAGGGCTCGCATGTCCAGCACCATCGGTACGCCAGTCACCGCTGACAACTCATCAATAACTTCGCCAAGAGGGCGATTTGCATATTTGATACTTACATCGGTGATCAGTTTCCGCTGGATCTCTTGCTCTGCTTGACTCAACCGGTTCTCACCGTTGTTGTCATCCTGCAGGCGTAACCGCGAGAGAGCTTCCCAGTCGCGAGCGTCTGGCATGGTCAATGGCAGTTGGGGATCAATGGCGACTGCTGAGCGGTCTATATCAATCATCGTGTCAAGGAACGCGAGTTCCTTCCTGTCACGAACCTCCTGATCGATCATCAGGCGTGTTCCCATCCGACTGGTGTGGAACATGCTGACAGCAATCGGGTCATCAGGCTTCAATTCCTGAACCTGCTTCGCAATGATTTCTGCTTCCTGGTAGCGTCGATCTTTGATCAGCTCGTTGAACGAGCGAACCAGTGCTGACACTTCCTCATCAATGACGAGATTCTTGGCTTGCTCAGTGGCCATCTCAGCACGAACGGCATCGTTCTGCAGCTCAAGATCAATCTTGGCTCGATTCGCCTGAATGAACTGTTTCTGATCACCGATTGCTCGGTCAACCATCATGGCCATCGAACGCTTGCCTTGATCGCCGAGTTC
>PAUV01000101.1 GCA_002712845.1 Rhodopirellula sp. | reverse complement strand
TTGCAAGCAGCAAGGCGACCAGAGTTGTCAGAGTGATGAGCTCGCCAACATGAAACTGCGGAAGCTTTGGCTGTTGGCTTGCCTCTGTTATCTTGTTCAGCCTGGACGTCAGCGCAATATCACCGAGCGAGGTGGTCCAACAGGGAATGGCCAATAGCACAAAAATGATAGGCTGTACGAGGAGAATGCCGCTGACGCTGATGGCGTGGCGGAGCATGTCAGGCGTACAGCAGATCGTAAGCAGCATGACACAGCCAGCGGCGGCCATGATACGAGTCAAAAAACGCGGAAATGAGCTGCTGATGCTGGTAGCGAGCCACGAAACAAAAGTTATCAGACCTAAAACAGTGCCTGCCATCCAGCTCTGACCCTGTGTGGTGAGCAGTCGGGGCGATGCCAAGTTTGCATCGGTTGCAATCTGTGTTTTGGAATGATCGCCCAGTGAAGAAGTAGCGAGAACTAGCAGCAGATTGATCACAAGCCAGCCGGTCACGATCATAAGCGTCGTGCCATTGATGCTTGGACTACGGTATGTTGACATGAGATTCAGTTGACTACTCTAGTGAAAAATTGTCCGACACCCACGGTCTTCCCCACCTCCCTGCCGTATTAACCACGTTAACACGGTATCCAACTCCTGTCGCTTCGAACATGGACGGTACAACAGAACCTTTATTAGCAGTGATTGGAAATCCGATTGCAGGAAATCCGTCGCAATTTGCTTTAGAGCGGGCAATCGCCTCGCTTGAACTGGATTGGCGCGTGCTCTCCTTTGACGTGCCGCCCGGTGATATCGCTGCTGCTCTGGATGGCTTTGCAGTGACCGGGATTTGCGGTGTACTGATCGATCCCAGCGTTAAGGAAGCGGCATCGCAGTGGTATGCCGAGCGAATCGGATCAGAGGAGGCAGCGATTGATTGTCTCGTTCGCGGCGAGAATGGGCAGTTTATCGGCTGCGACGAACGCCATCTGTGGGTGAAAGAGCAACTCGCGTCAAAGACCCAAGGAGACAGGCTCTGCTTTGGCCATTGCGGGGCAAACTCTCCGTGGGATGTTGACTTGCTCGGTGTCGAAAAGGTTTCAGGTAACGTCAAGCCTGAAACGATTGAGGCAGCTCAAGCGATTCTGGTGGTAGACGATTTAAGCGGCCCACCTGAGCTGGAACTGGATGAGTGGCCCGGAAATGATGGTTCGACGGTTGTGATCGATATATCGACGTGCCATCCACTGCAGGACTCCATCAGCAAATTGGGGTACCAGCTTTTAACCGAGTCAGACTTGTTTGTAGGTGTTCTGAAGCGGGCCGTCGAAAAGTGGTCTGCCAAACAGGTCGATCCCACGGTGATTCGTGATGCGGTAGAAGAGTATCTCGGTGTCTAGCCACAAAACGGTCTCGCGAGCAATGTAGGTCGATTTTTGAATCATCAGTTGCCGGTAAGCGAGTTGCCACACGTCAAGACTTGGGGGAATCGTTACCTGGGTGCATCGTTCGCTGGTTCTCGTATCAAGTACATTGGTGATCGTGCGACGTTTGTTCAAAAAGGTGATGTTTGATGAAGCCTAGTGTGTCCGGTGCGAGGAAGAAATTGATTGCGGCTGCAAAGCGTCTGCGTCGAGATGTTGATGCAATCTCTTTTGCCGAGCCGGTCACACATGTCTACAACCCGTTGAAGTATGCATGGAAGGCACACGAGTTGTATCTTTCTCGGATCAATGATGAGGGCGTTCGAGTGCTGCTGTTGGGGATGAATCCCGGCCCGTGGGGGATGGCGCAGACGGGTGTACCCTTTGGAGAAGTGAGTGCTGTGCGAGATTGGATTGGGATTGATGTGCCGGTGAAGACTCCCGCAAACATGCACCCCAAACGTCCTGTGCTCGGATTTGAATCCAAAAGAAGTGAAGTCAGCGGACGAAGGCTTTGGGGGTTGTTTCAGGAACGTTACGCGGATCCGGATGAGTTTTTTGCTGAGAACTTTATCGCAAATTATTGTCCACTGGTTTTCATGGAAGAGAGCGCGAGAAACCGAACGCCAGATAAGTTGCCCGCCGCTGAACGGGAATTGCTCGATGCTGCTTGCCAAAGACATCTCGCAAGAGTCTTTCAAGTGCTGCGGCCAGAGATTGTTGTGGGTGTGGGGGCTTATGCAGAGAAGTGCCTCGAACGCACAATGGAGAAAACGGGTTACGAAGCTCAGTTGGCTAGGATTCTTCATCCTAGTCCTGCATCCCCAGCGGCAAATCGTGATTGGGCTGGGACGGCGACGAAGCAGTTCAAGGATGCAGGTGTCTGGTGATTCACGGTTGAAACGGTTTGTCTTCGTGCAGGAAGTGGGGACGCGAGGAAAGCAGCCGCGTCGTGCCAAAGCACCTGCATCGCGTTGTCCGTTCCAACTTCGCAGCCAAAAAAGCGTGCTGGTTCTTTCACTCGGAAATGCGACTCAAGGCAACAAGTGAGTCGACTGCATGGTTTTCGCAGTGCTTAGAGGCTGTGTCTCGAACTTCGGCTTCCAATCGGGGGGCAACGCATGGGGTTCTGGGATGGGCTAATATGTCGGCGTGCCGAACGCGGCAACTCGGCCTGGTACGTGCAGATGTGCCTCTATTCTTAAGCCTGAGTTGTCTTGCAATCGGCAAGCCAGTACGTGGGGATCAGCATGCTGTGAGATCAAAGCAATCGAACATTGCCGGTCACAGCATCCAGCCCAGCCAACGAATGGTTGNACTCACAGGTGTCTTGCTCAGTATTTTNNCAAATNAGACGAGTGAAATCAGNCGAGTGAAATCAAATGGATGCAGATGATTTTCAGGATCTTTATAAGTTGCTCCGAGGTAGTCGATGCGCAACTGCCGTTTTGGATGCTCGGNCGCTTTTTGTGGAACGCAAGATGGAGCGTTCACTTCTCAAAATGAACGAGGCGCGAGCCAGTTTTGCAGAGAGTAGGCATCGTGTGCTGAGGCAAGACCCCGAGAAGACGATCGATGCCAAAGCCAAAGATCGTGATCGGCAGGTAAAAAAAGCAANACGCAAGCAAGAGAAAGCACAGGAAACTCTGGATGCCTTTGATGAACTGATGCCCGCGCTAACCAAGATGGCGCAACGTGAGATCGGTCGACGAGCGCGAGGGGGTGTTGCAGAAGATGCCGCGGGGCAGGTAGCAGAAGGTGCCGCAGGGCAGGCGGAGGCAGTCACCGACCAACCTACTCAAACACAAAGTGCTACCAAGGCGGTCAAGGATGCAATGTCTGATCGCGATGATGCGGGATTTGATTCATATTCAGATTTTGACTCGATCGGTGAAGGACCACTTCCCAAGGCAACCAACGAGGTCTATTCCGCAGGTTCGAACGGTCCGCAAAGACCTGCGTATGCCGCAGATTTTGCTTCGCAGTTACTGAAGGAATTTGCTGCCGGTAGTGGCGATGCAAAACTTGATCTTATCGGGGTGCAGTTTGGTTTTCGGCCTGTCGAAAATGAACTTGATGTTGTCGGTGATGGTGTCTATTTGATCCAAACCAGCAAACGTACCATGTTGGTGTCGTTGCCGGCCGATAAATGCGAGGACGACGAGCTGCGTCTTTTTGATTTGGTTGAGCGAAAACGTGTCAAACCGATCACTCGGATCGCGTTCCTTGACTTGGGTTTGCGCCGTAAAATGGTGTTATTGACCTGCCCAGAATTAGATGAGCGTGGGTCACTGGTTCCTGACGAGGATTCGTCACTGGTTCCTGACGAGGCTTCAGAGGTCAGGAGCAAGGACAGTTCCTCCNANTCAGGTTCCAGCGAGACGATGGTCGATCACGGCACGGCAATGGATGACCCGGGAACGGTGGTGGATGACTGAGCGGCAGTGCATCGCAGTGGTCTGAATCGCAGTGGCCTGAATCGCAGTACATCTACGCTGGCTAGCGAGGCATAACTCTCCCTTGCCAGCCAATATTTCTCGCGGCCAAGGTCGGCCGTCCCGGCAAATGTTGGATTGCGGCTGCCCGCCTCGGGTTTTGGCTGCTGGCTTTTTGGAGTTCGGTAATTNGTATCGCAGGGGAGGCNATTGATCACCAGCAACGNAAATTTGCCGTTTGGGCNACATTGTNTTGTTCTTTGTGNACTTTNAGGCNAAAAACAAAGCCAGAATCTGGGNCGTTGTCTCGGACTCTGGGTCGAGTGACTCGCTGCGAGTGTCGATGAATTGTGGTGGGCTGATCCCGCCGGATCNCTCCGAGAGCCGAATTTGTTAAAAAACTCCGCAAAGAACGCTTGATTGCCGTTGACGATCTCGGTTTTGTCAGCGAAAGTCTNTGTCGCTCGTGGATCGGCCACGAGATGTGGGAGAAATTGCCGCTGAGTGGCGTGTCAGTTGTGACACTTACCAGGACGGGTGATTTCGCCAAACCACCCGACCAACTGAAAGTCGTGACCCGATGGGTAAAAAATCAAAGCGCTATCGCGCTTCGCTTGAAAAACAGCCAGCAGACGCGCTTCCACTCTCGGATGCGGTGGATGCACTTAAAAAATATGATTCGACCAAGTTTGATCAAACGGTCGAGATCCATATGCGGTTGGGAGTAGATCCTAATCAGGCAGACCAGATCATTCGTGGNAGCTTGGTTTTGCCAAANGGCATTGGAAAGACTCAACGAGTGGTNGTGTTCGCNAAAGGTGACGCCGCTACGGCTGCAGAAGAGGCGGGTGCCGACGAAATNGGCCAGGAAGATCTGGCGAAAAAAATCAAAGATGGCTGGACTGACTTCGATGTCTGTATCGCTGCTCCCGACATGATGGGCCTNGTTGGNCCTCTCGGGCGTGTGCTTGGACCTCGAGGCCTGATGCCCAGCCCACGTGCTGGAACAGTGACCCCCGATGTTGCCAAAGTGGTTGGTGAGTACAAGGCGGGNAAGGTTGAGTTCCGGAACGACAAGGGCGGTAACGTCCATGCCATGGTTGGAAAGATGAGTTTCGATGCTGCTAAGCTGACCGAAAACATCNCAGCCTTTGTCAAGTTTATCGAGGGCATGAAACCACAAAGCGTTAANGGCACCTATATCAAAGGTGTAGCGATTTGTGGCACGATGAGCCCGAGTGTTCGAATAGCCTCATAGTTCCGGTCTGCAGAGAACGGAATAGTGGCCCAGTTAGTGATCGAAACGATCGTATCAAGTGAACCAATCTGATGAGTAAATACGTCAAAGAGCTCGTTACCCGCGACATTCGTCGCCGGCTCGAAGGAGTCGACGATGCGGTGTTGGTGAAATGCGTCGGGATGGACGCAAATACAACCAACGAATTACGCGGAGAGCTCGACAAAAAAGACATCCACATGCTGGTCGTGAAGAACTCTTTGGCTCGAAAGGCCACTGAGGGAACACATCTCGCTGCTGCTTTCGAGGGTGCAACGGGCCAAATCGGCATTTGTTGGGGATCGAGTGATTTTGTNTCCTTGGTTAAAGAGCTGGTTCAGCTCGATAAGGATGCAGAAAAATTCGATCATTTCGTCGCTGATGGCGGCGTCATGGACGGCGAGAAGCTCGATGCTGATGGCCTTAAGGCAGTCAGCAAATGGCCAAGTAGGCAAGAACAGATTTCGATGCTTGTCGGGCAGATTCTCGGACCTGGATCGCAGCTTGCTGCAGCGATGCTCGGCCCAGGAAAAATGCTCAACAGCCAAATCAAGAAGAAAGGCGAAGGGGACGAATAATCCTTCGCCCGGCCCGCATTGGCGCCGTTACCCCTTAATTATCAAATCACCCAACTGTTTTCGAGGTATTTCCTATGTCTGAAGAAACCGCCGTCGCAGAATTCAGCGATGACACCAAAGTAATGGGCGACAAGATCGCCGAAATGACTCTCAAGCAAGCCAAAGAGCTAAGCGACTACCTGAAGGATGTGCACGGCATTGAGCCTGCTGCCGGAGGTGGTGCAGTGGTCATGNCTGCTGCCGATGATGGTGGCGGTGCTGAGGAAGANAAGACTGAGTTCGACGTTGTCTTGACCGGCTTCGGTGACAAGAAACTGAACGTCGTCAAAGTTGTTAAAAACTTGACCGGCGCATCGCTGATGGAAGCCAAGAAGATGGTCGAAGGGTGTCCTGCGACCCTCAAAGAGGCTGTCTCCAAGGAAGAAGCCGAGAAAGTCAAAGGCGAAGTCGAAGAAGCTGGTGGAAGCGTCGAGCTCAAGTAGTTCGTCGCCAATCGGTGATTNAGATAANAAAGCCCCGCCGGTCGTGGATCGGAGGGGCTNTTTTTGTGCCTGCTACAACGAATGGGTGCGAATCACGAACGGTTACCTGAACATCGGTAGCGGTCGCTGGTTAGCAATTCCAGTCGTGTTGTTTGGTCCGCTCGTTCCACCGGGAACCAGTTCTTGCGCGGTCATTCCACCTTGGGTGCTGCTCCGCGTGTGAACCCCAGAATTGACTGTGGAGATCGTGCTGGACGCGATTCGGGGTGGGGCGAAAGTCGTTACCGCCAAGCGAGGCGGTTCAAGATTCTGAAACGGAGTGTTGCCGTCGAGAGGCTGAAGCCGCGCGGCCACATTGGCGGGCAGGTTGCTGGGACTCAAACGTCCTACCGGTTCGTAGGCGACTGAATGTTCCCGAGAGGTGCGAACGGTCTTGGTTGGTATCTCCAGCGTCCGATTCTCCGCGATCCATTCCGTGGTTGTCTTGGTCCTGTGGACGACTTCAGTTCGGGCTTCCCACGTCGTGAGTGGTACTTTTTCATAGCGGATGGAGGGTGGTCGAAATGGATTCCAACGGCCTGTCAGCTTTGGCTTCCATTTGTACTCGNTCACCGGTGTCATCACNGTTCGGTTCTCAGGCTTGGTTTCCGTGACTGTGTGGGGNCGATAGACGACTTCGCTTTTTTGGCTGANCTTCGTTTCGACCACAGGCTTTTCAATTGTTCGGCTTATCTTCCGATAGACAATTCCCGTTTGCGGATCGGTGAAGAAGCCAGTCTGGGCAGTTGCCTCAGCGGTCAATGAAGTGATGCTGGTTGCTGCTGTTACCAACGCAATGAGTTGGTAGACAACCTTGNATAAGATCCGACCAGTCATGGCAATCCCTCGCCTGTGATACGGACAGATGGTTGTGATTTTGCTGCTGGTGTAACCTTGTCAGGATTGGCAAAGGTGCCAAATGCTTTTGAAGGTTACCTTTTCCCTCTCCCTTTCTTNTTCGGNCCCAACAGACATTTCAGCTGAGAGAAAATCGATGCTCGAATCAAAATTGANNGACATGTTGCGTTGCCCGATTGACGGTTCTCGTTTGCATTTGCTCACCGATGATGAGGTTTTACGCATCAATTCGGCACTTGAATCCGGCAATTTGCGAGATCGACTCGATCAACGAATCAGCTGTCCTTTGGATGCCGGGCTGCTGAATCGACAGGCGAATCGGGTTTATCCTGTTCGGGGAGGCATCCCGTCGCTTGTCTCCGATGAGGCGGTTGAGCTGCCTGAGGGATTCTTTGGCGAGGGTTTGGGAGAATAGGTGACAGGACGCTGTCCTGCCGATCATCCTATTTGCTACCAATCCGTTTGGTTTGGCCCTTGCTCATCATCGTCGGGTTTGGTGTCCCCACACCAACGAGCCAGTGATTTCAGCACCTCGTTGCGGCCGCTAGTGTTGGTCCACAAGGAGTCGTCCACATCTAATCTGACTTCGTAGTCCCCCTCGTGCATGCAGTCGGGTTCACCGCAGAAGTGAGGGACGTCGCTGACCCATACAACTCGATATAGCGGGATATGTTTATCGTCGATCTTGATGAGTGGTGAAGTCATGGGTTCAAATCTCGATAATAGCGGTTGAGAAAAGAGCGGTATCAAAATTTTTGGTTGAAACAAATTAGGTGCGATTAGGCGGGCGATTCGAATCACTGAGTTTTGTGTTGTTCTGCGATGCGATTATTTCTTCGGTCTTCTCAGGCTAGCCTGGTTTCGACCTTGCCAAGTCTGAGGTGAAAAGCTCAGTCGTCCTCTCCCATTTCTTGGCTTCGTTCTGCCGAGGCTGCCACTGCTTCAATCAACGCGCCTCGGATTCCATTTTGTTCGAGAACAGAGATCGCCTCAATCGTCGTGCCTCCCGGGCTGGCTACTGCATCCTTTAGTTCTGCCGGGTGCCGTTTGGTTTCTGCGATCATGGTAGCCGTGCCAAGCACCGTCTGGGTGGCGAGCTTGAGTGCTAGTGGACGCGGTAAGCCAGCGAGCACTCCACCATCGGCAAGTGCCTCTATGATGATACAGACATAGGCAGGGCCAGAGCCACTGAGTCCAGTCACTGCATCCATTTGCGTCTCGGCGACCTCAACTGCCAGACCAACTGATTCAAGCACGGATTGAATCCAGGTTCGATCTTCAGCGGAAACTTCACTACCGCAGCAGTAGCCACTTGCGCCTTGGCGAACCAGGCTTGGGGTGTTGGGCATTACTCGGGCAACCTTGGAGTGCCCTAACGCGTGGCTGAGATCATCAAGGCCGATACCTGCCGCGATCGAGATAACAAGCTTGTCCTGCCATGCAGAGCGGACTTCATCGATCACTTCGAGCAGAATATTGGGTTTGACCGCCAGCAGGGCAGCGTCGCACTGTGCGACGGCGGAGGCTAGTTCTGCGAAGCTGACTGAGGGGTGGTTATCTGTCCACCATTGGCGTGATGTGGCATCTGGTTCCACCAAGATGACCTGAGAGGCCGATATTACCTTGCTCGCCACAATTCCCCCAACCAATGCGCGGCCCATTTGTCCGCCGCCAATTACTGCCAGTTTTTGCACACTCATACGGGCTTTCCTTGTTCTATGCCGTTTCAAACGGGGGTTCTCAATTGACCCTTTCTCGGGCCGACTCTAAATTGATCGGTTTTTCCCTTCCCGAAAACCCCATTAGCCCCCTCGCGTGGATTATGAAATCGACAATCGCGAAGCGACTGGTCGGTGATATTGGAGATTTCTGCGTGGATGAAGCAATCGGAAAAGCAAATACGCTAATCGAGGCAATGGGCTGGATTCGACGCTTTCGCGGTAAAACCACCGTGATCAAGCTGGGTGGAAGCCTATTGGATGACGAATCAGCCCTGATGCACATCTTACTTGATGTGATTTTCATGGAATCGGTTGGAATGAAGCCGGTGATTGTCCACGGCGGTGGGAAAGCTATCAATCGAGCACTGGCCGAAGCGGGAATTGAAGCGCATTTCGTGCGTGGCCGCCGCGTGACCGATGAGGCGACCCTGGAGGTTGTGCAGAGAGTTCTCGCCAAAGAACTCAACGTCTTCCTAACCGAAGAGATTGAGAGGCTGGGCGGAAGAGGGATGAATCTCTCGTTTGAAACCACCAATGTTCTGTTTGGGCAAAAGCTGAAAACAGATCCTCAAGAGGATCTTGGCTTTGTGGGCGAGGTCACTCGGGTTGATCGTAGTGTTATTGAGGGACTGTCCTACACTGATCAAGTTCCTGTCATCCCTTCGATGTGCGAAGGAACGAACGGTGAGCGTTACAATGTCAACGCAGATACCGCTGCCATGGCTGTTGCTCAGAGCCTTGGAGCCGAAAAGCTAGTGTTCCTGTCGGATGTAAATGGCGTTCGAAGAGATAAAGAAAATCCGGACACCATCATCCATTCTTTGTCGGCAGACGATGCTCGCCAACTCATTGACGAGGGAGTGATTGATGCCGGCATGATTCCCAAGGTTGAAGCTTGTATTGAAACCCTTGGGCGTGGTGTTCGGAAAATTCACATCGTTGATGGTCGCCTGAGGCACTCGCTTCTGCTCGAAATATTCACGACCAGTGGTGTGGGTACTGAAATCCACAATTGATCCGTGCGACATCCCGCTTTCTCGTCCGGTCAATGATCTTCGCTGATCACCGGTTTTCGTTTCCTGTTTCCAATGTTGAACGGATTGTCATGAGTGACATGGATGAACCCGAAGAGGCAATCGATTCCACGTCGGAGGATGTATCTGACAGGGGTGCCGACAGTTCAGTGAAGGAAACTGCAGCAAGTCAGGGTGAATCGGTCCAAAACGATTCGCAAAAATCTGGTGAGTTCGCTGAAGAAGCACCAGTCGAAAGTGATGATGTTATGGAAAAAAAAGTCATCCAAGAAAGTAACGACGACGAGTACGAAGATGACGACTCAGAAGATGACGACTCAGAAGATGACGACTCAGAAGATGACGACTCAGATTACGACGACTCAGATTACGACGAGTACGAGGATGAATCAGAGGAGGATGAATCAGAGGAAGATGATTCACAGGGGGACGAGCACGAGGACGATTCAGAAGATGATGAGCGCGACGATGAGTCAGAAGGCGATGAATTAGAAGACGAAGACGAATCAGAGGAGTACGAAGACGATTCAGAAGACGACGAGTACGAGGATGAATCAGAGGAAGGTGATTCACAGGGGGACGAGCACGAGGACGAGTCAGAAGATGATGAGCGCGACGATGAGTCAGAAGACGATGAATTAGAAGACGATGAATTAGAAGACGATGAATTAGAAGACGATGAATTAGAAGACGAAGACGAATCAGAGGAGTACGAAGACGATTCAGAGGAGGATGAAGACGAAGATGAGTCCGGTGACGACGAAGTAGAGGGGCTAGGAGACGGCGACGTAGATTTGGCCGCATCGACTGATGTTGGTGGTGATGGAAAAATCGCTGACGATGTTTTGGCACATGAGTCTCAGCATCCCGCCATGCACGAAAGTGGGGCTGAACCAATTCAGCAAAGTGTAGTGAGTGACCGAGTTGCAAGCTCAGGTGTTAACGGTGAGGACGAAGCACGTGCACTGACTGCCGGTTCCGCTAAACATGCAGAACTGCAGTTTCAGGCTGTTGACCTGCCCATCATGCACGGTGAACCTTTCGGGATGCGTCGCGCTGATAGAAATGGGTGCGAACTTCTAGATGCAATGGCAGGACGTAACTCCGTGTTTGGCTTTGGTTGTACGCCAATTCGTGAATCTCTTGTGTCTGGTCTCTCAGATTATTTGGGTGAAGGTAGCCGCTTTGCGGATGTCGAGGATGCTGGCGAGTCAGTACTGTCAAAAAAATTGCAGCAAGTGTTTGATGGTGCAAGTTCCGTGTCCGTTGAGTCGATGGCACTATTGCCTTCACCAGATTTGGCGGTCGAGTATGCATTGCAGCTGACGAGACGATTTCGTTCTGAAAAAGCGTTTCGTACAATCGCTCTGACAGGCAGTGACCATGGTCGCACTGGTATGTGTCGAACTGCCAGTGGACAGCCGCAGTTGCACGACGGGCTTGGCCCCATGATGGCAGGGTTCAGTCATCTGCCTGTGGGAGACTTGGATGCTTTGCGAGCTTCCATGGACGAGCAAACAGCAGGAGTTCTACTGTCGCCGATCGATTTGGGTAGTGGAGCAGTCGCTTGCGAGGCCGAGTATCTTGCCGGAGTGCGTGCTGCCTGTAATGAGCGTGGCGCCCTTTTGGTCATTGATGAAACACAACTTGTATTTGGGGCAACTGGCAACCACTTTTCCTTTTCTTCAATTGCTGATATCCACGCTGATATCGTGGTAACCTCAAGTGGACTCTTTGCCGGTTTGTCTGGTGGATTGGTTCTTGCGTCTCAGCATGCTTCAACGCGGGTTGTGCGCGATCTAGAGCAGTATCCTCTTGTTGCCGCGGCATTGATGGCCACCTTGGACGAAATGGAACTGCATGGTTTGCCGGATAATGTGCATGGCTCGGCACAGGAATTGGCTGTTTTGATTGCA
>PAUV01000100.1 GCA_002712845.1 Rhodopirellula sp. | reverse complement strand
GTCCTTCGACAATGACACACAAGAACAGCAGGAACTGTCGAGGGAGATTCGTAAATTTTGCTGGGGCAGTTAAGAAGCCCATGCCTGCTGCGAAGCAGCAAGACAGACGCACGCCTAAGACCCANATGTGCCCACAGCCTGACCGACCTAACCNCTAANAATCGAATAAAAACCTGCAANTACGGCCACGTGCACCAAAATGGTATTCGAAAGCTCAATAATGGCAGATTTTGNCAATTACGTACTCTGGGCACAGATCAGCAGGCCNCAANTCAGCTCAATCTCAGGGTTTTTTCGTTCCANAGAGCATTTCAACGCCTTCNGAGCACACACCGCGGGGTCGGATCGGTATAGTTGTNNCAANGTATCTCTACCTGTTGAGATATTTGCTAACTACCAGAAGAAGTATTGGATAAAGAAAGATGGAAAAGGGAACGATCAAGCGTCTCACCGACAAGGGTTTTGGATTTATTGCCACAGAGGACAACGGGAAAGACATGTTCTTCCATAGCTCCGCCTGCCAGGGAGTCGCTTACAATGATCTTCACGAGGGGCAAAACGTGACTTACACCGTTGGCCAAGGTCCTAAAGGCCCACGTGCTGAGAATGTACAACTTGCTGACGACTGATCTCGCACCCGCGAGCATCTTCGTTTTGCACCGTCCAGATATCGCTTGAAGGATCAAGCGACTCTGAACGAAAATATCCGTGTAGACTCGATCACAGCGCACTTAGCGATTCTTTCGCGAGGTGAATGCTGGATCAACTGGAAGCGTTCGAGTGTCTTTTCTGAGGANGCTTGGTACACCAAATGCTTCTCCGCCAACGCGCGTCTCTATCACCGCATGACTCATGAAAAGCAACGGTGAAGACAAGTTGCGCAACGAGTCGCAACACATCACTCACGGTGTCAACAGTTTCGAGTCTCTTTCGACGCGGAAAGTTGATGAGGAGACTGCTGCGCCGAGAATGAAGCAAGACCCTTCTGCATGGCTCGGGCAGACGTTAGGAAAGTACGAAATCACCGGCTTTCTCGGCGAAGGCGGCATGGGAATGGTCATGAAGGGCTTGGATAGCTCGATTGANCGCACTGTGGCGATCAAATTATTGCCACCCGACATTGGTGANAACGANAATGCNNTGCAGCGATTCAAAGNGGAAGCACGCAGCGCCGCCAAGAGCAACCACCCGAACATCGTNACGATNTACGAAATAGGCGAAGACAAGTCCACGCACTATTTGGCGATGGAATACATCTCCGGGGGAAGCGTTGCAGACGCTCTGAAAAAACACGGAAAATACGCAACGGCAGAGGCGACACGAATCATCACGGAGGCCTGCCTTGGCCTTGCATCAGCCCATCGCCGCGGCCTTGTTCACCGCGATATCAAGCCTGCAAATCTGCTGCTCACTGACGAGGGATCGGTCAAGGTCTCAGACTTTGGCCTCGCCAAGCCAACCGATGACGAAGCTCTTTCAATGACCAAGACGGGGCAGATTCTCGGGACTCCTTCGTTCATGAGCCCCGAACAATGCCAGTCTGCCAAGGTAGACAGCACAAGCGACGTCTATTCCCTTGGAGCAACATACTACAGCCTGCTGACAGGAAAAGTTCCGTATCACGAACGAGGCAGCATCGTCCAAGTAATGTTCGCACACTGCAATGACGAACCACCGGACCCATCTATCCATCGTGACGATTTGCCTGAATCCTGTCGACGGATCATCACCCGAGCCATGGCCAAGAACCCCGCGGATCGCTATGCATCCATGGATGAGATGAAAGTAGAGTTGCAAAAACTGCAACAGGAACTGGCTGATGACTCACCCCTGACAAAAGCAACCTTTGCCAGCCAACACAACACACTGCATCCATCAAAAGCAGAGGCCACGCCACTNCAACTNAAGANGAAATACCCTCGCANGTTGATTGNAGGANNTGTCGCTGCCCTCCTGTTATTTGTCGTGGCCTTACTTTGGTGGAGCAGCGGAAACAACAACCAGGACAACAACAAAGGCACCGCGGGGAGCGGGGGCGACCCAACTGCGGCAGCCAATTCNACCATCGCCTCCCCCGTTTTCACCGGTGATCCGATCCGAGTTGGAGTGCTCCACTCCCTGACAGGAACCATGGCCCAAAGTGAATCACCGGTGGTGGATGCACTGTTACTGGCAATCAACCAAACCAACCAAGCTGGCGGACTGCTAGGCAGACGCGTCGAACCAATTATCCTGGATGGCAAATCAGACTGGCCTACTTTCGCAGCCCAAGCTGAAAAACTACTGCTCGAAGACAAAGTCAGTACTGTCTTTGGGTGCTGGACATCAGCCAGTCGCAAGACCGTGTTGCCGATTTTTGAAGAACACAACAACCTGCTGATCTACCCGGTGCAATACGAAGGCATCGAAGAATCACCCAATATCATCTACACAGGCGCAGCGCCCAATCAACAGATCCTGCCCGCCGTGAGATGGGCGTTTGAAACACAGAACGCACGAAAGTTCTTTTTCATTGGGTCAGACTACGTCTTTCCCCGTGTCGCTAGTGAGATCATTACCGATCAGATTCAGGAACTGGGAGGGGAAATCACTGGGCAAGTCTTCGTTCCGTTNGAAGCAACCGATTTCAACTCGGTAATNACTCAAGTCGAAAAGACCAAACCCGACGTCATCCTTAGCTGCATCAATGGAGCCAGCAACACCGCTTTCTTTAACCAACTGCGCAACAACAAGAAACTCGATAAGATCGAAACCATCTCATTCAGCATCGGGGAAGAAGAACTGCGATTCATGAATNCGGATCGTATGACCAATGACTTTGCAGCATGGTCCTATTTCCAGAGCATCGACTTACCGATGAACAAGCAGCTACTGGCTGATTTCCATGAGAAATATGGGCCCCAACGCGTCTTCACCGATCCGATGGCGGCAGCCTACTTTGGCTTCAAACTGTGGGCACAAGCTGTCGAAGAAGCGCAGAGCGATGACCCAGTCGCAATTCGCCGCGCCATGCTTAACCAGCGAATTAGCGCTGCCGCCGGCCCCTTGCGAATTGACGCAACGACCCAACACACCTACCAGACACCGCGGATCGGAAAAGTCCAACCCGACGGCCAATTCGAAATCGTCTGGATGGCTGACACACCACTTCGACCACAGCCCTATCCGCCATCGCGCAGTACCTCGGATTGGCGAGCGATGCTGCACGACCTCTATTCAGAGTGGGGTAATCAATGGTCGGCGCCCAGCNAGTAACACCTGCATCCCGCAAGTGCCTGCGAGGCTAAAACCACTTGAGCCCCCCCGCATTCCTGAGCCTGCCTACAAAGTGGACGCTCACCACCCTGGGATGCTCTACCGAGCCAGGATGAACATCACCACAAGGGTGTGTTCATCCACAACTTGGATGTAGCGTTAAGTCGCAAGAGGACAAACGCGATTTCTCAATTTTCAGAAAAGCTGGTTTTGATCTCGGTCTGCTGTTGCTCGAGCTTTAAGAGCGTAACGCTAAACCGAAGCTTCTCTTTCGTAAAAACAACCATGCTCATGGGCGGGTCAGCGATCAGTTGTGATCGNTCGTACTTGGTGCTGTCGTACGTGTACCCGAGTTTTTCCATTGCTTCGATGTAGAATGGCATGATCAGATCGATCGAATCATTAGAAACTGCGGTCATAGTCACACCATCTTTCAGCGACTCAACTTGACGTCCCAAGCCAGTTACGATCGCNCCAGTGTACTCNGGNAGATCGTTATCCACGTACAACTTGGGATACTCCATNGGCTTTCCGTTTGGAATGTCACTCACAATGGGAGTGCTNGTATCNATANCCTCAAACGCACCGTCTCGACCACAGCCAACACAAAGAATCAAAAAAGCAAACGAGAGACGAATATGCATGGGNCCTTCTCATGAACAGGTGGTGCCCGGAAAANCACGGACGATGCTATGTAACACGCCGGCATCCGGTAAGCGATTAATTCAACAGCCCACAAGTTACCCTGATGCATCCCAAGCAGTAAGATCACAGAACAGGTCGGAGGCCAGATGCGTGATCTTTTCTTCATTTCGTCAGGCACAAAGCGATTATGCCCTGCGGAATCAAGTGGAAATGCATCCGTACTGCACCTTCACAAAAGCAAGAACACCCCAGCAATCAACGGACTCATCAGGTGACAAACACGGCCCGGCGTTGCTTTCGATGCTTTCGACCAAGGCAATTGTGCTACTGCTCCACCATTCCAACGGTTGCCAATCGCACTCCTCTTTTGATGCTGCAGCATCGTCGCGAGAGGTTTCACCCCTTCAACACCGCACGCATCGTCAATCAGGCATTGGAACAGAGCAACCTGCTGGTAGGACACAACCACGACCTCTCTGAAAGGTTTGATCAACTACCGCTGGAAGCAGGGACAGGCCTACTATTCCCCGGCGATGACGCGAAAGTGCTAACAGAGATCCCGGAATCGGAATTCCCAAAACAATTGATCGTGCCCGATGGAACGTGGCATCATGTCAAAACCTTGATGCGTGACATACCACGTTTGCAAACGTTACCCCGATTCTGCCTGGCACCAACCAACCCAAGCCGATACCGCATCCGCCGTGAACCCCACGCACACGGACTGTCGACACTTGAGGCCGTTGTGTCAGCGTTGCGTTCCATCGAGCCCGAAACACGGAATCTGGANCAGTTACTTGCAACTTTTGACCGCATGATCGACAGCCAGATCAAACAGNGCACTACGAACTGGAGAAAAAACCAACGGAGACGTAGCGGCATCCCGAACGTGCCCCGNGCTCTCACTGGTGGCTTGGAAAACATTGTCGTTGGCTATGGCGAACAAGAACCAGGGAACCTTTCCAATCCAAAATCTGCCACCCCCATGCAACAGCCCTCCAGCCAAGCACAACTGATGTACTGGACTGCCATTCGTCCTGCATCCGGTGAACGATTTCATTGTGCGATCGANTCACCAGCATTTCAAAACGAAGCATTCATGCAACGTCTACGATTGTCGCCGGAAGAAGTTCGTGAGCGAAGCTCGCGGAGGGACTTTGCGAAAAGATGGAGTGCATTCTTACGACCAACTGATCGACTTGTGGTCCTGCACCCCAGCACTGCAACACTACTGCACCAATTACAGCCCGATGCACAACCACCACTGATTCTTAAAGCCATTAATGTGTCAATCAATACGGGAACTGACATAGCAAGCTCAAAGTGCTTCCCAAGCCACCATGGGAAAACCTCAAACTCTCGCGCCGAAGAACGACTGAACATTGCGATTGAACGAGTTGCATCCCTGAATCTGGCGTTCCGAAAAACGCAGTGATGTCTGACGGAACACAAGGAAAGACGCCCGCCCTTGCCGCTCGCGGGCAAANACAATTCNGGCATACCAAAAATGCAAAAGACCACTTCGGACAGCAGCTCGTCGAATTACAATTGAGGNATACACAACAGGTGATGCAATGGGACAAACCATTCCCATTCTCANTGTTCGCCTGCTAACAGCGAAACCCCGCGAGTCCAACCAACAGACTCGCGACCCTCAAGCGAGCAGAATCGATAGTCACATGAATCGAAACATTCTTTGCTGCATTGCTTTGTCTTTCCCGTTCATCAGCGTTGTTCTCATCCCTTCGTTTGCCAGTGCGATGCAGGGCAATNCACAAGAACGTACATTCCGNGCATGGGATAAAAATCGCGACGGCNTGCTTGAACGGGAAGAAGTACCTACCGGACCAAGGCAGATATTCGACCGAGTCGACAGGAACCAGGACGGCAAGATAACTCTGGCTGAGCATCTTGCTGCATTCGCAGGCAAACCCACCAAGCCGACTGCCGGAACCTCAAATGAATCCAGACGCCATACAGTTCGACAGAAATGGAAGCAGGAACAAGCTGGTTTCGATCGCGAATTCTTCGTCCACACACCAGCGACGGTGACCACAGAACGCTCGACGAAGCCAATAAACAACAGATGGCCGGTTACCTTTATTTTTCATGGCAACGGAGGAAATGCCCACTCCAGCATTGGACGATGGCCTCAACTGCTGGAAGGGCACCTGATTGTGGCGCCTCAGGGATACCAACGGAGCTGGAACATCTCAGATGAAAAATCAAAAGCACCTGACGTCGATTTCTTTCGCTTGATTCTCAATCGCATTGAAAATAAGTATCCCAATGCCGACCTTTCCAAAATTTCGCTAATTGGATTCTCGAATGGCGTGGGTTTTGTGTTTCGCTTGCTGATTGAATTAAATGGAACAATCAAAATCACCAACGCGGTACCACTCGTTTCGTCGATGGTCGAGCAGCAATACCATGATCAGGTTTTCTGGAAACGGTCTGATGATTCGAACACGAACTATGATCTAAAAACAACACCGGCGTGCAAATGCAACCTACTTACCATTCATGGAACCGCTGATCGGGTTGTTCCCTACGCTGGCGGGATGCGTGGCCCCCACGCAAAACACCTGTCCGCCCAGTTGACAGCGTACGCGTGGGCAAAACAACAGGGATATGCGGGCAACCCAATAGCTGACAACGCAGGAAAGCTGCTCAAGAACAACATCATCCGCTACAATTATGAGGGGGCACACGTCACCCATTTAAAGGTTGTGAATGGAGGTCACGGGTTTGGTCCTGCTGGCCGGCAAGTCAACGAACTGGTTCGAGACTTTGTCCAGAGCAACCTCCGCTAATTCACCCGCCTGCATCCCGCGAATCGCCACCGGCAACACACACAAATTGAACCGCTTGGTCGCGAATAAATTCCTTGGTCATCACGTTTAAGTCAAAACCGACTGCCTCGAAGATTGCGGTCTGCTCGCGCGACCTGCACATGATGCCAAGTCATGCTCGTATTACCTCAACAAATTCAGGCAAGCAGAATCGCTTGCCACACACGAGACAACAAATTCATTCCCGGTACCCGCATGTGTCTCCGTACACAGCGACTGCAACTCATTGAATCGAGAGATCGGAATTTAGTCCGAAGCAAAACATGAAATCCATTTTAATTTGCATCACAGCCCTGCTGGTTGTTGCTGCTGATTTGCGTGCGGAAACAAAACCCCTCAAAGCCTTACTGATTGCCGGTGGTTGCTGCCACGATTACAAGGGTCAGCATGAAGCGCTATTCAAGGGCATTCAAGCGAGGTCCAATGTTCAAGTGGATGTTTACTGGACGGATGACGCCAGCACCAATCCACCCTTCCCTCTTTTCGAAAGCCCTGATTGGGCCAAGGGCTACGACGTCATCATTCATGATGAGTGTGCAGCTAGCAACAAGGATGTGGCGGTCATTCAGAGAATTCTGGCTGTCCACCGAACCATACCTGCCGTGCACCTACATTGCGCGATGCACTCGTTTCGTAATGGAACAGATTTGTGGTTCAAGCATCTGGGACTCAAATCGACCAGCCACGGCCCGCAGGCACCTATCGCGATTTCGTTCGTTGATGAGTCACACCCCATCACAAAAGGGTTGAGTAACTGGACCACCATCAAAGAAGAACTTTACAACAATGCGGCAATGCATGATGCCAAAGCGTTGGCCACTGGCACACAAAATTTTAACCGAAATGGCAAAACAGTTGAAGCAAAAGCAGTTGTCGCATGGACGAATGAAAAGCAGGGAGCTCGGAGTTTCAGCACGACGCTTGGGCACAATACCGCCACCGTCTCAGATGACAGATACCTGAATTTGGTAACACGCGGATTGCTGTGGTCCTGCGACAAGCTGACACCAGAGTACCTGACACCCTACTTGGGAAACAACAAAATCACCTTTCTCGCCAAGAAAGAAAAGTCTCCTGTTGTCCCAAAACTTGGAGTCATGCCGAAGAATGCAACCCTCGTGACTCCCTCTGCTTCGTCAACCCAACAGCCGAATCTTCCACTGAACGCCTTTGACGGTAATTTGGAAACGCGTTGGTGCGCCGCTAACAATAAGTACCCGCAATGGTTGGCATGGGAATTCCAGCGTCCAGTGAAAGCCAAATCCATTAAAATCACTTGGGAATTTGAGCGTGATTATCAGTTCAATGTCGAAGGATCAACGGACGGCAAAAGCTGGACCAAACTGTTGGACGCCTCCCAGAACAAGGATGCGACACAAGGTGAGCTCGCATTGAAGCCGGACATTGCCGTCAAGCACATGCGGATCGCCGGCTTGGGCTCTTCAGGCGGTTGGTGCAGTATCCGAGAGGTATCGGTCAAGGGTGACGGAATCGACACTCTTTGGCCATCCAAAGCCGACGGAAAACCGTTCAGCTACGAGCCAAAGCTTGCTGATCCCTATGCTAAAAAAGGAAATATCCCGCCCACACTGCAACGTCTCACAGCAGCCGAAGAAGCAGCCATTTTGAAAGACGTAAAAGTCGCAGAGGGATTCGAGGCGACCGTTTTTGCGGCCCCACCTGCCGTCAATTATCCGGTCTTTGTAGCAGCTGCCCCAGACGGAACTCTGTATGTCAGTTCCGACGGCAATGGCTCACTGGGACGTGACCCCGAGCGTGGCCGAGTCATTCGGCTTCGAGACACCGACGGTGACGGCCGAGCTGATGAAACAAAAGTTTTCTGCGAGGTCGACGCCCCCCGCGGTCTTGTCTGGGACCATGATCGGCTTTACCTCGTTCACCCACCACACCTATCGGCATTCATCGACACTGACAGTGATGGCGTTGCAGACGAACAAAAAATCCTTGTCAGCAATCTGGCATTCGGATACGACAAGCGTCCAGCAGATCACACCACCAATGGCCTCAGCATTGGCGTGGACGGATGGCTCTACATTGCTGGCGGAGACTTTGGCTTCATGGAGGCAGAAGGAACTGATGGTCGCAAACTGACTCATCGAGGTGGAGGTGTGATCCGCGTCAGACCGGATGGAACTGGATTGGAACTCTACTCAACTGGCACGCGAAACATCCTTGAAGTTGCGGTCAGCCCGCGTATGGATTTATTCGCCAGAGACAACACCAACGATGGCGGTGGCTGGGATGTTCGATTCCACCATTTCACGGGTGGTGAAGACCATGGCTATCCGCGTTTGTACAAAAACTTTCCCGCGGAATGCGTGGCACCACTTGCAGATTATGGTGGCGGATCTGGCTGCGGGGCGACCTACGTCGATGAACCAGGATTTGGAACTTGGAATGATGCACCGCTAACCGCTGACTGGGGAACGGGGGCCATCTGGCATCACTCCGTCAAACCGAATGGTGCAACTTTTTCAGAAACTTCCCCTCCGAAACCGCTGGTACGAATGACGCGTCCTACAGATGCCGATGTCGACGGTCACAGCCGTCTTTACTGCGCGAGCTGGAAGGGAGCCACATTCAAGTGGGCTGGTGCAGATGTGGGATACGTGGTCTGCGTGAAACCAAAGGCAGTCAAGGATCGTCCGATGCCCAGTTTCACCAGCCAATCCTCCGATCAACTTGTGACCTTAATGGATGATCCCAGTCATCGACGCCGGCTGGCTGCTCAGCGGGAATTAATGCGACGCGGTGACCAAAGATATAAAAGGCTGCTCGAAAACGTTTCTTCTCAAAGAAGTGATGAACGAAATCTTGCAGAACACCTGCAAGGCGATGCCAGTATTAACGAAATGCTTGATGCGGTTGAGCACTCCGACCCTGTGATTACTCATATCGCAATACGAAGTCTGGCAAAAAAAGAAGCGGTGGATGCCTGCTTGAATTTGCTGCAAACGCAACTCAAAGCGAAGCCAATATCCCAGCCAACTGCACTACAAGCACTTGCCAAGATGCATGCCCCCAAAGTCGTTACCGCCCTGATCCAGCAGGTCCGTAATGAGCCCGAGGCCAGCAATCGCATGCACCTGCGAGCCGCTTTATGCCGCCTGCATTACAAAGAGGGAACGTGGAAAGGTGACTCCTGGGGCACTCGCCCAGACACACGGGGCCCTTACTACCAGCCAGAATCATGGACAGAAACTGATCGCATCAACGATTGGCTGAAACAGCAACTCGAAAAGACCACAGGCAACGAAGCCACCAACCTGATTCTTGAAATCAATCGCCATCGCATCCAGATCGACAATGTCGTCAACCAAATGATCGCACTGGCCGCAGAAGATCCGCAATTAGTGTCACCAACCATTGCAAAGCTGGCTGCGGAAAGCAAATTCTCTGAAGGTGTTGTGCCGTTCCTCACATCCGCTGTGGCAGCATCCGACCTATCGTCAGCGACACTGACGCAGGCAGTAACGGCCTTGGTCAAATCAGGACAAACTGCTGCCCTAAAACCAGCACTGGAAGCCATTTCTAAAATATCGGGTAAGCAGGCACAACGAGAACAGCAACGTGCCTTGCAGATTGTCGTGAAATCACGCTTACTGCAAAACCAATTGCAGCTTGCGTTACAGGAGTGCCAGAATCTGGACTCAGCCATTGGGTTCTGGGCAACAGCTGCAGTCTTGGGCGTGGCACAAGAAAAGAACATCAGCCCGGAAACGCGAGAGCAAGCGGTGCTCAGCATTGACAAAATGTGGAAGCAAGCTGGCCAGCGAATCCGACTGATCAAAGCAGCGGCAGATACACAGAACCACTTTCTTGATGCTCGCATTCTTGAGCTGACGAACCGTCCGGAACAAGACTCGCTTGCAGAAGTTCAGCGTGCTGTCAAAGCGTTGCGACTGACAGAAAAATTGAATCCCAACCTGCCTCGCATTGCAACCATTGGTGTGGATGCCGCTTTGAAACAGTTCACCCTCACCAAGGGTGATATCGCCCATGGCAAGCGTCTGTTCAAAGAAGCCAACTGCACCGCATGCCACACNGTNACGAAACAAGCNGAACAACAGGGCCCCTATCTCGGNAACATCGCTGCAACNTACAAGCGGCAACAACTTGCAGAAGCAGTANTGCAACCGAATAAGACGATTGCCCAGGGCTTCGCAACNACCTCAATTCTGACCNTTGATGGACGAGTGGTNATNGGATTCGTNACGAAGGAACAGGCAGATCAAGTCANCCTTCGAGATGCNCAGGCCAAAGAGCACAAAATCAGCAAGGATGACATCGAGATACGCAAGACGTTAAAAACATCTGTCATGCCTGAGGGATTNATGGANAAATACTCCGTCAGCGNTCTCTCCGCCATCNTTGCTTATCTACAATCGCTCCCCCTGAACTGATCAGGACGCACTAGTCTGTTCGTGCAAGCCATCCAGCACATCGAGCAAGGTTTTAGCCGAAGGGCATTTCCGCGGGCTACTGCCACCATACGAGAACACGACTTCACCTTGCTTGTTCAAAATACTGGTGGAGAACCCGGCAAACTGAGCTGAATCCCAAGCTGTTCAACTGCCTGCAGCTCGCGACCAAATAGGATGGGAAACGGAACAGACTCTTCACCGGCCACCAACAGGCCGCTGCTCTTGAACTGCGGCAACTGTTCCGTCGGCTCGGGAAAACAAGCAGCACCTCAGTATCACGCTTAGCGAAATCACCATAATTGGAAATCAGAAGTGACGTCTACTTCGTGCAACAGGGACAGATCCTGCCAGAGAAATCGCTTGTGAAAACGATCAGCAGATTCTTAGGCCCCTCGTAATCCGAGATCCCCTTCTCGTTACCTTCAGTATCGACGAGATCAATTGAAACCAGCAAACCCTTGTCTTCGTGGTTACTGTCGGCCTCATCGAGAAATTCAACGAGTGCGAAGTCGCTGTGTCGCTTGGTAGTCATTCGCAGCTCCAGAGCTCACGAAGTGGTTCAGGCAGGACATCCATGTAAAAACAGGTAATTTCGCCTTGTTCGTAAACGGCTAACAACCCTCTTTTGAAGACAAGATCGCATGACTCCTTAACGCCCCGACGACCATCCTAAAGGCTATGCAGAGCAGTTTCACAGTGGGCTACTAGGTGTAACGTGATAGCCAATTCCTCGCGAGGAAGTAGTTAACGGAATCCAAATTCGCCCAAAATTGATACCACGGGCGTCGTCTCATGAATTTCTTCCGTCAGCACGGACGCTTTAAGTCGTGGGGCAAACTGGACGCGGGAGTTGAGGGAACAAGATGGTGGACGAACGCGGACCTGCAAGGACACAAGAAAAGACACGTGAAATGCGTGACCACGAAGTGGGTGCAGGAACGAGACTTGGTCCCTACGTCATCACCCAGCAAATTGGAAAGGGGACCGCAGGAACCGTTTTTGTTGCGGACGACTCGCTCCATCAATCGGACAGAGTCGCCATCAAGGTAATGCGGCCTGAACCCGAAGAGATCGAGGAGCTCCACGCAAGATTCATCCGCGAGATCACGGTCGCTCAAAAACTAGATGATCCCTACACCTTTGCTTATCGTGACTGTGGTATCGAAAACGGAGTTCTGTACTTTGCGATGCAGTACTTGCCGTGGTGCTCCTTAGATTCCGTACTGGACCATCGCAAAACTCTGCCATGGCGTGAAACATGCGAATGTGGAATACAGATTTGTCGAGGGCTTCATCATTTTCACGAACACGGAATCCTGCACCGCGATCTAAAACCTGCCAATATCTTCCTCGCGGAAGACGTCAAATTGAAACTCGGCGACTTTGGATTGGCACGAGATATTGACTCCCCGATGCTTACTGTTGCTGGCACGGCCGTTGGAACAGCAAACTACTTACCGCCGGAACAGGCCTTGGGTGACCCGAGCATCGATCAGCGCGCAGACCTATACGCATTTGGGATGCACGTTGCTTCAGTGCATTGCGGGTATCCGCCATTCGCCTATGCAGACTCATTAGTGACCACCACGGTGATGGAAATGATGCGACGGCATATCGAGGATTCTCACCTTCGCTTCATGAAATCAACTCCACCTGCCCAGCTGACTTGTCCCTGCTTGTTAAGAGACTGCTGGTAAAATCTCGTGATGAACGCCCCACCTCAGCAGCGGAAGTAATCGTTCGTTTGCAAGCCATCTT
>PAUV01000099.1 GCA_002712845.1 Rhodopirellula sp. | reverse complement strand
GTGGGTAGAAGGGTTGGTAGGTATAAAAGGTGTGTCCCACATTTGGCGGAATGGGCATGGGAGACAAATACATCTGGGCGTTCACTCGGTTGGCCGCGCCTGGGGTGTAGAAGTTGTAGAACAGGTCAGGCTGGCCGTAGCCACGCTGAATCCCTGATGCGACGTCGCCCACATAGCTGTCGGCGACTGCCATGGCGGGTACGTTTTCTTCGGCTTGTGTGGCAGGTTCGTCTGCGGAAGCGGTGGCCGCGAGGGTAACGCACAGGGTCAAGGCGACCATAGCGTAGGATAGCGTTCTGATTTTCATAGGTTCGGCTCCACCGTGAACGTCGCCCGAGCGTGTCGACGGCTGAAATGGGTCGGAATCCAGCCGGCTGGCTGGCGATCGATCCCCGCTGCTTTCGTGCCTCGCAGATAAAAATCCGCGTAACGGCAGCAAAATGGGAACAGATCCTGTTTCAAAGAGTTTTCGGACCAGATGCCGCCGATAGTTGACCTGTGAGTCGTTTGCCGCTCTGCTCGGCATGATCATTGGGTTCGTTTTCACGGTTTCGATCGGTATAACCCGCTTGTGCATCAGTCCCCGTTGAGGACACCGCAATCGACTCGGATAGCATTAACGGTATAAATTGCCTAGCTTCTGCAGTGTTGATTTGGCTGGTAGACCGCTAAACGCACGAAAAATCTCGCACCACTGGCAAGAAAAGGACCTTCTGGCGTGGCAAAACGTCGAACTCGCAGCAATACCGGGGCTTCCAAGGCTTCTGGCAAACGAAAGTCGTCAGCCGGTAAGACGGATGAAACCGAATCGCTCTTTGATGCTCAGGATCCATCGCTGGTTGTGATTCCTCTGCGGCAGGCTGCGCAGGAGAAATATCTGAATTATTCGCTCTCGGTCATCACCAGCCGTGCGTTGCCAGATGTCAGAGATGGTCTGAAGCCTGTTCAACGCCGAATTCTGTACACGATGAGTCAGCAGGGGCTGAATTTCAGTTCCAAGCATGTCAAATGTGCCAAGGTGGTCGGTGACGTCATGGGGCGTTTTCATCCGCACGGTGACAGCTCGATCTACGATGCCTTGGTGAGGATGGCTCAGTCGTTTTCTTTGCGAATGCCATTGGTCGACGGCAGTGGCAACTTCGGTAGCGTCGATGGCGATAATGCCGCGGCAATGCGTTACACCGAGTGTCGAATGACGGCTCTTGCGTCGGAGATGCTTAAAGACCTCGCCACTCGCACTGTCGCATTCAAACCGAACTATGACGGAAGCCGGGAAGAACCCGTTGTCCTGCCTAGTCTCGTTCCCAACTTGCTGCTCAATGGGGCAACCGGAATCGCGGTGGGAATGGCGACCAACATTCCACCCCACAACTTGCGAGAAATTTGTAGTGCACTGCTCAAACTGTTGCACAATCCGGAAATCAAGGGCTACCAGCTCGTCGCCAACGATGCAATTCAGGGACCCGACTTTCCAACAGGTGGGCAAGTCACCAATACAAAAGATGAGCTCCGCGAAATTTACGCCACTGGCCAAGGCACGATCAAGCTTCGGGGCACCACCAAGTTAGTCACTCAGAGGGGTGCCAAGGTTTTGCAAGTCACCTCGATTCCATTCGGCGTGAACAAGGCTGCGATGGTCGAGCGGATTGCGGAGATCATTTTCAGTGGGAAATTGCCGCTGGTCACTGAGGTTCGAGATCTTTCCACGGATGAAATTCGTGTTGACCTGCTGCTTAAAAAAGGTGCAGATGAGAAAAAGGTGCTGGCCTATTTGTATAAGCACACACAGTTGCAAAATAATTTCAATGTGAATTTGACGTGTCTTGTACCCACTGAGAATCCCGAGGTCGGGGCCCCGAATCGCCTGAGTTTGAAGGAAATGCTTTGGCATTTCCTGCACTTCCGCTTGGAAGTGATCACTGAGCGTTTGACGAATGAATTGAAGGCGCTTGAAAAACGCATTCACATTCTGAATGGTTTTGCTTTGATCTTTGACGCCCTTGATGAAATCATCCGTATCATTCGGAAGAGTGATGGCAAGGCTGATGCTGCCAAAAAAATCATGCGAAAGTTTCCCGCTGATGGGCGTGGCGGTGGTCTCGATGATGAGCAGACTGATGCCATTCTGGAATTGAAACTCTATCGGCTCGCTCGGTTGGAAATCAATCTGATTCTTGATGAGCTGAAGGAGAAAAACAAGCGTGCTCGCCAAATACGAAAGTTGCTGGCTGAGGATACCAAGGACACAAATTCCTCAGGTCGATGGCAGATTGTCCGCAAGGAAATCGAGTCTCTTGTTACAGATTACGGAAAAGACAGCGTCGGTAAACGACGCACCCTGATCACGACGGTAGAGGAAGAACCCGAGTACACAGCTGAAGATTTTATTGTGGCCGAAGACTGTCATGTCTTGGTCACCAAAGATGGTTGGGTTAAGCGGCAAAAACAAATCGCTGATCCGGGCAAGAGTCGTTTGCGCAAGGGCGATAGTGTGTTGGATTGTGTGGCCGGAAGCACTCGATCAACGATCGGGTTTTTCTCGTCACTTGGCGTTTGTTACACCGCTCGCATGATTGATGTGCCAGCGTCCACCGGTTTTGGTGAGCCGATTCAGAAATTATTCAAGATGAAGGATGGAGAGAAAATCGTGACAGCGATTTCCTTTGATTCCAGAGTCATCGGTGACTTCCGTGAGGATCCCAAAAATCCAGACTATTGTCCCGAGAGTCATGCCCTTGCTGCTTCGACTAACGGCTTCGCGCTTCGTTTCAGCTTCGAACCTTTTGCTGAAACATCGACACGCACCGGTCGCAGATTTGCCAGAGTTGCGGCGAATTCCTCAATCGTGAGTGTTGTGCCCGTTGATGGTACTGAGAACCTGCTCGCTGTATCGCGTGCTTGCAGGGCGATGATTTGCACTGTCGAAGAAATTAACTATCTCTCAGGTGCAGGTAAGGGAGTGACGCTCATTCGACTTGCTGCGGGAGATGAATTGCTTGGCTTCAAAGCTTCGAAGGGTGACCGTGATTTGTTGACAGTGATGACCAATCGTGGAGCCAAAAAGACGATCTCGACCGCCAAGTATCGCGTGACCTCGCGTGGCGGACGAGGAAATGAGATTCAAAAGAATGGGAAAATATCCGAGATTGTGACGCTGCCGCCCAAGGCTCCGCCGACACTCAGTGAATCATCCTGACTGTTCGCCTATCCTTTTATTCATTATGCATCGGCCCTTGCGGCTGAATCACTATCCAGCTGACGGAACGACATCGAGATGGCTGCAAATAAACGATATGAAGGCGAAGACATCGTTGTGCTCGAAGGGCTTGAGCCTGTTCGAAAACGACCTGGCATGTACATCGGTGGTGTCGGCATGGCTGGGTTGCACCACCTGATCTGGGAAGTGGTGGACAATTCAATTGACGAGGCCATGAATGGTCACGCCACAGAAATTACTGTCACGCTTCATAAAGATGGACGCAAGATCACGGTCTCGGATAATGGCCGTGGTATCCCCGTTGATAAACATCCAAAAACAAAAAAGTCAGCACTGGAAACGGTTCTGACTGTGCTCCACGCGGGTGGCAAGTTTGATGGCAATAACTACAAGACAGCGGGTGGACTGCATGGCGTGGGTGCGTCGGTTGTTAACGCGCTAAGCAAAGAGCTTACGGCTGTCGTTCGGCGTGGTGGTGCGCAGTATCGAATGGCGTTTGCAAAGGGCAAAGCCACATCCAAACTGCAGAAATTGAAAGGTGCAGTGCGGGGAACAGGAACCACAATCAGTTTTACTCCCGACCCCACCATCTTTCCCAAGACTGAGTTCGATACGAAGATGATTCGGGCTCGCTTGGAAACAGCAAGCTTTCTGCATCGTGGCGTGAAAGTCATTTACAACGATGAAGTGAACAAGAGCAAAGAATCCTTTTTTCACGAGCAGGGGATCGTTGACTATCTGGCCAAGGTAATAAAAGAACGAAATGCCAGGCCCATACATGAAGCTCCATTCACACTTCGTAAAGAAGATGATTTTCGTATGGAGTTGACATTGCAGTGGACCGAGTCGACTGACGAACACGTGCGCAGTTATGTCAACGGAATTCCAACAGGGAGCGGCGGTACCCATGAAAATGGATGCCGCGGTGCCATCAATAAGGCCGTGCGAAATTATGTTGATACGCACAGCCTCACGCCGCGCGGAGTCAAGTTGACATTGGAGGACATTCGCGAGGGAATGATTGTCATCCTGTCGGTCTTCATTGAGGACCCGCAGTTTCAGGGACAAACCAAGGATCGACTCAATAATCCTGATGTTCAATCGGTTGTTGAGGCTGCCATCAGGCCTGCCTTGGAACAGTGGATGAACAACAATCGAAGTGTTGCGGATTCCATCGTTGCAAGGATCATCGCCGCCGCTCGGGCACGTGCCGCCTCACGAGCTGCTTCAGCAGCTGTGTCAAGAAAAGGTGGTTCCAAACGGACCATGCTGCCGGGAAAACTCAGTGATTGTGTTTCCGGTGGAAAGGGAGACTCCGAGATCTTCATTGTGGAAGGCGATTCAGCGGGAGGCAGTGCCAAGCAGGGACGAAATCGTAATTATCAGGCGATTCTTCCGCTGCGCGGAAAGGTCCTGAACACTGAAAGTGCAACGCTCAAGAAGATCCTCGAAAATAAAGAAATTCAGGATCTCGTTGCGGCTCTCGGTTGCGGAATCGGCGCTAATCTGAATCTCGCTGATTTACGATACGAGCGAGTGATCCTCTTGGCCGATGCTGATTCGGACGGACATCACATCACGACTTTGCTGCTGACTTTTTTCTATCGTCACATGCCCGCTTTGATTGCAGCGGGGCGATTGTACATCGGTGTCCCACCGCTCTATCGAATTGATTTGGGCAAGGAGACTTTTTGGGCAGCCGATGAAGCTGCACGAGAGGAGGTGATGGAACAGTACACCGGGCGGGCCAAGCCAGAAATCACTCGCTTCAAAGGACTTGGTGAAATGATGCCCAAGGTGCTGTGGGATACTACCCTGAATCCTGAAAAGCGACGGATTCAGAAAGTGGAAATTGATGATCAGTTGGAAACCGATCGAATCATCAGCGACTTGATGGGGCGTGATGCCTCGGCGAGATTCCGCTTTATCATGGACCGTGCGGAGGATGCTGAGGCGATCGACGTCTAAGCATTCGGCCGTGTTGACGTCGGTTCAAGTCACCCCGTGAAGACGTTTGAGGTGACCGTACGCCTGTCATGTCATTGCCTTCTCGTGCGATATTGACTTCGCGTATTGCGTTGCCTGCACGCGTGGCCGACTGGGTTGTCCTCTGCAATGTTTCCCCTCTTATCGGGGATCCGTTGGCCGACTACGGTCAATGTCATTTTTCTTAGGTGGTGCATTTACGCTTTGGCCAACGGTGTAGGCCAGACGCCCCATCATTCCAAAGTAAGTGAATGTGGTGAAGATGCTGAGGGTGATGGAAGCCACGATGCCCAAGCTTCCTGCTATCGAGGACGCCATTGCAATGAAAAGAAACAGCGCGGCAAAGAGCAAGCCAGACGAAAAGTAGAAACCGCCCCATTCTTCCTGGCACTTTGAAACACTACGGGCAAGTTCAGGTGAGAACGGTGTGAAGACGCTTCCCATGTCGAGCATGGACAACAAGATGAAAGGCAACAATAGATAAATCGAAAACATGACGAGTGCGATCCCGAGCAGGCCTGTGGAATCTGTGAGGTAACAAATGGTCCACATCGGAATTGCAACCAAGCCAGCTGCGCTCAGCACCAAGACTAATTGGTCGAGCCATTGGAAAACATCGGTGCTGGGCCAATCTTCAACTTGCTCATGGTCATTGGCGACTGACAGTAAAATTGCGAATGCACAACTGACGGTTATTGCACCCAGTAGAACGCCGCCGATCATCATCCCGACGCTCAGTAGCAATTGCAGTGATTCCTGCTCGATGGAAAGTAGCAAAGCGGTTGGGATCGCGGCAGCCACTGACAAAATGACCCAGTGCATGATGACACCAGGGTCCTTGAAAATACCAAAGACATTCTTGATCCATTCAAGAACATTTGGGGTGTCCTCATAGATCGGCGGCGATTCGTCTTCTTCTTGCCGGGAGGCCTCGGCCAGCAACGCATCAGCTGATTTTTTAAAGGGGTCCGGTGTGCTTTTTGCCTCTGAAGTATTTTGACCAAGACTGAAGGTTTCAGCATTTGCGATGTCGATCTCCGTTTTCTTCCGGATCTTGGGAGCCTTGGGGATGATGATTTCGGAGTAACAATCACTGCACTTGGTCGTCTTGCCGCTGTTGACTGCCTTCGCGTACATGATCGTTCCGCACGTTTTACACGTCACGCGAAATTCAGATTCGTACTCAACGGGGGCAGCTTGCGGAGCGGCGGAGGGACTGGGGTTAGAGCCGCTGCCCATGGTTGTTGCGGAAGCGCCCAATGATCGAATTGCATCTAATGCATTCTTCTTCACTGGTGGCTTGGAATCCGAAGCCTGCATGGAGGTGTCGGTAAACTGGGCAAGAAGTTCTTCATCTGCGGCTGAAATGTCAGGCCCGAGACTATTTACACTCGTTTGTGATGCAACACCACCAGCGTTGGGATGATTCGCAGCAGAGGCATCGGGCGACTCGATGGGTGGGAGTGAAGATTCAGAAAAAAAGGCGTCGTCATCATGAGACAACGGGGCATCGTCTTGGGGCATCATTTCCGAAGGAACTGGTGAGCCGGGTGGTTGGGAATCGGGGGACGTCGGGCCTGTCAGTGATGAGGGTGTGGGTGTAGGCGAGTCGCTCAACGTTAGCCAATCATCCTCATCTTCCTTGCTGCTGTCGGCAGTGATTCCTGGAGCAAGAAAGTTCTGCTCGCAGTGAGGGCATTTAACGCGTTTTCCGGCTGCACTTTCAGTAATTGATACTGAACCGTTGCATCGGGGGCATTGGAGCGATTTCGGCACGGCGATTCCCGGGAGACATGTCAGAATCGTGACAAGAGAAAACTGATCGACACATTCTATCCAACAATTTGCTGGAGACGGCAGTCGCCTATTGGATGATCCGAAAAAAGTTTTCTATCGTGGTTGATCTGCCGATCAGGATGATAGTTTGGCAGGGATGCATGCCACGTTTCCTTGTTTTCAGGATTTTGCGTAATTTGTGGTCCAGACTCTTATTTAACGAATGTGCTGCCGCAGAAAATTTTCCATCTCCCACATCGTCCATTGAAAGTATTGGTTTCTTTCTCTGCCGTAGTTGAAAAAGCCATGCTCAGCTTCAGGGTATTCGATGAAGTGGGACTTTCCACCCACAGCGGTAAGACGCTTCTGGAAGTCATGGATCAACTTGGGTGGAATCAATGAGTCGTCGGAACCGCTGAGAATGAGCATGGGTGGCAGGCCTGGTCGAACATGATGAGCAGGTGAAAAGTCGCGAGGTTCGATGCCTGCTTGCAAACACTTCCTGCGACCATTGGACCAGCCATCAACCAAGTCAATCACAGGGTTGAAAAGGATCAGCCCTGCTGGTTCTGGTTGGTCGAAACCGTTTCCGGTGGTGTCAATGGTTCGTGATGCCAGTGAAAGATGTCCCCCTGCAGATCCTCCTGAAATGAAAATTTGATTTGTGTCAATGTGATGTTCGTCTGCATGATCGATGATCCATCGGTAGGCCAGCCTTGCGTCGGCAAGAGTATCCCGGGGCGTCACGTTTTTTACAGGACTCCGGAAATGAATGGAGACTGCATTGAATCCGCGTCGTTGTAGATAGAGGCATTGTGCAGCTAGTGATTCGGGGGTACCTCCCCACCCTCCGCCATGAATGAAAAAGACACACGGACGCTTTTCATCCTCAGCAATCTCGAGTGGGTTGAAAATCCAAAGACGCTGTTGGGGAATGTTGGGATCACCGTAGGAAAACTCTTTTCCAGTCGCCAGCATGCGGCGAGTCACATCACTGGTTTCCTGTTTGCTGGCGGGAAGGTAGAGCAGATCAAATTCGGGCTCTCCGTAGGCATTCACCAACTCGGGTTCTTGGGCATTGTCGAGGTTTTTTTCAATGAATGCTGCTAGTTCCTTTTGTGCCTTCGTTTCTGCAGTGTTCTTCTCCAACGGATTGACTTCAATTTCCTCGAGTGGTTTATCTGTCAGCCGAAACAGTCGGCCATTGCGATAGAGTTTGAAATCCTTGTTCAACGCAAACACTTCACGACGAAATCTTTCTTTGTCCCAGCCCGGACGTGAGTCGTACCAGAAGAAAGCCGAATCCCGCTGTGGGCCTGGTTGGTTAAACAGGCGATGTGCGAAGCTGGTGCCATCGGTAACAGATCCCTCTGGAAGATTTCGTTCCGCCAAGTCCATCAAAGTGGGCAGAAAGTCAGAAGCATCCACGAGGTCATGATCTGTCCCGGGTTTGATCTTTTGGGGCCAGTAGGCGATCAATGGGACATGGATGCCTGTCTGTCGTGTGCTCGCTTTTCCACCTTGAATCTGTCTGCCATCTTGCATTTGGGAGACAACTTTGGCGTGGGTGCCGTTGTCACTGTAGAAAAGTACGACCGTGTTATCCAATAATTTTTTGGCCTCCAGTTTGCCGACAAGTGATCCAACTGACTTATCCATGTATTGGATCATGTCCACAATGTACTCAGGTGCTTCGGATTGCTCGCTGTCAGGGTTCCACCCAGGAGTGTCTGGGGTTGGGACAAAAGGCCAGTGGGGCAAGGCCATTGGATAGTAGGCAAAGGTTGGTTGATCTTTGGTGGCGTCAAAGAAGTCAACAATTTGGTCGACCCAGATATCTTCGCCGAATTGTCCTTGATAGGTTTTCAGTTCTCCCTCAGAGCCAGCTGTACCTTCAAGTATGGTTGGGTTTGTATAGCGGGATCCTTTGGCCTCCGTATGAAGCGCATGGAAAAGTGAGTAACGGTCAAAGCCTGCGTCCTTGGCATGCATTCCCGTCCCACGTCGGTTGGACGCACCTGGCAGATCCGGCGGATCATAGGATTGCAACTGCCACTTCCCAAAGATCCCCGTCGTGTACCCCGAATCTTTCAAGTAATGACCAAATGTTTTCTGATTGGGATCCAGGATGCCAAAGTACTTCCAGTTCCGGTGGTTGTATTGTCCCGTCATGATTTCGACACGAGTCGGGGTGCATAACGGTTGCGAGTAGGCACGGGTAAATCGAAGACCGGCAGCGGCCATTCGATCCAAGTGGGGTGTTTTGTAGGAGACACCTCCGTAGCAGCCCAGCCCTTCAATCCCGACATCATCCGCCATGATCAGCAAAATGTTGGGGCGTTCCCCAGACAGTGCGGGTGAGCTCGAAAAAGCTGGAAAAAAGACGGGAAGCAGGATGATGAGGCGTCTAAACATCAGGATTTCACGGCTGGAAAAAGGGGGAGAGGACTGCGGACGTCATTCTAGCTCAGTTAGTCTTTCTCTTTGGCAGAGTGTTCCGAGGTATTGCGTTTTCCTGCATTTCGATAGATTGTGGGTTGGATTCATCATTTCTCCCACCAATCAACCCGTTTTCCATGCTTGTATCTCTGAAATGGCTGACGAAGTACGTTGACCTGCCGATGAGTCACGAAGAATTGGCTCAACGTCTCAGCCTGTCCGGACTGAATCACGAGGGCACCGATCTCATCAACGAGGATGTGGTGATTGACCTGGAAGTGACGAGTAATCGTGGTGATTGCTTGGGACACATTGGTGTCGCACGTGAAGTCGGTGTCTTGTACGGGTTGCCGACGTGCAAGCCTCAGCCAAGTCTGAAGTGTTCCGAGCAGAGCATTGATTCCTTGCTTACCGTCGAAAACCAGTTTGAAGAAGCTTGTCCACGGTATACCGCTCGGGTAATTCAGGGAGTTCAGGTGGGAGCCAGTCCAGACTGGTTGGTTGAGGCCCTGCAGTCAGTTTTTTGGAAACGCAAACTCGATGGTAGTATCGAGCAGTATCAGAGTATCAACAACGTCGTCGATGCGACCAATTATGTGCTGATGGAATGCGGTCAGCCTCTGCATGCTTTTGATTATGCCAAGGTCGATGGATCGCAGATCATTGTCAGGCCGGGGCACAAAGGCGAGAAGATCGATGCCATTGATCATCGTCAGTACGAGTTAGATGAGACAACTTGTGTCATTGCTGATGCGAACCAAGCCTCGGCTGTCGCCGGCGTCATGGGCGGAGCAGTGTCAGAGGTGAGTGATTCAACCCGTGATCTGGTGATTGAGTCCGCCGTATTCACGCCGCTGTCGGTGAGACGTACCGCAAGAAGGTTAAAGTTGCATAGTCCGTCATCCTACCGGTTCGAACGGAAAGTGGATCCGATGTGTGTCGAATGGGCCAGTCAACGAGTGTGTGAAATGATCGTCGACCTCGCAGGTGGCGAGGTTGTCAGTGGAATCATTGACACTGCAGCAGACATCAATCCCCGCCAACCTGTTGTGTTGCGATCAAGTCAGTTGGAGCGAATTCTGGGTATCAAAATTGATACCGAAGAGGTAACACGAATCCTTGTTGCACTTGGATGCGAAGCCCAAACAGGTGATCTCGATGCGACGTCCGGAAAATTGTACGTGCCTCCTACTTGGCGGCATGATTTGACACGTGAAGCTGACTTGATTGAAGAAGTTGCACGAATTTACGGCTATGAAAAAATTCCTGAGGATGCCCCGATCCCAGTGGCTCCCAGTTCCAAGCGGGATTTCGACACCGCGATGGAACGAATTCGTCAGGTGATGACCGCAGCAGGTCTCAGCGAAGCGATGACGCCCAGTATTGTCACGCAAAGACTCGACGAATCCCTCAGCCCATGGACAGATCGTCCTGCCTTGGAAAGTGAAACACCGATGCTGAAGGGAGCACGACGGCTTCGCCGAACGTTGCTGCCGAGCCTGGTTGAAGGTCGGGCCAAGAACTGGGCTGCGGCCAGTTTGGAGGCTGACCTGTTCGAAATTGCTCATATCTATCTGCCCAATGACGCCGATAGCGCGTTGCCCGCCGAGCAGTACTCGTTGGGACTCATTGCCGGACGTGACTTTTTTGAATTTAAGGGCGTTGTAGAAACTTTGTGTCAGCGATTGGGGATTGAGCACTCGTTGCAGGTGTCAGTCGTGGAACGGGCTGGATTTGTGCCGGGGCAGTGTGTGCAGTTGGTTCTGGGCGATACCGCTGTCGGTTATTTGGGCACCGTTGATGAAAAGACACTGAAGCAGTGGAAGATAACTGGCCCGGTTGTTGTGGCTGAACTTGACTTGCCAGAGCTGCTCGAAAAATCACAACTTGTGCCGCAGCAAAAATCGGTCAGCTCTTTCCCATCGATTCAGAGGGATTTGAATTTTGTCGTTGCTGAATCAGTGCGTTGGAGTGATATGGAGCATGTTGTTCGTGCCGCCGTTGGATCTGAGCTTGCCGGAGTGACTTATCGCGAAACGTACCGAGACGAAAAGAAAGATGGCAAGGATCGCAAGCGTGTTCTGATGAGTGTGGAATTGCAAAGTCACGAGGCGACTTTGAGTGGACAGCAAGCAGATGACTTGGTGGGGCAGGTGATTGGTGCCTGCCGGGATCAATTGTCTGCAGAGTTGCTTTCATAAAAAAACTGGCCGGCATGAGCCGGCCAGTCGAAAGTTCTCAGTGCAGCGTGACTGCCGGTCGGATCAGTCCTCGATCGGCGTTTCTTTTTTGCCGTTACGAATGAATGGCTTGCGGACCTGTTTACCTTCAGCAGGTGTGAAATTTCTCACCCAAATGTTTCGGAAGCCAACTGGGTTTCCGTGATCCTGAATCGAGATCGGTCCCGTGGGTGGATGCTGCTTGTAGGCGGGGGGGCGATCGTACGGTGTGTCTCCTTTGAGCTCAAAGTGATTCAGGATCAGGACACCATTATGAATCGCAGTGATGTAAGCGGGCGACACTAGTTTGCCATCATCGTCGAAGCGTGGCGCAGTCCAGAAAATGTCATAGGTGTTCCATTGCCCCGGAGGACGCATTGCATTGACAGCAGGTGGCGTTTGCTTGTAAATCGCGCCCGCTTGTCCATCAAAGTAAGTAGCGTTGTCGTAGGAATCGAGCACCTGAATCTCGTAGCGATCCATCAGGAATATGCCACTGTTGCCGCGACCCTGGCCATTACCTTTGACAGGGACAGGAGCTGTCCACTCAAGGTGAAGTTGGCAATCACCAAATGATTGGTTGGATACGATTTTCCCTTTTCCGGAATAAGCGACCCCGTCTTTGACTTCCCACCGCTCACCATTTTTCCAGTCTTTCAGGCTTTTGCCATCAAATAANACAATGGCATCCGAGGGTGCCGCTGAGTCGGTNTTGCCTGGAGTGACGACACCAGGTTCCTTCCATTTGATACCGTTGAGGTATTCACCGGCGTTCGCCGGTGCTGTGGTCAAGATGATGCTAGCGGTAATGACAAGTGCGAGCCGGTGGGGAAATTTAAGATTGCGTTGCCGGAAAGGCATCGATGTTTGTGACATGAGTTGCTATCGGAATGATGGAGGCAGGGCGGTTCCCGTCACCAAGGTGGGAGCCTGAGACGACAGAAGTATGGTTCCCGGCGTGTTGGCAATCAATCGCTTGGCTGGGGGGTGTGATTCAAAGTGACAGCCCTTTGTCGAGAAATTTTGGTTGCCTGTAAGCTCTGTCCGGACGCAGATTTGTCCGGTTTTTTTGCGTGGTTTAGCCGTTAAAGCCAGCATTGACGCCGATTTGGGAAAACTGGTATTCCCTCCACCATGCACATTGTTTCTCCCTGCCACGCCGTCGCGGTCGTTCTCTTGACTGTTTCATGCTGCCCATTTGTGGATGGACAGGATTTGCTGCGGTCTGGTCTTCAGGTGGCGGATGAAAGTGTCTCGTTGCAACCAGTTCCGGCAAATGTTGGCGCGGTGGCGACGAGGACCCATGCGGTGGACAAAGCAAAAGAGCAAGCTTGCGTGCTGCTGAAAAACGATAATGTGCTCTTTGGTCGGGCAAGGCAGCTGGGTGAGTTCGTGATGGTGACCACTGCGGCAGGTGGAGAGGTCCGGTTGCCACGAGCCAGTGTTGCTTGCTGGGCTGAAAATATTCGAGACTTGTATCAGTTTCGCGTTGACCAAAGAGGGAAGCCAAACTTGCGGAGCCACCTGCGTGATGCTCGTTGGTGCGTGCGATACGATCTTTATAACTTCGCAGCCAAAGAATTGATTGCTGCTCGTCGTATTGACCCTGACAACAAAGAAGCAATCATTCTGGAGAATCGGCTTCGTAATCTTGTGGCTCCCCGGCACGTGATCAAGTCCGCGGCTACCCGAATCGGAACAGGGCAAACCGCGAGTTTGGTCGATAACGAGAATGAGATCAGGCCAGCAGCTTTCGACGCTGATCATTCCGATGCGGTTGAGTTCGACACCGATATGGTTCGCCGCTTTGCAAGCCACATTCAACCGATGCTGATTAATCGATGTGGTATCTGTCACCAGACCATGGCACGAACAGTGAACAATCAAATCCCCGAGACGGAGTGGCATTTGCTTCTTCCCAGTGTGGGATCCCGGGCATCCGCAGCGATTACCCGCAACAACCTGCAGGGGCTGATTTCGTACATCGATGCACAAGCACCACAAAACAGCCCATTGCTGGTAATGGCCACGACTGATCATGGAGGCAGTACAGCTCCTCTAAGTCAACGCAACACGAAGGCGATTCAGTCGCTCGATTACTGGGTGAAGATCGCGGCCGATTCTCTTCGAAACGGGAAGCAACTGTCCCGGGAACAAGGAGGGGCGTCTGGAGATGATGATGTTCAGGAAAATATCAGTCGTGAACGCAACGCTGTTCCTGCTTCCGGCAGTTCTGCACTTGTCCCGATGGATTCTGCGCTCGACAGAGCGTTAGAGGAAAGCAAGGGTTCATCTACGGATGAACTGGGGGTGCGACCAGCGAAAGACGTACTCGAGCATGGTGGTAAATCAGCGCCGCACCGTTTGCCACCTGTGGCGAATCCCTTCGACCCAGATCTTTTCAATCGCCGGTTTCATGCGGCCAAATCGAATTGATTCCCTGAGTCAGACTTTCAGTAGGTTGCGTGTGGGCGAAATCGCGTTAAGTTTGGATTTGAATCGGTCCACCCATTGAATGTAGATCGCTTTCAAACTTGCTCGTTCGAGCCTCCTGAGTTGGCTGCGATTGGTGCTTCCATCAGGTAAACTTTGAGCCCGGAATTCACTTGTCCAGTTTGGAGACACATTGATGCTGACTTGGACTTCACGCGTCGAACCACCGCTGAGCATTGCATTCGTTGTTTGTCTGTCTGTGGTTTGTGGAAATGTCGCCGCGCAGTCAGGTGCAAATGCAAAGGCTGCGGGCAGCCCCTTCGAGCAGTGGGATACGAACAGCGATGGCTATTTGAGTCGGGAGGAGTTTCCAAAGCGTTTCCCTGCTGGATTGTTCAAGCAGATTGATCGGGATGGGGATGGCAGACTCTCGAGAAAAGAGGATGATCGCTTTCGTGCGAGTCGTCGGTCCGAAAGCAATGGACGTCGAAACGCGGGGGGCTCGGGCAACGATCGTATTCGCTTGCCTCAAGGGGCGATCGTCGATCGGGATCTCGTCTACGAAGTAATTGAAGGCAGAAAGTTGCCGCTCGATCTGTATCGGCCCAAGTCTACGAAGCCCACGGCACTGGTCATCTGGATTCATGGGGGTGGGTGGAAAAGTGGTTCCAAGGCTGGCGGGGGACCCGCCGTTCTTCAACTACTGCAGCGTGGTTATGCTGTCGCATCGGTCGAGTATCGTCTAAGCGGTGAGGCTGTTTTTCCTGCCGCGATCGAAGATTGCAAGGCTGCAGTAAGTTTCCTGAGGTTGCATGCAGATAAGTACAATCTCGATCCACAACGATTTGGTGTGTGGGGTTCCTCCGCAGGGGGGCACCTAGTGTCCTTGCTGGGTACCACCAATGATGTTGATCAGTTTGATACGCATCCAGTCACACGAAAAGCTTCGTCCAAAGTTCAGGCTGTGTGTAACTGGTTTGGACCGAGTGATTTTCTTCGTATGAATGATTTTCCCAGCAGAATCAATCATGATGCTGCTGATTCGCCCGAGTCTCGTTTTATCGGTGCCGCGATTCAGAAGAGTCCAGAGAAGGTGCAGCGCGCCAATCCTGCGAATTATGCCAGCGCAGGCGATCCTCCCTTTTTACATCTTCATGGTGACAAGGATCAGTTGGTGCCATTCAATCAAAGCGAAATTCTACACGCTGCCCTGAAGGCATCAGGTGTTGAGACCACGTTGTATAAAGTGGTTGGTGGAGGTCATGGATTTGGTGGTTCCAAGGACAGTCGTGATGAATTGATTGAAAAATCGATTCAGTTCTTTGACTCTAAGCTACGTCCTGACGCGCCTTGAGGGTGTGACTGTAGTTGATCACCCAAACAGGAATGATCACTGGGAAGCCTGTGCAATCAGAGATGAAGCTTCTCTATCTGCCTGCTGCATTCCCAACCGCCTGTTTTTTTCGCTGTGAAAGGATGGCGTTGGCGAACGCCTCGCCCATGGTGGCAAAAGTCTTCGCGCAGCCAAGGTAGTGGTAACCTGCATTGGATGCACCGCGTTGCCATTGAGCACGCTCTGCTGCTGTGATCAAGTCTGACTCATACTGTGTCACAAAGTCTTGTTGCTGTTGTGCAGTCATATTGCCATCTTTGTTGGCATGGTTTTTGTTCTTTGTGCGAAGTAAGTATCGCATCTGGCGAACCTTTCCACGTTTGTCATCAATCGCCGCGAGTGACGCATCCCAGAATTCTGAGGTCTGAATGGGCGTCACTGTTCCTTGTAGATCAGCGATGTCAGCGGTGGCAGCCATCGCGTCACGGAATTCCGCGTTTTTTTCATTCGGATTCTTACCCCCGACGCCCATCACTCCAATCACCACAGGAAGTTCCGGAGCTTTGAGGTCTTTTCGGAGATCACGAATCAGGTGCCCAAGGTTTTGGGTATAGGCCTCGAAACGATTGGTGGATGTGTCTTTCGCTGTTTCCGGATAGGCATTGCGATTGACCATGTCATTGAAACCTTGGAACCAGACGAAGCCAGCGATTTCGTAGCCGTCATCTGATTTGTAATTCGGGCAAACCCGTCCAATGTCGGACAACACATGATTGATATGTTTGATCATCAATCGGTAGTAATGCCCGGCGTTTTCCGGTGAATTGCGTTCCCGTTCCTTATCAGCATCAGATTGTTGGTAAGGACCAGCACTCGGCGGGCGATAGTCATAAAACAGCGATTTGCCACCCCATGCCGTTTTGATGATTAGTACGTCCTCATCGAAAGCATCGTCCATCGTGATGCCAAACGTAAATTCAGGTCCGATTTTGCCACCATCTTCTGCCGGGTTGCGGCGAGACCCGTAACCGGACGTCAAACGCCCGTACCCCTCGCCATTCTTGTCGCCAGCGCCAGTGAAATAGGAGATCCATGCCCCGTCGCAAGTGTGTGGCTCTCCCGATGCATCACGCATTTTCCCAAGTAGCGGAGCAGTCTTTGGGTCGTCTGCCAGGTAATCAAATGTTTCGACCTTGGCGTGACCCTCCATGTTTGACTGGCCTGCCAAAATGAATACCTTGAGTGGACCTTGGTCTGAAGCTGATAGGGTGGCACCGAACAAAGGAAACAGAAATAGGGTCACAGCAAAGGTGACACGCATTTGGCACAGAGGCATGGGAGACTCAGTTTGACGAAGTGAAACAGTAATCGGGGCAGGCAGGGGCAATGTCCATCGAAACATTGTGTTCTGGATCAAAGAGCAGACGAGTGAGTGTGACGCTATTGGATCGTTGTGGTCCGTTGCTATTGAAATTCTAATGTTATTTTGAGTGCTCAAGCGTGTATGTCCCTGAAAAATGTAATCAGCATCGCGTTGTGGTGCGATATCCGCTGCCTGTTGATGGCTGCCTGTTGATGAAAGTACAAGTGATTGATCGTGGTTGATCGGGAAATAGAACCAGCGCATGACATGGGTTATGCCAAAGACACCCTGGGTCCGAAACCTCAAGGGATTTTGGAAACCGTGGTTTACTGTGAATGTCTGTCAGCAGCTCATGACTTTTACGAACAGGTGGTCGGGCTAACGGTGGTTTCCATTGAACCGGGAAGGCATGTGTTTTTTCGTGTTGGGCAGGGAATGTTGCTTATCTTTAATCCGCATGCCACAGAGAGTGGCACTGTGCTCATAGGCGATCAAATGATTCCTAGGCATGGCAGCACTGGACCATCTCATTTCGCGTTTGAAATTTTGCCACAACAAGTGGATGCGGTTCGCGATAATCTTTCGAATCGGAAGATTGCAATCGAAGCCGAGATCGAATGGCCAACGGGAGGTCATTCGATCTATTGTCGTGACCCTGCTGGCAATAGTGTCGAGTTTGCGACACGCGAAATCTGGTTCGAGTGCTGAAACGATTGTCGCGAATGCAAGAATCAGATGAAAGCGAGGCTTAGACAGAGCAGTCGCTTTGCTCATGCGTTGCAGCTTTTTTTGATTAGTGCAACTTTTCGCACCTTTTAGTTTCCTGCATCCCTCTAATCGCTCAGGCTTTCTGCAGTAGAGGCTACCTACGTGGCTTCATGGCAGGTGGGTGCTGTGCGAGAATTTGTTTCATGCTCTCGAGGACCTTTGGCATGTTTGCAGCGAGATTGGTCTTTTCGAGAGGATCAATCTGGTAATCGTAGAGTTCATATTCGGTTGGTGCAGAGGATCTCATCGGCTTCCATTCAACCATCCGATAGCGTTGGGTCCGAATAGCTCGCCCCATTTTTCCACCCTTGGGAAAGCAGTGGTACGCGTGGTCTGAAACCGAATCAGCAGTCCCGTTGAGAATCGGGACCAGGCTTTCGCCGTCAATTGGCTGAGGACCCTCGGTCGTCGGCAGTCCCGCCAATTCGCAGAGAGTGGGGTAGATGTCAACCGTTTCGACAGGGGACTGGTTCGAGGTTCCCGCACGGGTTGTACCCGGTGCAACGATGACTAACGGTATGCGGTTGGCTTGTTCGTAATTGGTGTGCTTGGTCCAAGTGCCATGATCGCCCAGGTGATAACCATGGTCGCCCCATAGGACGATGATCGTGTCGTCCTGCAATTGAAGTCGTTGTAGTTCGTCCAGGACGCGTCCAATCTGAGCATCCATATAGCTGAGTGATGCGTAATAACCGTGTATCAACGTTCGAGTCATCTCTTCCGAAAGTGGTCCTTCTTGGGGAACTGGTTTGTACTGATTCAGCTCGCCCAAAGTTTTTCCTGCATATCGGGGTGCGTTTTTTGGTGGCTGTGTGTAGGCGGCGGTTGGTAATTTTTCCCGGTCGTAGAGATCCCAGTATTTTGTCGGAGCACAGAATGGCAGGTGTGGTTTTGTAAAACCGAGTGCCAGAAAGAAGGGTTCTTCCGATTTGCGATACGCTTGCAAGCGTTTGATTCCCTCGGTTGCAATGCGACCATCTGCATACGCTTCATCATCAACGTCTGCCTTCTCCCATGCGGCACCACGTGGAAGCGACTTGATCTGTCCAAGCTTTTGATTGCTGAAGTAAGCCTCTTCTCGCGTCAGTTTGCCACCGGTACTCTCGTCAAGCACGTAGTCAATGACTTTGTCAGGTTGGAATGGAACACTCCACGATAACTTGTCGTTGATGTTGCCATGACCCACGTGGAAAACTTTGCCAATTCCAGCTGAATGGTAACCGTGGTTTTTGAAATGTTGGGGAAGCGTGACAACATCAGGAATCGCTCGCCGAATGTGATAGCCGAGGCTGTAGACACCGGTTGATGTGGAGCGTGATCCTGCCAGAAGATTATTTCGCGAGGGGGCGCACACTGCTTGATTGCAATAGGCGGAGTCGAAGCGGGTTCCAGACGCAGCGAGCCGATCAAGGTTGGGCGAGTGGACCCACTGTTCACCATAGGCTCCGAATGAGGGCTTCAGATCGTCGACCAGAAGTAGCAAAACATTGGGTTTGTTGGCCGACAGAGCATCGTTGCAGAATAACAATAGGCAGAAGGCTGCCAGAGCGAAGCGATTCATGTTGTGTTGCAATTGATAGGGGTTGCGATGGGAATATTCGCAGGACAACGATTAAGCGAGAGTTCGATTTGACCAGAGTTCGACTGTCGACACAAAAAAAGGCAGAGTTGCAATCGTGCAACTCTACCTTAGCTTTGTTCAATCAACCGCTCAGCAAGACGTTCTGTTGAATCGACCTAGGGGTGATGTGCAGCCAGGTTCATACCTATGCTTGGAAAGAGCTGCCGCAACCACAACTCTTTGTTGCGTTCGGATTCTCGAATGTGAAGCCTTGCTTTTCCAAGCTCTCGTACCAGTCGACAGTGGTTCCATCGAGATACAAAGCACTTTTTTTGTCGACAACGACGGCGACGTCGTGGCACTCGTACTTGGTGTCTGCTTTGTCATCAAAGCTGTCGTCAAAATTCAAGGTATAGCTGAAGCCACTGCAGCCACCTGCAGCAATGCCGATTCGCAGTACCATGTCGTCACCGAAATTATGCTCTTTCTGGAACCGCTTGACCTCTTCCGCTGCTCGTTCGCTCAGTTTGACTGCCATCTTTTGTATTACCCTTCGTCATGGACGAGAATTGGTCGATTTGAAATTGTGGGGGTGCCACTCTAGGAAATATGACCCCCGAGCCACCATATTATTAACCAGTCGGACGATTCGGCAAGTCTCATGTGGGGTCAAGACACGTAACCGACCGTTAATTTACCGCTAAAAAACGGAAACAAACCGTATTTTCCGATCTTTCCTGCAACTTTCTGCAATGGGCGGCTTGGAGGCTTTGCATGGGAGACGTAACAATGCGACCAGAGAATCCCCGCAAAATGGGGATTGATCGCGGGTCAGCGGTCGCTTTCAGGTGAATTTCAGGGCGGAAACAATACGATGCGGCGAATCGGCACACTGGAAAACTCGGAATTGGCTCAACGATTCTGTGACTACCTCGTCACTCAGTCGATTGATGCAAGCTGCGATCCTGAAAGTGATTCTCCAGATTCTAACTGGGATATCTGGGTTCGCGATGAAAGGCAGATTGAGCAATCCAAAAAAGATCTCGCTGATTTTCGTTTGGATCCTGAACAGCCTCGTTATCAGGTCAAGCGAGAGGCCACTCGGGTTCGACAGGAACAGATTGCGGCTGAGATGGCGCGGCAAAAACGTGCCGTCGAAATTGAGCGTGTTGCGAACGTTAGCAAGTCGTCGTTAGGTGAGCCGATTCGTGCTCCCCTGAAACAGTCTGGGTATCCGGTCACGATTGCCATCATCATTCTGTCGGTCATCGCCAGCCTGACAACCCACTTCGGACAACCACGTCGATCAAGAGCTCCAGGGAAAGTTACGCTGGAAGAACAGGTCTATGACACGCTGTCGTTTGTTGACAGAAAAGATTATGTGAAATCTGGAGGTGATCCATTTGCTTCGGTGGAAACAGGTCAGATCTGGAGATTCGTGACTCCGATGTTTTTGCACGGAGATGAATTTCATCTGCTGTTCAACATGGTTTGGATTTACTTTCTAGGTTCGGTCATTGAAAAACTGCATGGATCTTTGTTCTTCCTTGTGGTGCTTGTGATGACCCAGGTATCCGGGATGTTACTTCAGGTGATGTTGCCGGACACTGCGGTGCTGCAACCAATCTTTCAAGGAACACCGCTTGATTTTTTAGCCAAAACCATGAGTGGATCACCGTTTGCCATTGGTGCATCGGGAGCGGTTTATGGGTTGTTTGGCTTTCTTTGGATACGACCCAAAGTTGACCCTGGGTATCCGATTCATCTCGTGCAGACCAATGTTGTCTTGATGTTAGGTTGGTTGGTCGTTTGCATCACACCCTTGATTGGTGATGTGGCCAATGGAGCCCATATTGGCGGATTGCTTGCGGGTATGGGCTTTGGTTTTGCTGGAAAGCTAAAACGCGGATGAGCGGGAAACACTTGTCGGTCTCCAGAGAACCAGAACTGCCTGCTGATTCATCAAGTGATGAGTCTTTTCTGCAGTGCGTGCTGGAAGTTTGGAGAGTCGCTCTGCCATTGATGGTCAGTGCGGGGACGTTCTCGCTTGTGCTTTTCGCTGATCGTACGCTATTGCTTTGGTATGACGGTGAGTCGATGAGTGCATCGATGGCAGGTGGAAACTTCTTTTGGGTTTTTGTTTGCTTGCCCGTTGGAATTGCGTCCATGACGGGGGCCATTGTCAGTCAGTATGTCGGGGCGAATGAACACAAGAATATAGGGCGGTTCCTCTGGCAGTCGGTCTGGTTTTCATTGCTGACAACACCTGCGTTCATCGGCATCGCCTTTGTCGCTCGTACGTTGTTTCAAACGACGGGCCAACCTGAACACTTGTTGGAACTTGAGGCCACCTACCTGCGGTTACTGATGATTGGGGCTGTAGGGTTGGTGCTCGAATCAGCGCTCAGTGGATTCTTCAGTGGAACTGAACAGACACGAGTCATCATGTGGGTGTCATTGGCATCCGGAGTGGTGAACCTGCTGCTTGATGTGATCCTGATTTTTGGGGCAGGACCGATCCCACCACTGGGGATCGCAGGTGCCGCGATTGGTAGTGTGATCGCGTTTTGGACAAAAGCTGTCTGTTACTGCATCCTGTTACTGAAGCCCAAGTATGAGAGCCTGTATCGCATTCGAAGCGGATTCGGGGTCGACTTGAAACTTGGAAAGAAACTGCTGTTCTTTGGCTTTCCCACCGGGCTTATGTATTTCACTGAGTCTGGAGGCTTCACTGTGATGGTGCTGAGAATCGGCAGCATCGGTGATGTACCGTTGAGAGCAACGACCATGGCCATCAATTTCAATATGGTGGCGTTTATCCCACTGGTGGGAGTATCGATTGCAGCCTCAGTGCTAGTGGGGCGACATCTACTCGAAAGTGGACCGCAGAGAGCAGTCAAAAGCGTTTATGCAGGATTGTTGATCGGGTGTGTCTACAGCATGATCTGGCTGATTGCTTACCTTGCAATTCCGGATGCGATGATGTCGCTGTATCAATTGAGTGATAACACCGAGGAGTCGATCGCTGCCATCAATATTGCCAAAACTCTTCTCAGCTTTGTTGCCGTTTACGTCCTTTTGGATTCCGTGCAATTGATCCTCGCCGGTGCGTTGCGCGGTGCTGGCGATACTTGGTTTGTGTTGGTCAGTGGATTGCTCGCAGGAACGCTGGCACTTCTGGTCGGTTTTACGCTGGAACCGCAAGTGAGTTTGGAAGCTCAGGGTTCGCTGGAAACCCAGCAGCAGGCTCTCACTTGGTGGTGGTGGATGCTAACGCTATGGGTCTGGTTGCTCGCCACCTTCATGACCGCTCGCTTCCTGCAGGGCCGTTGGAAACGCATGAGGATGGTTTGATCCTAACCTGGTAGCATCACCGCCAAGGACAGTGGAATGCGAAACCTTTCAGCTGGACACCCAAGTTTGTCCGCTCACAGGTATGAACCATCGGTGGTGTGGCACGCCGGTTTGCTCAAGCTACGCACCTTGTCCTGCTTTGCATATTTGGCCATTCAGGACCCGGGTGGCCATCCCCGACTCGCATGTTCGCGTCAGCAGACGTGTTCGCGTCAGCAGACCTGTTCGCGTCAGCAGACCTGTTAGCCTCAGCAGACCTGGTCGCTTGAGCCAAAACAGTGCCCGCACACTGTTGACTAGCCACCTCAGCGCGCGCCGAGCATCAATTACATAAGGTCTGTCAACGTGACATCCGTGCGGTATCGTTTCCCCTCGCGGAGAATAATCATCGGAATTGAATTACCAACCTCAGTCAGCCCGACCTGAGTGACGAGGTGGTCGTCATTTTCGACTTGATCACCGTTGAACAGGACGATGATGTCGCCGCTTCGTAATCGAGCTTTGGCTGCAGGTGAACCAGCTCGGACTTCTTTCACCAGGGCTCCAGAAATTGATCCGTAACCAGCAGTTGCCAAGTCGGCAACGGAGAAGTTCGGGTCAAGCGTGACGCCCAAGTAGCCCCGACGCAGGCGGCCATTCTGGATCAATTGCTCGGCGACTCGCATTGCCATGTTGATAGGGATCGCGAACCCGATTCCCTCGCTACCGCCGCTGCTGCTTGCGATCGCAGTGTTCAGACCAATAACTTCACCCAGCAAGTTGAGTAACGGACCACCACTGTTGCCAGGGTTGATGGCCGCGTCAGTTTGGAAGAAGTCCTGCAAGTCAATCTTTTGCGCACCCAATGATAAATCTCGTCGCCCCTTGGCACTCAGGATGCCAAAGGTGACAGAGTGGCTGAGTCCAAAAGGGCTTCCGATCGCTATGACGAAATCTCCGATGCTAACGCCGGAACTATCGCCCAGGCGAGCAGCAGGAATCACAGGCTGCTTGATTTTCATGACAGCGACATCTGTGCTGGCGTCTGACAGCACTTTCTCTGGATAGAACTCGGTTCCGCTACTTGATCGCAACAATATCTCGCCAGGTTTCGCACCTTCGACCACGTGGCGATTGGTCAACACCCAGTACTCATCGTTCGAGAATTGCAGCACAACTCCGCTGCCGGCTTCATCATACGACTCACGCGTGCCTCCACGCTCTTCTGTCTTGTGAGCTTCAATGTGAATCACGCTAGGCTTGACCAGTGTTGACACACGGCGGACTAAGTTGCCTAAACGATTGAATGCTGCAAACTCTTCTGCGAGCTCGTTGTACAGCCGTTCGCGCTCCGCGTTGAGTGTTGCTCCGCTCGGTACTGTGGGGGCGGACGTCTGCTGCCGGATGCTGACGGAGTGTTGGTTGGTTCGGGTGTCCTGACCGTGGGCCACTGTCCAAGGCGTGAACGCGGCTGCGGAAAGCAGGATCATCGTCTGCCGCTGCAATGGGAGGCAGCGAAGAAAGGGAAGAGACATGTGCTAGAGACCTGATAGGGAGTGTTCAGGGGGAGGTTCGCAAAGGTAACTATCGTCGATCCATGCCGTCTACTTTTTGGTTCATTTGTTTGGCACTCGTCAACGAAGTAACTGGAACAATCGCTATCCGTGGCGCATTAAAAAACGACCGAACATTCATCCGGTCGTGATGGATTGAGAGGACTCAAAATCCGCATACGTCCTGCAACAAGACCGTCAATGGCTGGCTGCAGAACGTACAGTTGGAAGGATTGCGATGACCGTTTCAGATCCTATGTTGGCTCGGTTCCGTACCGCCACACACCGACCGTGGTAATGCCAGTCGCCTGAAATTTTTGGCGAGTTCGTTGGTTGACGATTTCGCAAGTCAAATGGTCATTGCGGTTCGCTTTTATACTGGGTCAGCTTCGACTTGATCGAAGACCCGATTCCACATCGTAGCTGCACCACCAGCGCTGCGACTTTCTGCCTTCCTCCGGCAATCGATACAATCGTTGGCATAGGGAATTGCTCGCAAGCGACTTAACGGAATCGGTTTGCCGCAGCCCTCACAATCGCCATAAGTTCCTCGGCCGTGACGGGCAATGGCGTTGTTGATTGCACTGAGCTCTCGACTCTCAGCCTCGATTAGCTGGCTGTTGAGTTCGTCTTGCACTGTGTCAGCTGCGGCATCAAGGATGTCGCCTGTCCGCTCCTGGTGGAGTTCTCTAAGCAGACTTAGATCACCTTCAAGGGCGCGATGCAGTGCATCGCGACGACGGATCAGTTGCTCACGCATTTTCTTGATAGATTCTTTTCGTGACATCGCATTACCTCATTGGGAAAAGAAGGCCGCCGCGATAAGGCGTGCACCTGGGGGGCGGAAACTTGCTCGCCGAGCAACGCCGTACTTCGCTCAAACCAAAATCGAGCTCAGATACGACCCTCTGCTGAGTAGGTTTTGTTACGCAGCAGAGCGAGGAGATGTTTTGCCTCGCTGTTTCCGAGTGCCGCAATGATAGAAAGCAGCCCGCCGTTTTCAGCTTTTTCATGCCGATTATCACCGGATTAAAGATTGTTTTCGCCGTAAGGTCATGTTGTCAAAGACTTTGCGTCTCTTAGCGAAGTCCGAGGCTCAGCCTGGATGAACGGGACAGTTTTGAGCTGACATTTTCAGAGTAGCCCTGTAGAGGGGTTTCTTTTGTCGTGAAACTGCTCGAACGGCTTGGATTCCCGCGCTAGCCCTACTTTGTCTAACCGGCTGAACGGTTATTACCGAAAACACAACAAGGCGGTGTAACGCATCTCCACGATGGTTTTGCGCGCACGCCCCGCTTCGATGCGGGGTGGCTGACTGATTCGGTATCCAAGACCTGAACAGTATTGTTCAATACGGAAGGAACAGAGGCGGTGAGTACGAACCAAACCAACGGATCGCCGTTTGAGGATGCTGCCGATCAATCGGGGCAGGATTTGACAGACAGTTTGCGTTCCAAGCGTGCCAGCGGTCGCGACATGGCCGATGGAATTTCTACCGAAATGGATCAACCACAGGCACTGCAGCAAGAGCCGACCGGGGTGAATCCGCCCAGCCAATCTGCTTTGGATGATTCTGATGCAGGGGGTGACTACGCAGAGCACTCAGTTGAAGTGGTGTCATCGATTCGAGAATTGGTACACGCGATGGAGAGCACTGGGACAGATTATGTTGATGAAATGATCGACATACAGCCTCGCGACCGCGGGGCAATTGAGTTTCGTGTGATATGTCCAGGCTCACCCGCGCGCCGCCTACGACTAACGGGAAACAGATATACTTTCGGCAGCGCCGAGGGATGTTCTATCAGGCTAAGCGACGACACGCTTCGGCCAATGCACGCCGTGCTGTTGTGTGATACTTCGAGAGTGATCGTGCGTGCTTACTCGGTGCCAGTCCGAGTCAACGCTTCGCGAACAACCGAGGCAAGTCTGCGTGTGGGTGACGTTCTTCGTCTAGGGCAGTATCAATTTGAACTTCTATCGGTAAAACCGGAAGGAATGAGGTCGAGCCGTGGAAGTCACATCGGTAGCAATGCAGGTGATGATGGGCGTGATCTGAGCTCCGTTGAGTCATTCAGTCGCTCAACCAAAGCTGGAGATGAGCCTCGGGAAAATCATTTCTCTGGGGTGAGGTCCGAGGATTTTGCAGCAGCAGGTACGAATGCAAAAGACATGCTTTGGCGTGACCGTTTACGTCGAGAGGTTGACCAGTGGCGCGAGCGGCAGATTGAGTGTGACCGTCGCGAAGCTTGTATGGATGAACGTGAATCTGAGCTACGGAATCGAGAAACAGAACTGCGGTCGCGAGCGGAAAACTTGTACCGACGCGAATCTCGTTTGCAGTCGCAGGAAACGTCAAACTTTCAGCTATTTAATGAGTTCTCACAGCGGCAGCAGGAACTGTTGGCGTTTCGAGAAGAAAACCACTTGAGAGAGGAAAGTTTTCATGCTCGTGAAGTGGAGCTTCGCGAACAGGAATTGCAATACCGTCGTCAACTTGAAGAGGCGACTCGGCGTCTTCATCAGTCACAACAACAAGCGGAATCGGCAGCCGAGTCGGTTGCCCAAATGCGTGAAAAGTTTGAATCCCTCAACACTCAGATTGAGCAACTGTCACAACAGCATTCGGAAATTGAAGCACGCGAGCAAAATCAGCGGGTTGAACATGAGCAGTTGCGGGCAGGGCTCGAGCAAGCTCGTGATCGGGCGGTCCAATATCATGCTGTCAGCGAAAATCGACGAGTGGTGGCAGAAGAACAGGCTGCCAAATTGGAAGAGCAGATTGCACACTTGCGTGCGGCGCACGGTTCCTTCGAATCCGAACAATTGACGCAGTTGTCTGAGAGTGAAGCAGCAGCAGAGAATCTCAGGCAGCAGGTCGAAGAGTTGCGGCAGATGGTCTCTGATGCTCGAAATGAAGCAGAGGTTCTGCGGGCTGATTATGAGCAGGCGTGCTCATCCGTTCGCGAACTGGAAAATATTGTTTCGGAAAGTGAGGGGCGGGGTGATGAAAATCGTGAGCAATGGATTGCTGAAACCAGTGAACTGAGATCGGCGGTTGAGAAGCTTTCTTCCGAAATGGATCAGGCCAATAGCGAACTCAATCAATTACGAGAAGCGAATGATGATTTGACGCGACGCCTCACTGAGGTTAAACAGGAACGAGATCAATCTCGTCTGGATGTGGAGTCAAGCTCCAGCCATGACGAGGTCGAAGCACTTCGCTCTCAGCTTGAATCAGCCAATGAGCAAATTGGGACCATTCAGCTGGACCATGAGCAAACTCTGGTCAGGCTGGAAGCGGCTGAACAGCAATATGAACAGCAATATGAACAGCAATATGAACATCAATATGAATATCGCCAAGCAACAGAGGACCCTAACGCGAATCAAGCTGATGCGGTTTGGGAAGAAGCTGGCAATGTAGATTCCGAAAAAGCGGCACCCAGCTCTGTTAAAGAAACCAACTCGCAAGAACTCGGCTATCAAACTGTCGACGTTGGGGAATCAAACGATGAGGCCGAGCCGAGCCAAGACGTCAAGCCCAGCTGCGAGAATACGGCCCCTGAGAATACGGCCCCTGACAACACCGACTCGGGGGACTCCATTGCGGGCAATCCAGATCCGACTTTGCAAGATGCTGATTCCCTGCACATGCATCTTGAGAATAAGATGAGACTCGGTGGTGAATTGCCGGATGGCGATCAGATGGTCGGTGGTTCACTGGCCAGTAAGTTGATCCATGATTCGGAAGCTGGAGATGCTTTCGCGCCAAAGTCATCTGGTAATCACCAAGATGCGTTGGATGCGTTTTCCAATCTGACCGGCACAGGTGATGAGAAGGATGGCATCAGTGCCACTGGTTACATGCGGCCTGAGTCCGAAGATTGGGTGACAGATGCAGAAGTAAGCGATGAAGGATTAAACCATTGTGCTGAGACTGGCGTTGAGCCGAGTTGGGTTGTCAACGAGGGCACCGTTGGGTTTTACGAGAACCATGGTGTAGTTGATGGGTCTGAGAATGAATATGCATCCTCTCAGAGCAATCAAGGCGGTTTCGAAGCGGGCATAGAAGAAAGTGCAGAAGAAGGCTTTGACCAGAGCACAGACCAGAGCACAGACCAGAGCATGGATTTTGGTGACGGGACTGCAGTTGCTTCTAATGATGCGTTAGCCGGTGTTGGATCACTTAGTGACGAATCCGTCAGCGATGAAGCTGCAGCAGATTCTGGATTCACGGACAGTAATGCTGAATTTGATTCGGTCGAAGCGTACATCAATCGCTTGCTGCAGCATGTCCGCGGTGCTGCCGATGGCACAAGCACAGAAGATGTGCCTCTCGATCATGCAAAGGAGAGCGAGGAAGAGCCGCTCGAACCCGATGATCCTCTTGTCCCCACGTTACTTGCTCCAGAACGGGACACCGATCTGAAAGCCATGCGTGATTTGTCTAGTGCATCTGAGCGTGTTGCCATGAAACTCAGTGCTCGCCTGCGAGCTCGCAATATTCAGCAACTTGGAGCGATTCGCCTGCTGTACGCCTTGGGAGCGATCGGGTGTGGTGCTGTCTGTTTTGCGTTGTTGAGTGGTTTCTACCCTTATGTGGCTTTGGCAGTGACAGGCCTTGTGGCGATCCTTTACATTCGCGAAGCCATATTGCAGTTCAAGGAAGCGAGTTATCAATACCGTACAGCAATGAGCGTGTTGCAGGATGAGGGAAGTGTTGCAGCAAGCAACGAAGAATATGCTGACGAGTGATCACCATCCCACGAGAACCCGCTGCTTGGGGTTGAAGGTTGATTGCGTTCACATTCTTGGGTGTGTCAGTCTTTTTGCTGACGAATGAAGACGCCGCACGCACAGACGAGGGTGTCTTGCTGATCGAGATGGGAGCATGCCTTGCGTTTTGTTCCCAGTTGTCAATTCCCAAGTGACCGATCCTTGGTGTCACTTCCCAAGTGTCCGTTTCTCGAGAACGGTTTCTCTGTATCGGTTTTTCCTGCAAGTCCATCGATACAGATACCAACTCTTCTGAGTGGTTGAGTCTTGACTGGGCCCACCGTGCAATCAAACCTTGATCATCGAATGCTGCCAAATCCCTCAGCGGGGGACCTTCTGATGGGTGAACGCGTGGCTTGTTCACACATCTTGTTCGTTTCGTTGATTGGCTGACGCCGTGTTGCATGGGGACGCAGGTTGAAGCGGAACAGTCCAATGAAATCAAGGATTTGGACCATCGGTAACAGAATGCTTAGCAAGGGGGGATGTTCCAATTGAGATGGATATCGCTTGCTGCCCCGGGAACTTGCTGCCCTCGGAAAGGGTCGACTCCATGCCCCCAGCATGGAAAGATGGGTTGGGGCATGTTCGCAACGTGACTTTCGCGACGTTACGAGGGGATCTCGTGTGATGCAATAAAGAGGTTCAAGATGACTGGTCAAAATGAACGCAATTTAACTGGCGAGAATGCTGGTTCAGACGCGAACAGTTGGTCTGGGGAAAGCCAGTCAGTTGAGGCGATTTGGCGTCAGTTTGGAGCTCAGTTTCGCCGTCGGGCAAGGACCCGGTTGCGACAGTATGGGTTGACCGGGCAAGCGGAGTCGATGGACATTTGTAACGATGTCATGGTAGAGATGACGAGAGGTTTCAATGCCAACGGCGTCACGCCCGATGACGCTTTGGCGTATGTGTTGCGTGCGATTGATAATCAGGTGCTCGATGCCTTTCGGCGGTTGGCAAGGCAGTGTCGTGATTTCCGTCGTAATGATCCGGTTCCTGTTGATGAGTTGCCTGTGGTGAATCAGGGTCATTCGCCAAGCCAGATCGCGTTGCATCGGGAGGTCATTGCGCGAATTAAAGATTTGCTCAATGACGAAGATGCATTGGCTGTCAGCATGATGCTCGAAAACCGGGACTGGATTGAAATTGGTGAGTCACTTGGTGTGAAGCCAGATACGGTTCGGATGCGGGTGAGAAGAGCTTTGGAGCGTGTGCGAGAGGAAATCGGATTCCGTGAGGGAGACACGGATGGCTGAATTTTATGATGTTTCCAGAGGCGGTATTGATGACCTCATCAATTGGCTCAATCAGCAACGAAGAAAGAACCCGGCGGCTTCATTGTTTGACTTGCTTGGCGGGCGGGAAATGGATCGAAATGTGGTGCTGGATCTGGCTTGCATTGACTTGATGCACCAGCATCGAAATGGGCACCATGTCTGCGCAGAGCAGTACGTGCGAGATTTTCCCCAGTTGGATCGGACGAGCGATTTGCTTGATCTGATTGATGCGGAATTGTGTGTGGCCGCTGAGTTGCAAGAGCCTATCGATCTTGCTGCCTATTGCAGTCGTTTTCCTGATCTCGCAACCGATATAAAGGAGTTGGCACAGCTTGACCTCAGTCCAGAGGTGCCGTGCTTCCATCGGAAACCTAAGAGCAGAGGTTTCGGTTTTGATTTAAGAGAAGCACCGCATTTCGATGATTCTTCGCAGACATTGGATCATCCAGGCGATTCTTTAAGCGGCTTCTCGATTGATTCGTCTACTTCGCTGGATGCGGAAGCGTCATCGGAGAATCCGAAACTTTCACTGGAAACTATCAGCGAGGATTACCCTCTGGCCATCCCTGATTGGTTTCTTGTAGATGAATGCATCGTGCGTGATAAGGACCGCTGCTTATTGCGGGGTCGCGATGATGTTCGTGGTATCTCCCTCGCCATGAAAATTGTCCGTGTGCCGCATCTGATGGCAGATAAAGATGTCATCGCTCTTCTGGATATTTGTGAAGCAGCCTCGCGGGTGCAGAATCCTCATTGGATCGCGCCGCAGATGGCTGTCGTGCAGATGGGATGCCTGGGTGTGATTCGTCCATGGCAATTTGCAAACGCCTGGCAACCGCACTCGATTACCCGGTCGCCTGAAAGGGGGGATTCTGATGAGTCTGTGATGAAGGCATTGAATGAAAATACCTTTGAGAATAACGGCCTCAATCAAGCCAGTCTCAGGGACACCGCACTCCATGAATCAATCGTGCTGCGCCGCTGGCGACAGCTGGCGACCGTTGCTTTTGCCGTTGAGGCAGCTCACCGATCGGGAGCAACTCATGGCGCGCTCCATGCAGGCAACCTTGCAGTGGACCATGAAGGGAATGCTTGTGTTGTGGACGCAACCTCAAGTCTTGTCGCATTGCAGCGATGGTTGGGTGACCCTGCTGCTGGTGTCCAATGTAATGTCATTCAAAGCTTGGACCAACGGATCCACTTGGATGTGGAAGATGTGGTCAAGTTGGTGCGTGATACTGCCACATGGATTCCGTCTGTTTCGTCTGCACAGTTGGTGAATCAGGTTCAGGAATGCATCGTGGATAAGGGGGGATCTTTGTTGACGCAAATGGGAGAACTCCTGATGCAATACGCAGATCATTATCAACCAATGGGTCGGTATCCTGGCGTGGCACAACAACCCCGGTGGCGCACCCGGGTCATGGGTTGGTTGTCGCGTAATCACTGATTTGCGTGGCTTTTGATTGCCTGACGGAATGAGTGTCGGATGATGTGTTTGCGATCCGCCATCAAAACAGGTTGGGGTAGAGTTGATCTGTTACCATGACTATTGCAAGTCAATGCGTCCTTGTTCGTGGAGATCAGTGCATGCGGATCAACTGTCCCAGGTGCGAGAAATTACTGTCGCTCGGCCAGCCGAAGGTAGGGCGTTATCGACCCAAGTGCAAGTATTGCGATGAACCGTTTGAGTTGCGAATTGATTCGGAAGGGAAACCTTTACTTAACGCGAAATCCGAGGCAACGCAGCTTTCTGCGGATCGGGAAGTGACTGCTGATAACCAAGCAGAATCGAACTCTTTGGGGAGGGACCAAGATGCGGCAAGCATCCCGGATCGTCTCGGTGGGTATCGCGTCTTGCGTCTTTTGGGATGCGGTGCGATGGGGACGGTTTATGAGGCCAAGCAGATTTCTCTGGATCGTTTAGTCGCTTTGAAAACGATTCGGGGACGGCTGGCAGAGAATCCTGCCTCACTCGCTCGATTCGCGCGCGAGGCGTATGCGGCAGCTCAATTGACTCACCACAACGTAGTCCAGATCTATGACTTTGGAGAAGATGCTGGCCTTTACTTTTTCAGCATGGAGTGGGTGCGTGGTGGGCCGTTGGCACATCTGATTCGAGAGAAAGGAACACTCGAGCCAAGGCTGGCAGCCAGCTATGCAGTGCAAGCTGCTCGTGGATTGCAGTTTGCACATCAGCATGGAATGGTGCACCGCGATATTAAACCAGCCAACTTGTTGTTGACGAAGGACGGCATTGTCAAAGTCGCAGATCTTGGGCTTGTGAAAATCCCCGATCATGGTGACACGGATTCTGAACCTGACGTGGCAGTCGATCTGGCTAGTGGTACTCAGGTTACCCTGCAGGGTACTGCAGTGGGAACTCCCGCTTACATGGCACCCGAACAGAGTGTGGATGCAGCAGGAGTCGATGGTCGTGCTGATATTTATTCGTTGGGTTGCACGCTCTTCTTCATGCTTGCAGGGCGGCCGCCGTTTGAAGGAACGGTTGCATCAGATGTAAAAGAACAGCATGCGACCGCGCAACCACCAAGGTTGGCTGATCTCAATCACCGGGTGCCCGATGAACTGCAGCAGATCGTTTCCAAAGCAATGGCAAAGAATGCTGACCAACGATACGAATCATTGGCAGGAATGATCCGTGATCTGGAATCCTATCTCGGACTGGCCGGGGAAAACGACTTTTCGCCGAGTTCGGAGCAGGCTGACATTTGGGAGGCTGTTGCGACCAAGTATCGTGACGCAACACGTTTAGCATCCTTGTCGACATTGCTGCTGTGGGGGTGTTTTGCCGTTGCGGTTGGATTGACTTGCCTGTTGGTGTGGTTTGGTGCCGGGCCACGATGGGTGCTGGCAGGAACCGGGATGATCGTGGGGGCTGTGGTTTGCAGCCTCGTTTTGCGTGGGCGACTGTCGCAAAGTCCCATTATTGATCATGTCCGGAAATGGATCGGGGCATGGTCTCGATGGGACTGGGGCGTGACCGTAGTCAGCATACTGACAATTTCAGTGCTTATCTTTTTTGGTGGATTATGGCCCGGTTTGTTGGTCGGACTTCTGCTAGGTGCCGCGGTTGGACTTTGCAACGATCGACTTCTGATTTTGCCGGTATGGAAGGCACAACGCGATCCCTTGGCAGAGGCGGAACGCTTGATTCGAGATTTGCGAATCAGTGGTACTGATGAAGATGGTTTGCGATCATTTGTGGCCCGCTATAGCGGCCGAGGTTGGCAAGGTCTTTATGAGGCCTTGTTTGGTTACGATTCGCTTTTGAAAATGCGAGAAATACTTGCTCGTGATTCATCGTTCTCCGGACCCACAGATGTGAAGTCGCTTCGTGATCGAGTGTGCTCTTTGCTTCGTCAAAAGACTGAGAAGCATCAGGAAAGACGTGATCACAAGCGATTGGCAACGATCGAAGAGCGTGGGTTGGCACGGGAGGGATTGTCGACAGACGAAGCTCGTGATCGCGGTTGGCAGATTGCTGCGGCTGTGATGGAAAACACAAAGGTGGAATCTGGTTCCGAACCATCTTCTATATCTGCGAGTGCTCAGGCAGGAATCCAGAAACGCGCTCGAATGAAGCAGATGATCGCCGACGCCCGAAGTGGGAAGTATGAACGAGAACCCCAACCGTTGGCAGTTGCCCGTTTTGCATTGGGCGGGCAGACCCGATTCTTGGTCGGATGCTTGCTGCTATCCCTCTTTGCACTTGTGGCGAATAGGCAAGGGTTGTTCGAACAGTTCAAGCAGATAGATGCACTGGGAACTGTAAGCAGCGGGGACCTTGATCTTGATCAGGTCAGTAACGCATTAAAAGGAGCAGCCGCTACGGCCACGAACGCAGAAACAAGTACGTTGCTGTTCGCTTGGGATATACATGTCTGGTCACTTGGATTGGCTGGATTTTTGTTGGCTCTCTCTGGGTTCGTTTCAGGGTGGCGGATGACTCCCTTTGCTACCGTTGCTTCTCTGGTGATCTTGTTTGGGCCTGCGTTTGGGATTCCCGGGTTAACATCATTTGTGTCACCTTGGCTGGTAGCAGCAGCGATTGGCACTGTGTTTTATTTGCCCGGAGTGATCTGGGGAGAACGGGCGGATGACTGAACTGTTTGGCTTGCAAAATCGGATTTAACTGAGCAGGTTCAACGGGGGCCAATGTGATTGAATCACCACCGGCTCATCGCCGCTAGCCTGACAATCACATTGTTGTAGCGTGGCACTTTCGATGAAACTGTTTTGCGATTGTTGTTGTCGGGCTAATTTTGAGCAGCAGCACCAGCTGCTGGTAATTCCGTTCGTGGCGGTGAAGAAATCATATAACCGGACCAGAATAGCGGTTGTTTGCCAGTCAGCCCCTCGCGGTCGTGCTCGGCCTGAGTCAGTAGCGGTTCCCCGGCGGGGTCCAGGTTCGTGCTCAGCAGCACGAGCTTGGCTCTCTGCCATGCTTCGTTCATTCCGATGAAGGGCAGTTCCTGCAGGAACTCTTTTAGAAGAACGGCTGTTGAGCTGCCACCGACAGCCCAGCGACTCATCAGAACGTTGCGGACCCCAGCGACATTGAGCGCGGTGAGGGTGCCGAAAACTTCGGAGCCATCTCCCATGCGTCCCAAGCCCACCGGGGTTCGGAAGCCTGCAAGGATCACGTTGGCAGGGACCTGAGCGGGGAAGCGTAGCCATGCTGCCAGATTCCCAAGTGGGTTTCTTTGTTCATAAGGAGCCATTGGGGTGAGTAATAAGTTATTGGTATTCGGCGTTTGTGGGGCAGCAATCGCTAAATGACCAATCTCGCTGCCCAGCAGTGCGGTGGGAGTATTGTTGGCGTCGGGAAGACTAAGTGGATTCGTCACAGCATCAACAATGGAGTCTGCAATCTGCTGATTGAGTTCGAGGTCGCGAGGCGCAAAAAACTTACCAGTTGCGATTCCGACTTTATTGGTAGCTGGGCTTGCCGAGACTGGTCGTATCGCCAACGCCGGAGTCGCGGCATAGCGAATTTTCATCTGTTCACCGAAGAGTGGTGAATCTGCTTCCAGGAAAGGCAATAAGTCGAAGGGCAAATACCAGAGAGGGCCGTCAGGCACGATAATCAACTCGTCGAATTTCTCTGCTGTGATGGTGGTGTCTTCAGGAATCAGGAGGCGTCTTAACGCAACAGCGTCGTTTTTCCATGAATCGTCTTCAGGAATGCGGTCTCCGCGGGCTTTTCCTACACCAATGCCGCGCAGGACCTTGGCAACTTCAGACGGGATACGGCTGCTGCCGTTGACGGTCCACATCACAATTTTGTTTTTGGCCGAAAGCGTTGCGTAAACTCGCTTGCCAACTGAGGTGAAGGTCAAGAGACCTGTCTTGGGCGGTAGCTTGGCAGCAGGGGCTTTTTCTTCCAGGTTTGGCAGGGTCACTTGGGGTAGGTGAACTCGTGATAAAGCTGCCACGCATGCTTTGGTTTCTGCGTTGGTCATCGCGGCGAGGGTTGCTTTGCCACCGACGGCGGCTGCTTTACGAACCTCGCTGATTGGATTTCCAGGCGCATTTCTCATTTCCAGAATTGCTGGTGGTAAATCTTTTTCATCGGCCCGAGCAATGGCCCGAACCTGAGCGATTCGTCCTCCCAGTGGCAGCTGCCGGTGAAATCGTGCTGCCAACATGTTGTCGATTGCTTGGAGTAATTTTTCACCATAGCCAGTTGATACGGCTAAGGTGACTTGGTTCACGTGGGCAGCCGAGGTATCAATCATCACGGCTGCTAACCCATCAACAGGATCACGCCGCCAAACTTCGATCGGAGGGTCTTCGCAATAGGCTTCAAGTAACTTTTTGATTGTGCTATCCGCACGAGAATTTCTAATGGCTTGTTGGATCAGGTTGAATTGATAGACACGCGGCATCGATACAAGAACCTGTCGCCGATTACGGGTGTTCAATGCAAAGGTGATCATCGGCATCAATGACTTGTCCAAGACTGACGATTGCGTGCCGGTGATCGTTGATCCAGAAGCTGCTGCAACTCGGCTGCGGACGTAGGAAGCATAGGCGTTGAATCGAGGGAGTGTTACATCTCGCCGATTTGCCAATGCCTCCGCGTTCGCAAGCATTGTGTTCGCCATTTCAAGATTGCCTGCGGTTACGGAAGCGTCAGCTCCCGCGATGAGGCAATGCAAGGTCGCAAGGCGTGACTCGCGAAGGAGGGCACCTGCGATTAGGCTGGCTGACTCAGCAAGGGCGCCAGCCTGTTGTGCATTCGCACTGCCTGCCGCAAGCTGAAACGCTTCACCAATGAATTCCAATTGCCCCAATGCGGCCGAAAGATGCACCGTTCTCATTGCAGCAGGAATCGCGGTTTCTGGCTTCTTGCTTCCGACCAACGCGTTAGTGGCTGCCAGCATTGTGATTGCTGAAAGGGGATGCGCGGTCCCACCATAAAATCCAATGCTTTGCGCGTCGTTAATCACTCTCTGGTCATCAAGTTTTCCAAAGTAGCCTACACTGCGGGCGGCCCCAATCATGGTCTTGCCGATTGGTGGTGGCATGGTGGACGGGTACTTGATTGAGTCCAGTAGCAAATTCGCACCGGGATCGTTCTCGCTCAGAGGACCCAGTAAGACGCGACGACGATAAGATGCGATTGCAATGCCTCGCATGATTTCCGCCACATCCATGTTGCGGTAAGTCAATGATTCGATGGCGCCGCCCTGACGTAACACATCGGCCGTGACTTGTTGACCTGACGCAAGCGGCAGCATTTCTCGAAACGACGCGACTCGGACCGCGGCGGCGTCCGGCCATAAAAAAGCACGCTTGGAAACAGCGACGCCCGGTTGAATTGCATTCGTCCAGTTCACACCCCGCAGGAATCTGTGACGACTCAAAATTTGAATGATCTCATCAGCTTTTTCACGACAGCTAGGTAGATCTCCCATCTGCCATAAGCACTCGCCCTGCATGGCCAGTCCGGGAATCGCCTCGATGTAACGCCCCTGCGGATTGCGTCGGCCACCACGTACTGATGCATCGAACAAATCAAATGCTGATTTCAAATCACCAGCCCGATAAGCTTCCAAGCCAACGTAGTACTCTTGCGTTGGGTATTTTCCCCCCGTCGGTTCCACGCTACCGAACGGAACTCCGCCGCCAACGATTCCCTGATTGGGGCGATTAGGTTGTTGACCATTGCCATTGTTGCCCGCGCCGTTGCCATTGCCAAACTGCGCATGAGTTGAGTTTGATCCCAGCAATAGCATGCCGATCAGCAACGAGCACCCAGACCGAACAGCCATGAACCACCAGGTGTGTGTTCGTGGGAACTCGACAGATTTGCAAGGCACTGATTTGCAAGGCACTGATTTGCAAGGCACAGATCGATTCGTAATAGATCGACGCATAATGGGCACCGGTTCGCAGCAGGTTGAAAAGGAATTCGTCGTCAAACGAAACAGTCAAACGAAACAGTCACGTACATCAGGCAGATTCGAAGTACGCCGAGATGATGCTTCATGCGTTCAGCTTCGGCACGGCCTCACCCAGCGTGATTGGTATCAGTGAACGGTTGATGACTACTGAATGAAAAGTACGTATTGACCGCAGACGAGGTCGAACAGTTCCGCATGTGCTTACTTGAACAGCAAAAATTGAACGCTTTTGAGTGATGGACTGACTGGCAACGCCCAATGTCGATTACTGTCGTAGCTAGCGAAGATTCGCGCCAAGGTGTATCATGAAATTCCGGACAATGAAGCCCAACCCTTCGCTTCTCTAGTTTAGAGGGTGTCGCCGGAGCAGGAGACGAAAATTTGGTTCGTTGGCTTTGAAACTTGCGAAACGCTGCAGTTTTGGTGCCATCTTTGTCGCAACCGTTGATTTTAACTTCTGGAAATTAGGTTTAGAGACGTGTCTAGAGGGTTGAATCCTTTTGCTCCGCCTGAAACGGACCCCGAACTCTCCGACGCTCTGAGGGGGGAGATAGAAACTGGAAAACCTGTTTCGCTGAGGGGAATTTCCATCCGATGGTTATTGGTTTGTTCCGTCAGTGCTCTTCCGAGCTTTTATATGGGTGCCGGAATCAGTGATGGTCAATTCGCAGCCATGGTCCTTGGAGTGCTAGTTTTTACGTTTGGTTATACCGTTCTCGACTACCAAACAGCCCGTACCCGCATCCGCCAATACCGGCTCACTCGGACCACTTTACGAGTGGTATATGTAACGCGTTTGCTGCTCACCCTGCTTTTCCCCGTCGGAATGTTCGTCGATGGCCTTTGCGGAGCTTTGGCGGTAGGCCTGACTGAAAACCTAAACCTATTTGGAATCAATGCTGTCAAAACGTTTCCCGGAGCATTTTTAACCACGCTCACTCAGGGAACAATCTTGAACTCCGTCCTGGCTCTCTACGGATTACTAGTTGTTGGGGTGATCATGCTATTTGCTCCGCTCTTTGGTCGCTCGAAGGACTAAACCTCATCAATGGTGGTGTCGACACTGGATTCTGTGTTGGCCTGCGTGTTGGAGACAATGCCTCGGCACACCATCGCGGCCTGCATAAACTGCGTTGTAATGGTTTTTGATCTGTGTGCTGCATGAGGCTTCGGCAAACTGGTTTTGCGTGGTTATTCACCTCGCGGATCTACGATTGAGTCGAATTTGCTTGCAATTTTTCGAGTGAATTCTGCTTCCTGCTCCTTGCGACAGGCGGCGTTTTCTCGTGACGACAGGTTTTGTTTGGCTTTAAGTTGTTTTCTGGGAACAACTTAGGGATATCGAGTTGTATTGGGTGAATGACCGAATGTAGGAGCGCCGAGAGTGAGCAACAATCACAGTTGACCCATTTTCCCTAAACGCGTAACTTTAGATGCTGAAACAAGTTAGGGCCGGTGCGCGCGCGGCGGATTTTAAGCGAGACGACCGAGGTGAACAGGAATCACCTCTCATCCAGATTTTGGTGGGAGTGGAATCTTGGTCACTTCGCGGTCAAGTCTCCGAGTTAGACCGGATGCTCTCTGGTCTGAACAGGGAATCTCCGCTTTGTGACATCTGCCTGTTTGGGCAGCAACCGCATCCTGAGCAACCGCAGTGCAATTGAGCCCTGTTCGCTCAGCCTAAGCAATCAATCCAATCCGATCTCAACCGGTCCTTGCGACCATTCAATAAACCAAAACGATATGTCTGTTCTTGAAAAAATCTGGGACCTGCTGGGTGTTCTATTCGGTGGACTGTTTGGTGTCGTCGAACGAGCTGTGACAGCAGTGTTCGGCTCTGCCAACGATCGTCAGGTCGAAAAATTCAAGTCTCGAGCTGAAGAAATTGGTGAATTGGAGTCGCATTATGCTGCGATGACTGACGACGAACTTCGTGGTCAGACAGATGTATTGCGTAAGCGTTTGCGCGATGGTGAAACGTTGGAAGATATTTTGGCTGATGCGTTTGCGGTTTGCCGTGAGGGTGGCAAGCGTTTTTTGAGTATGCGTCATTACGATGTGCAATTGATCGGCGGCATGGTGTTGCACTCCGGTGGCATCGCCGAAATGGTGACGGGAGAAGGAAAGACATTGGTGGCGACTTTGCCTGCTTACCTCAATGCCTTGGAAGGTAAGGGAGTGCATGTCGTAACGGTGAATGATTACTTGGCACGTCGTGACATGGAGTGGATGGCGCCGCTGTACATGAATCTTGGTCTGACGGTCAACGCAATTCAGTCAGGTATGTCGACGGCAGAAAAACAGGCTGCCTACATGTGCGATATCACTTACGGAACCAACAACGAGTTTGGGTTTGACTATCTTCGTGACAATATGCGGCCGGCTTCCAAAGGCGATGATCGTTACTCACGAGATGCGCAGCAGTGTCAGGGTGGCTTGAACTATGCCATTATCGACGAGGTCGACAACATTCTTATCGATGAAGCACGGACGCCCTTGATCATCAGTGGGCCTGCTGATTTGGACATGGGCCGGTATCAGGATGCCAATCGTGTTGCGGGACAACTCGTCAAAGAAAAACACTTCACTGTGGATGAGAAGCAGCACAATGTTGCGCTTACCGATGAAGGAGTACGAGAGGCCGAGAAGCTGGCTGGTGTCGAAAGTTTTTACACCGCTGGAAACATGGAATGGCCACACCTGATCGACAATTCGCTCAAGGCTCACTTCCTGTACAAACGTGATGTCAATTACGTTGTCAAAGACCGACAGGTTGTGATTGTTGACGAATTTACTGGTCGTCTGATGGAGGGCCGGCAGTGGAGTGATGGTTTGCATCAGGCTGTCGAGGCAAAAGAAGGCGTGCCGATCAAACAGGAGACACAAACGTTCGCTACCGCGTCGTTGCAGAACATCTTCAAGATGTATTCCAAGCTGTCAGGCATGACCGGAACAGCGATGACAGAGGCGACTGAATTCTTCAAAATATATGGGCTCGATGTTGTTGCGATTCCAACGAATCGCGAGCTTGAGCGACTTGAGTTCGCCGACAAGATTTACATGACTGAGGAGTACAAGTTCAAAGCTCTTGCAAAAGACGTGGAGCGGGCTCACAAATGGGATGTCCTGATCCACAACAAGACCGATGTGCCAGACCATCTACAGGAGCCAGGCAAGTCACCGGAAAGTTGGGGAATCATCAAACAGGAGACAGATGAATCCATCGATATCGTCCTGAAAAATGAGAAAACCCCCACGCGGTTTGAGAAAAGCGATGTCCTGTCGGTTGAACCCAAAGGGAGACCGGTTCTGATTGGTACCGTCAGCATCGAAAAAAGTGAGCGTTTGGCGGATCTTCTTGAACGGCGAGGAATCAAGCACGATGTCTTGAATGCAAAGCAACACGGTCGCGAAGCAGACATTGTTGCGCAGGCAGGCCGACTCAATGCGGTCACGATTGCAACCAACATGGCGGGCCGTGGTACTGACATCATTCTTGGGGGAAATCCCGAGACAATGGCGTGGGCCCAGTTGCAACATGAGTATCCAACACGGCTTGAAGTGCCTGATGATGTTTGGAATGCACTCGTCAAAGAAATTGACGACAGAGAAAAGATGAGTGAAGAGGGCGAGGAAGTTCGCCGCATCGGTGGTCTTTATGTGCTCGGTACCGAGCGGCACGAATCACGACGAATTGACCTTCAGCTTCGTGGTCGCTGTGGCCGTCAGGGCGACCCCGGATCAAGCCGATTCATTTTGTCTCTGGAAGATGATTTGATGCGGATCTTTGCCGGTGACTTCGTCAAAACCATGATGGGGAAACTCGGCATGGGCGAATCAGAGCCGATTGAGTCCAAGTTGGTCTCCCGCAGGTTGGAAGCTGCCCAGAAGAAGGTCGAAGAACGAAACTACGAAATTCGAAAAAGCTTGCTCGATTATGACGAAGTCATGGATGAGCAGAGAAAACGTGTCTATCGGTATCGCCAAAATCTGCTCGATGGACATAGCTCGCGAAACATGGTGCTTGATCTGGTTGAAGGCCAAATCAGCAAGTTTGTCGAGACCTTCCTCGATCCCAATTATGGCGTTGAGTCGTTTGCTGCTTACGCCGGTGGACAACTTGATTGTCAGTTAGAGCCACGTGATTTCCTGAACATGGATTTCAAAATGGCCAGCAGTTATGCGCACGATCAAGCTGAAAGACAGGTGGAAGTCACTGCTGCCGAGATTGTTGAAGAAAATCTTCCGGAGGAGATGGAAGATGAATGGAATTGGAAAGCATTGGTGACTTGGGCGAATACAACGCAGGGGGGTAACTACCAAGAGCATCAATTGAAACGTATGGAACGTGACGAATTGATCGATGAGTTGACCAAACGCGCCCAGGCCCGGATTGCCGGAATCGATATCAGCGAGGGGGCTCCAATGCTCGACGCGGACTTCGGGCTTCGCACCCTTGGGGCTTGGATGAGGCACAAGTTTGGTATCGAAACCACACTCGATGAATTTCGCGATGTCGAAGATCGACGAAGCGTTGCCGATGAGTTGTTTCGACGCGCTGAGGAAGCTTACAATTCAAAAGAAGCAGAGTACCCCGTGCTGACCGGTTTATCCCGGTTCACCGAGAAGCAAGGTGCTCAAGTCTCTCTGGATCGCGATGGATTGGTTGAATGGGTCTCGCGACGATTTCATGTTGATCTGAATACAGACGAAGTTCGTTTGAATCGTGACGAACTCAAATCACAGTTAGTCGAATATAGTCGTCGGACCGGTGGAGATGCCGAGCGGCAATCCCAAACTGCTGAAAGCAAAGTCAGTGACTTGTTTGGTGCAGCTAATGAAGAGACCACCGCCGCAGTGGCCAGTGGAGGCAATGGAAGCCTCGACGCACTCACGCAGTGGTTGGCTGGTGAGCTGGATTATCATATCGCCAAAGAAGATCTGTCCCGAATGAACCGTGGGGAATTGGCTCTGACAGTCGGTGGGGCTGTTGATGATCGCTTCCATCCGGAAATGAGGCGAATGGAACGCCAAGTGCTGCTTCAGATCGTCGACGATGCCTGGAAAAATCACCTCCTGACCATGGACCATCTTCGGAGCAGTGTTGGTCTGAAGGGGTACGCACAGATGGATCCCAAGGTTGAGTACAAACGTGAGGGTATGCGTCTGTTTGAGTCGATGTGGGAATCGATCGGGGAACGTGTAACGGACTTGATCTTCCGGATGGAGTCCTCGCTCAATGAGGATTTCATTCGCAGCACTTGGGTCGAGGGGCAAGCAAGGCATGATGATGCTGCCGCCGCCTCTGTCGGGGACGGTGCTGCTGATTCTAATACCGCAGGACAACAGGCTGCCGAAGCGAGCAATCAGACGGAGCAGGCCAAGGCGGAACCGATTCGCAACAAGGCGCCCCGCGTAGGACGCAATGATCCCTGCCCCTGTGGAAGTGGAAAGAAATACAAAGCCTGTTGTTTTATGCGATTGAAGAACTAACGAGAGATCGTGATCGAGGTGAGCGACGGAAAGGAATCCGATGTTGGCAAACTTGCTCTATACGACCGCACTCATGCTGCTCTCGCCAGTCATCCTGTATCGGATGGTTCGCCACGGACGGTATCGGAGAGGTGTGCGTCAGAAATTATGGGGATTGTCCAGCGCGGACGCTACGACCATCACTGGTGGAAGGCGGTGCGTGTGGGTTCATGCCGTGAGCGTGGGTGAAGTAAATTTACTTCCACGTTTGATCAGCGAACTCGAACGCGCAACGACCTTGCCGATTGTTGTCAGTACCTCCACCGACACTGGTTATGATCTGGCAGTTCAGCATTTTGGAAGCCAGCGTGTCTTTTTCTGTCCTCTCGACTTCACCTGGGCCGTGCGACGTACATTGCGTGCCCTCGATCCCGTGCAACTTGTGTTGGCTGAATTGGAACTGTGGCCCAACCTCATTCGGATCGCTGCCAATCAAGGATGTCCCGCTGTTATCGTTAATGGGCGTTTGAGCGAACGGAGTTGCGCGGGATATCAAAAATTTCGAAGATTAACACAGCCAATCTTTCGGCGTCTGCACTGGGTGGCGTGTCAGGATGAGACCTCACGCAGCAATTTTGCAGCCTGCGGCACATATCCGGAACGCCTTGAAGTGACCGGCTCACTTAAGTTTGATGATGCCCCGGAAGATCGGGAAGTACCAGAAGTAATCCAGAGAAAGGTTTGGGCCGGAGTCGAAGCATCGCATCAAGTATGGGTGGTCGGTAGCACGCAGGAGGGTGAAGAGCAGATGGCGATCGCTGCATTTCTGGAATTGAGGTCCCGACATCCACAACTCAGGCTTGCATTGGTGCCGCGACACAAAGAAAGGTTTGACCGGGTAGCTGAACTCGTGACCGGAGCAGGTTTGGATTTACGCAGACGATCGGAAGCACAACGATCGGAAGCACAACAGCCAGATTCGGGAAACTGGCGGTCCAGTGAGGTCATTCTGATTGACACCATTGGGGAGCTTAGGCATTGGTGGGGTGTCGCTGATATCGCCACCGTGGGTGGAAGTTTTGGTGACAGGGGCGGACAAAATATGTTGGAACCGGCAGGGTATGGTTGCGCTGTATCGTTTGGGCCCAATACCCGAAATTTCAAAGAAATTGCCACCCGTTTGATTAAGGCCCATGCGGCGAAACGGTTGCAGGACGGTGAGGAAATGATCAGCTTTGTTGATCGTTGTGTTCTCGAACCCTCCTTCGCAATATCTCTAGGCAGGGCGGCTCAGCAATTGGTGCGGACACACCGGGGCGCGGTCACGAAGACGGTCGAAACACTTCAGTATGAGTTGCATCCGCTGGAAAGTAATGATCCGGTCGAAGCTAGAACCGATCAGTCATCCCGTCATGAGAGCAGATACGTTGCTTGATCATTTGAGTCACTGATCGTTTGTGTCACTGATCGTTTGTGTCACTGATCAGCCGCATGGTTTGAGTCGGAGAATAGCGGCGAGACCCCATCTGCTTGCTCGCTGCAGGCTGCATTGCATTGTTTCGCTGGCTGCCCTGCTTCAATTTGGCCATGCCACTGCAGGTGCTTCAACGTTGTTGATGTCGTCTCTGAATTGGAGGGGCCGGTACCACCCACAGTCGTCGCAGTTTTTGGAGCTTGTCGGTCATACGGGGTGAACTGTTGGTGGCTTGCTGTGAATCAATGGTTGAGGCAGGTTGAAGGATTGCGTCATTGATCGCGCATGAAAACGGGGCAGGATCCAGATGGAACCTGCCCCTGTCGGAACGGCGGAGCGTTTCGCCGAAGACCGATTTTTAGATGCAGTAGGACGGGACGAATCACTCGACTTCTGGACGTTGACGCTCTCCGCCACCGCGTCCGCCTTGCTCTCCACCGCCGCGTCCACCGCGACCGCCTTGTTCCCCACCGCCGCGTCCACCGCGACCGCCTTGTTCCCCACCGCCGCGTCCACCGCGACCGCCTT
>PAUV01000098.1 GCA_002712845.1 Rhodopirellula sp. | reverse complement strand
GGCTGCCGCGATTTTGAGTCTCGTTCAAACCCCCAAGCCGATTGAGATTTCGGGGCATGTTTGGCTGGACAATGATCTGGACGCCAACCGTGAACCCGGCGAGGCAATGTTGAACGGTGTTGAGATCACCTTGTTCCGACAGACGGAATCAGGGGAGTACGTTGATACGGGGTACCGTGCGACCACTGACGTCAGCGGGAAGTATCATTTCCCAACGTCTCTCGGTATTCCGCCCGGCCATTATCGCCTCGTTGAAACACAACCCGATAATTTGATGAGCGTCGCTGCGGTCCCCGGGACAATGAACGGCGATGCAGTGGGGCAGGCCGATTCGGCTGATATGCTCTCTGCTCTGCACATCCCGCTGGGAGACTCCGTAGCACTGAATTATGATTTTGCCGAGGCCCAGCCCGCGACTCTGACAGGCTTCGTTTACCTTGATTCAAATAATGATGGAGTTCGCGATCCGGGTGAGGAAGGCATTCCTGATGTGAATGTTCAATTAGTGCCAACCAGCACTCTCGTACCCCAGTCAACCTTGGTCATGTCGACTGCCAGCGATGGTTCTTATTCGTTTTCGGATCTGTCGCCCGGAAGCTATGAAGTTTTTGAGCTGGAACAGCCTGATGATCTTCTCGATGGAATCGATAAGGCTGGTCAGGTCGATGGGGTAACGATTGGTGCAGCACAGAATCCCGGTGATCTGATTCATTCGATTTCTCTAGCCGGCGGTGATGCTGGTGTTGAATATAACTTTGCGGAAATACCTGCGGGTTCACTTGCTGGGATTGTCTACCTCGCAAGCCCGGACAATGACTGTCACGAACAGCAGTCACGCGTTGAATCAACACCTCTGGTTGGTGTTGAAATTGCCTTGCAGGACAGTCGAGGCGTTCTCGTTGCCCAAACCAGTACGAATGCCGATGGCAGTTACGCATTCCACGGTTTGCCAATCGGAAAGTATCGGTTGGTCCAATTCACTCCGCAGGGTGTGATTGATGGAACTTCCCATGTTGGCGTCATCGATGATGTGGCAGTGGGGATCGGTATCGATGGCACACTGATTAATGACATCACCATGAGCCCGGGTGGTGTGGGCGTTGGATACGATTTCTGCGAAGCCTTGCCTGCTTCGATCAGTGGCTACGTTTATCATGATGAATCCAATGAAGGTGCTCGTGATCCCAAAGAGATGCCAATCAGCGGTGTTGGCGTGCAGTTGGTTGATGACAGCGGTACGACTATCGCTACTGTCGAAACGGACAGCGAGGGTCACTATGAATTTGAGAGAATCGCACCTGGTGTCTATTCAATCATTGCGGAGCAACCCGTCGGATATTCCGATGGCATTGACAGCGTTGGGACCATTCAGGGTGAGTTGACTGGCAATAACCAAGTGAACGACAAACTGTCGGACGTCCGTGTGAAGCAGGGACAGTCTGCAGTTGAGTACAATTTTGGTGAGGTTTTACCCGCTTCGCTAGCGGGGCGTGTGCACGTCGATTTGGATGGCGATTGTCTTTTTGACGCCGATGAACCAACGTTGTCAGGCGTGGTGATTCGACTGTTTGATCACCTTGGGGCTGAGGTCGAACAGGTCGTAACTGATCTCGACGGTCGTTACGCTTTTGTGGACGTCGCACCGGGGGAATACACGGTTGTCGAAGATCAGCCAGACGGGTATTTCGAAGGCGGGGCCTCTGCTGGCAATCTTGGTGGCAACGTATTGGACGCAAGCCGGATTGGCCAAGTCTTATTGGCTTCAGGCCAAGATGCTACGGACTATGATTTCTGNGAGCAGTTGGGTGCGGAGCTCACAGGGCATGTGTTTGCCGACTTTAATGACGACTGCCAATTCGNTGANGGGGANACCGGNATCATTGATGTCGCGATCGAATTGCGAGATGANTCGGGNACGGTCATTGCAAGCACTTTGACCGATGNNACNGGTTTCTACCAGTTCTCTGGTCTCGCGGCNGGGATTTATNCGGTNCANGAAGTGCAGCCCGAAGGTTGGCTGCAAGGACATCAAACNGCCGGCAGCGCTGGTGGGAACGATAGCAGCGACGACTTGATTACTGATGTNCCTGTCNGTTGGGGAGACNCCCTGAACNATTATGACTTTTGCGAATTGATGCCCGCATCGGTACAGGGAATGGTATGGCAAGAAANTGACGAGAATCAGCAATATGATGCNGGTGAGGTCCCCATTCCNGGTGTNTTGATCGAATTGCTGGGGGCATCAGANACTGTCTTAGAGACAACGCAAACGGATGCGCAGGGCAATTATCGTTTTGAGGGATTGATGCCAGGGGTCTATGCCATTCGCCAAACGCAACCCGATGGGTTGTTTCATGGTGGGCAAGTGGTTGGAGATCATGGTGGATCTGATTCAATCGATGACATGCTGACCGGTTTGACATTGGCGGTGGGCACTGACGCTGTGGACTATCATTTCCCTGAAGTGCCTCCGGCATCTCTCAGTGGATTTGTGTTTCAGGATGGTGAGGCGATTCGCCTTGCCGCAGCGCTGCGTCCCGAGTCACTGCGTGAATACAGTGACGGCTTGCTGACGAGTGATGATGTTCGTCTCGAGGGAGTTTCGCTCGAGTTACGAGATGCTCTGGGCATGCCGGTTCCCGCGGATGACTTTCTGCCGGGCTATGCTACCGATGCATTTATCGCTTTGACGGATGTTACCGGTTTCTATGAATTCACCGGCTTGCGTCCTGGGACTTACCATGTTTATCAGCGACAGCCGATCGGTTTCGTTGATGGACTCGATACTGCAGGAAGCACCGGCGGGCAGCCAGTTAACGTTACGGACCAGCAGAACGCTGAGCTTCAGTCGTTGGTCGCGATGTTGTCGAATACTCTCGGTTCAGAGCCTGGCACTGATGCGATTCTGAATGTCACGATCTCTGCTGGTGAAGAGAGTGAACATAACAATTTCAGTGAACTGCGGGTCGTAAAAGCTGAAGTACCTCAGCAACCACGCGAGTTGGTTGTCCAAGTGCCGCAGGTCATTGTGCCCATTGAAACATTTGATTCCACGATCCGAATTGCCACGTTTGTGGATCCTGTTAGGGTCAGTTCAGCGAGTCAAATGTACGATGAATGGGCGGTCTCATGGCATCTGAGTGTGATCAACGGGGGTTTTCCGCGGGGCGAAAAGGTTGAGGACGGGATCTTCCGTGGTGCAAGTTCAAGAAGCCGTAGTCAGGCCTGGGTAGGAGGCGTGCATGCTGGGGGTCGCTGGAGCTTTGAAGGTATTGACGGAAGCCGGTCTTCAGAGACAGTGAACCCGTCTGAGTTCGATTTGGGCGATGAAGGTGCCATCGCGCTCTCGGGTGACTTTGACGGTGATGGAGCTGATGAGCCGGTCATTTATGTCGCTGGTCAATGGTTCGTTGATCTCAATGGAAACGGTTTTTGGGATCCAGGTGATCTTTGGATCGAACTGGGGACAGCGTTAGATCGGCCGGTGGTCGGCGATTGGGATGGAGATGGTAAGGACGATGTTGGGATTTTTGGTCGGCAATGGCAACGTGATCCACAGCGGATAAAACGTGACCTCGGATTGAGCGACCCGGCTAACAAAAGGCGTCGTCAGGCAATGCGTGCCGACGACTATGATGCTAACCCAGCGGTGTCTGAAACAGACCCCCGAAGATTCTTGCAGCGTGGTGACAGTGGAAAGTTGCGAGCTGACGTCGTTGATCACGTATTCAAATACGGAGAGCAGGTAGACACGCCGATGGTGGGCGACTGGAACGGCGATGGCATTGACCAGATCGCAGTGTTCCGCGATGGGAACTGGTTACTGGATTCTGATGGTGATGGTCGTTGGACCGACCGTGATCAGAAAGTCGAGTACGGGCAACCCGGTGATCAGCCCATTGTGGGTGACTTTAATGGCGATGAGATTGATGAAATCGGGGTCGTTCGTGGCAATGTTTGGATCATTGATAGCGATGGTGATCAACGCATCACTGGAAACGACAAACAAATTGTCCTGCCGCGACCGGCTCCAGATAGTCAGCCCGTGGTGGGTGACTTCGATGGTGACGGGTTTGATGAGCCGGGGTACTACGACGAGGCTGGTTAAGCCGCCCCTGCCGCGTCCGCAGGCTTCCTTTATTTTGCAATGTCCCGGTAACCGATTCGTCGTTGCCAGTTTCAGCGACGTGTTTCCATACGGCCGGTTCCATCAGCTCACTTCGATGCGAAGGCTCGTTTCAATTCTTCCAGACTGGTGAGTCCGCGAGCAACCGTTAGAACAGCTTCGGACTGGATACCCCGATGGCCTTCTGATTTCGCAATCTGGTTTAGTTTTGCAAGATCCTGAGTTTTCATCAACGCGGCCCGTAGTTGGTCGCCAGGGCTCAACAGCTCAAAGATGGCGATGCGACCAATGTATCCACGTCCAGCACAGACGTGGCATGGAACGATCGGCGCAGGGCGACCATTTTCATCCACTTGCTGTTCGATGGGTGGAGGCACGAATGGCTGATAAAGCATGGCGACCCTGCCCGCAGGGATTCCCAGTTGCTTCAGAAGTTGCGGCTGAGGTTCAAAGCCCACCTTGCAGTTGTCACAGAGCCGGCGTACCAGCTTTTGACAGAGAACGGCATTGATCTTCTTGGCCAGCTGTCCTGCCGAATCACGATATTTCGGCAGTAGTTGCACCAAGGCGCCAATCGCGCTGTCAGCAATCATGCGGGTGTAAATCTGTTTCTCATGTTTGTCGACCTGCTCGAGAGCAAGTTGCATGGAATCAGGCTGAGGTAATTCCGGAAAGAGGATCACATCAGGCTCTTTCAGAATGGCTTTGCGTAGCATTTCTGGCTCGGTCAAGCCGGTATCACCACCAAAGTAATTGGCGTTGATGTTGATGGTTTCGGGTTCGGGCTGCTCCTGATCCTCGAAAGCCTGAAAGTCACGGATAAAGCGATCGGCTGCTGCTACGGCGACTGCCCATGTCGTGGTCAGGCCAGCCGCTTTTGGCGCCGTAACAATCAACACGGTGCCATCTGCATCGAGCTGCTCTTTCAGCGTCTCGATCATTTTGTCACGCATGCCCAGATCACTCAAACGCTCGAATGGAACGTCTACAGGTTCCAGTTTGATGAGCACCCGTTCGCCTGAGGCTACCCCTTGTGCCTGAATGATGAGTGTGAACTTCGTTTTGCCTATTTTCAGTGTGCACTTGCCTGTCTGTGCCGAACGCCGATCTGCGGGGTTGAGAAGGCATAGCTGCTTCAGTGCATAGAGCATGGCATCGCCGATTTCTCTATCGAGCGGGGGCAGTTGTTCCCAGTCGCCATCGATCTGGTACCGCATCGCACAAGCAGCCTGCGAGTAATCCATCAGTAGGTGAGTTGCACGTGACTGAATCGCATGTCCCAACTGACCTGCTGCAACCACGAATCCGGCACCTTGTCGCGTGGAGATCAACAAGGCTTGCGCCTCGGTTCGTTCGTTCAAGTGAGGAACGAAATCGACAGGTTCTGCCGTCTGCCACAGTTGTGGTTCTTCTTGTTCGGCCATCGTCTCGCGTATGCCTTTTTTCGAATGTTTCAGTGCTTCCGTCGGCTACAAAAGTATGCGTAGCCGTGACGGAATTTACGAGTGGTGCTGACAGAGTGATGATCTCACCGATCAGCAGCATCTCATGTGAAGGAAGAGAAGAAAATGTTCAGGGGCAGGATCGAAGGCTGCTTGTTTCTGCTTGCCATGATCCTGATTATCCAAGGTTGGTGGTCTACAGGATACCCGGTGCTTTAACGTCGATGCCTTTCAACGCCATCTTCAGTGCGTCTTTGTTCGGAGCCACTGCAAATGCAGTTGGACGATCAATCAGCTCATCATCAATCAAGCCTTTGAGGCTCATGGTGAAGTCCTGCATGCCGTCTTCTTCACCGATCCGGATGGCATCAGGGAGTTTGTGGTCGTCACCCTCCAGCACCAATTTTCGGATCATTGGCGAGAAAGTCATGACTTCACAGGTTGGAACCCGTGGCACGTCAGGACGAATCGTCTTGAGTAGTTTTTGAGCCACGATCCCTTTCATGTTGAACGCAATCGCGGAGCGGATAGCACCGTGCATCTCTTCAGGGAACAAGTCAAGAATACGTCCGATGGTGGTTGAGGCACTGGAGGCATGAATGGTGCCAAACACTAAGTGACCCGTCTCTGCCGCGTGAATCGCCGTCATGAAAGTTTCTTCGTCTCGAAGCTCACCCACAAGAATGATGTCGGGGTCTTCGCGGACGGCATGCTTCATGCCAATCTCGAAGTCCTTCACGTCCTGGCCCACTTCACGCTGGTTGATCAGGCACTTGTCCTCGGTGAAGATGAATTCAATTGGATCCTCAAGCGTCAGAATGTGCTTTCGATAAATGGTGTTGATGTAATTGAGCATCGAACCAATCGTGGTACTTTTGCCAGATCCTGTGACACCTGCCAATAGAACCATGCCCTGATCGTAGTGGCAAAGACCCTCGATTGAATCGGGCAAAAACAGACCGCGGAAATCAGGAATGAAATTACTAATCCGACGAGCGACAAGTCCGATATTGCCCAGTGACTTAAGCATGTTGACGCGGAAACGCCAGCGAGTTCCGTCCACGTCGATCGTGTGCGAGAAGTCAGCACCGCCCTCTTTCTCAAAAATCAGTAGATTTCTTTCGTCCATCATCGGCAGCAGTAAGCGAACCATTTCCTCCGAATCGATCGGTGGACGGTTCAGTGCCTTCAGCTCACCTCGTGTCCTGACCATTGGCGGTTGCCCCACCTTCATGTGAAGGTCAGAACCTTCAATTTTGACCAAGGCTCGAAAAATCTTGTCGACCTCCAGTTCCTCGCGGTCTTGGAGCAGGCTTTCGCGTAGACGCGCAGCAACCGCATCTGCGGTGGTTCCCATCTTGGACGCAGCGGGAGCACGATTTCCGGGTTTTGACGACGACATGTTTGAAAACTTGCTAGTAGCGAATTCGGTGGTTTGCGAGCCGGCAGGCCGTAGGTACCCGCGGGAGTAATTCTATGCAGAAGCCGGTGCAGGCTACCACCACAAACCAGACTGGATTGTGAGGGAGACAAAGACAGATTCCGGAACTTGCCCCAGTTTAACCTCCCGTGAGATGAGCTGTTCCCCGAAAGTGTGCAAGCTNCCCACCTTCTTTCGGCCTCAGGGCCGGTTTTATGCTCTGAAAACGTCGCGGTTCGTCCGTATCATCACTGCCATCACCAGCTCCAACCTGCTGCCACCAAATCAGCAAGACGCAAAATACCAACGACCTGATAGCAACGACCCGCGAAATACCAGCGACCGAAATACCGAGAACCCATGAAAATAGAGGGGCACAAAAGTCAAGCTTCTCTGGACGCATTTTGATCAATTTTGCTATTCAATACCTATCGGAGGGAGAGACAATGGGGATGATCCGTCATTCCAGCCCCCATCCCCCTGCCCTAGCGTGTTCACTGACGTTGGTGCTGCAGCTTACTTTGGCTTGCAACATCCCACACAGAAGGTTCTTTCGGATTACTTTTCGATGACTATCAGCAATGCCCCGCGATTATGGCTAATTGACGACAACATCGTTGGCACAGGCGGGCACTTTCTCGAATTGGCTTCGTTGCTAGCGGCTGGGGGAAAAGATCTCGGCTATGTACCTCGCCTCGCAGTGCACCAAAAATTCAACGAGCAGCATGGCGATCTGATTTGTGAGCCGGTTTTTAGCATCCATCGCATGAGACGCTGGTCATTGGGCGTGGATGGTACATCCAGCGTGAAACGAAACACCCAGGGGACGCCGATTGGCAGTTCTCGCCTCGAGCGGGTTTGGCATCAAATGCGGGATCCCTTTTCTCGCCAAAATGTTAGGCCGGAAAATATGCTGCAAGCATGGTCTGACGGCTTTTTGCAGGTCGTTCGACAGAAAAAGATGCGTCCCGAAGATCGCATTNTTGTTAATACAGGCGATGATTTTCAATTACTGGCCCTCACGCGAGCATTGCGGCAACTAGGCTCCGAAAATCCGCTCACGGTTCATGTGATTCTTCACTTCGCTCTTTATGAGGGTGATAGCGTCAATGGAGAGGCAAAGCTTTACGGTGAACAGGTCAACGACGCGATTAGCATGATTGGGCAGCATAAGGTCNATCTGCACGCTACGACTGAGCCTCTCGCAAGGCAGCTTGAAGAAGTGGGTGTCCACGCAACTGCTATCCCTTATCCGGTTCGACCAAGGTCTGAAAACGGGAGCCAGCCAAGCATCCTNAAAATGCAGCAACAGCCACTCAATATTGTGTTGGCTGGTTTGCCGCGGGCGGAAAAAGGACGNGGGCAAATGAAGTCTGTACTTTCCGAAATGTGGGGTTCCCACCTGCAAACGGGCAATTTTCGGTTGGCGATGCAGGTTCCGGAAAAACGTTGGAAGCGGATGGTTCCACTGCACTTGCGAAGCGTCTTTCGGAACGCAATCGAAAACCAGGGACAGGACCCCGAGAATCGACTTGAAGTGCAGTCAGGGAACCTCGATGAGGAGTCCTATAACCTCTTTTTGGACTCTGCCGATGTTGGATTGTTTTTGTACAACCCCCAGCGTTACCTGGCACGGTGCAGTGGCGTGCTTTTGGAATTGCTGATCCGTGGTGTACCTGTCGTTGTTCCCAAAGGTTGNTGGCTCTCAGAGCANNTGGATTTAGCTGGNGGTGATGGCAGCATTGGCTANAGNTACACCTCAACCAAACAGATCCCGGCNTTGCTTCANCAGATTCGTCGGGATTATCCGGATTTAAGCCGAATGGCAGGGNTGCANGCGGAGAAAACACTGCGATTGCACAATGCGTCCAATACGCTCCGCACGATGGGGATTCCCGACCAAGCAGTGGCCGCTTTGCGTGCATCATGAATTCGTACCACGAAACGTCGCTCGTCACCAATCAAGCCTGTGGTGGGCGAACTGANCNAGCTAGGCCNACGNCNTNGCCTGCGTCTCCACTCTCAGTANTGCTGCCTTCGTGCAGTGTACAGATATCGCTTCTGAATCTAGCGAAGCGAAAGTAATTCAACGCCGAGCGAACGTGCTGCGGTAGCAGTGTCACGTTTTGCTGAGTCAGATGACGAACACTTGATTGCACTCACGCGTCGAGATTCGATGAGCCGCGTTTAATATCGCGGCGACTCGCTCGGTCGCGAGTTGCCACGAGGTGGGAATTCTAACCTTCGACTTCGATGCCCATGCTGCGTGCCGTGCCTTCAATCATGCGAACAGCTTGGTCGACGCTGCGAGCGTTGAGGTCAGCCATCTTCTTTTCAGCGATATCCTTGCACTGGTCACGGGTGACCTTGGCAACTTTNGTTTTGTTAGGAACACCACTNCCNTTNGCGATACCTGCTGCCTGCTTTAGCAAAGATGCGGCAGGTGGGCTNTTGGTGATAAAGTCGAAGCTACGGTCGTTGTAGACAGTAACGATGACAGGGATGGGTGTGCCAGCGTATTCCTTGGTGCGGTCGTTGAAGGCTTGGACGAATTGCCCAAGGTTGACGCCGTACTTACCAAGGGAGGTACCGACTGGAGGAGCGGGAGTGGCTTGTCCGCCGGGGACCTGGAATTTTGCCTGACCTGTTACTTGCTTTGCCATGTCTCGAAATCGGTTGTCTGTGTTTCAGTAGTTGTTTCAGTAGTTACTTGTCGCAATGTGCAGCGAGGCTGACGCGGCTATCGATGCCGCACCTTGCTGCGTTCCGCTTCCAGCCTTAGAGCGGCTCAACCTGCCAGTGATCCAGTTCCATGGGCACACTGCGGCCGAAAATATTGATAATGACCGTGATCCGGCCATTGGCTTCGTCGACAGCATCGACATCGCCTTCCTGGTTTTCGAAGTTCCCTTCTTTGACGCGAACACGATCGCCGACTTTGAAAGGAATCCCGATCTTGATGGGGGCTTCTTCCTCTTCAGTTTCGCTTGGTCGGGTAATGAACCGCTCGATGTCCGATGGTTCCATCGGCATGGGCTTGCCAGCGGCTCCTGTGAAGTCACTGATGCCATTGGTTTCTCGAACGAGGAACCAGGTGTCATCGTTGATCAACATGTTGACCATGATGTAACCGGGCAGCAACTTTCGTTTCGAAACGCGTCTTTGTCCAGCTCGAGTGAAGGTCGCGACGTCTTCGGTGGGCACCACGACTTCACCAAAGAACTCTGCCATGCCTTCCATCTTTACACGCTTTCGCAGCGCGTCAGCGATGGAGTCCTCTCGGTTGAACGCGACCTTGAGGATGTACCATTCCATGCTGCCGCCCTCTTGTGGCTCGCTGGCTGGCTTGTTTTCATCGACAGGCGCCGGAGGTGGCGGTGCCGGAGCTGCTGCCGCTTCCGTCACGGTCTCCGTGGACGCATCGTCAGTGCTCGGGGTTTCCGCTGCTGCCGGTTCGCCGGCATCCGGAGTGTCTTGGGGATCGTCTGAGGTTTCGGCTTCGTTCACGTTTTCAACGCTGTTGGGCAGTAGTGATCGATGAAGGTATGAGACACTATATTAATAACAAAGTCGGGCGTGTCAGGTCGTCACTCCCAGCGTGACGAAAACTTGTTGCCAAATTACGTCAAACAGGAAGAGTGAGATCGCCAAGAAGAAAATGGTGAAGATCACCACAATCGCGGCTCGGACCAGTTCTTCTTTGCCTGGCCAAGTCACCTTGTTCATCTCTGCTTCGACTGCGATCAGGAAGTCAGCGAAGCTGGGGAGATTGACGGCACGAAATCCGAACCATGCTCCAAAAAACAGCAAACCCAGAGAAATCCCCGGAATCAACCACTCGGTGCTTTCCGTGAACCATCCGCTTCCTCGCAGGGTCCCATGCAAAGACCAGCAGCCGAGTCCGACGATCACCCAAATCGCCAACGCAGTCAGTTGGCGGACAATTCGCCCTTGGGTTGGCTTGTAGACCTTTGTTTTGGCTAGTTCTCCGATCATCGTTCCGATGAGAGAACCATTTTCGGTCGCCGCAATGTCTCGTGACACCTGTCTGCTCCTGATTGTGTAATGGATCAATCACCCGTCCGTGGCGATCGACTTTACGATAACGCAATTGTTTGTAACCAAGCCATTTGCCTCCCTTCAAGCGGGAGATGCAGGCGGCCTGCTGATCTGTTTGTCTTCCAATTCAAAGCAGGGGCGGAGGGACTTGAACCCGCAACCGCTGGTTTTGGAAACCAGTGCTCTGCCAATTGAGCTACACCCCTTCGACTCAGGGGGCACCCGTGAGGTGACCCATGATCGTACAGGAAACGCCTTAAATAACCAATGACCAACGAAGTCAAATGCTTCGCTGGCCATCAGAATTACGAGCGTTTTACCCGTTTTCGCGTGAAAATCTGATCACACGCTTTTACTCGAGGATCTTGGTGACAACACCCGATCCGACCGTTTTACCACCTTCGCGAATCGCGAAGCGGACACCATCGTCCATCGCGATTGGCTTGTGAAGCTCAACCGTGACTTTGACATTGTCGCCTGGCATGCACATTTCTGCACCCACCAAGTCAGCCGTTCCTGTCACGTCCGTTGTGCGGAAGTAGAACTGAGGACGGTAGCCGCTGAAGAATGGTGTGTGTCGACCACCCTCATCTTTGCTCAGGCAGTAAACCTCTGCCTCGAACTTGGTGTGAGGAGTGATGCTGCCTGGTTTTGCCAAGCACTGACCACGCTGGATATCTTCACGCTTGACACCACGAAGCAGGCATCCAACGTTGTCACCCGAGCGGCCTTCGCCCATTTCCTTGCGGAACATTTCGACGCCGGTGCAGGTTGTTTTGGTTGATTCAGCTGACAATCCGACGATTTCAACTTCTTCACCAACCTTCACAACTCCACGCTCGATACGACCTGTTGCTACCGTACCACGACCTTCGATCGAGAAGACGTCCTCGATTGCCATCAGGAATGGCTTGTCGTCTTCGCGGACAGGCTCAGGGATGTACTCGTCCAACGCGTCCATCAGTTCGCTGATGCACTTGCTGGCATCAGGATCTGCAGGGCTGTTGTACGCAGGAAGTGCTGAACCACGAACCACAGGAACATCGTCCCCAGGGAAGTCGTACTTGCTGAGCAACTCGCGAGCCTCAAGCTCAACCAGTTCCAGCAGCTCTTCGTCATCGACGAGGTCGCACTTGTTCAGGAACACAACGATGTAAGGCACACCCACCTGACGACCGAGCAAAACGTGCTCTTTCGTCTGTGGCATTGGGCCGTCCGCAGCTGAAACCACCAAAATCGCACCGTCCATCTGGGCGGCACCGGTGATCATGTTCTTGATAAAGTCAGCGTGACCGGGGCAGTCAATGTGAGCATAGTGACGGTTGTCCGTCTCATACTCAACGTGTGCCACTGCGATCGTCACTGTCTTGGTATCGTCACGCACGGTACCGCCTTTGGCGATATCCGAGTAACCCTTCGCTTCGGCTAGGCCCTTGGCAGCTTGCACTGCAAGGATAGCACCGGTGGTGGTTGTTTTACCGTGGTCAATGTGGCCGATGGTCCCAACGTTAACGTGGGGCTTGGTCCGTTCAAAAGTTGCCTTAGCCATTTCTAATTCACCTGCATCCGACCGTGCCATTACTGGCCAGAGATACGCTCCGGATCAGCCCAAATTGATAACGACCGTGTTCACACCCACGGTTTGACCGCCGTCAATCCAGCCGCACTGGTCTAGCTCGCTCAATCAGTATTGAAACGAATGTCAAAATCACGCCTCCCACTGTGGGAAGCGTTGTCTACACAATGTTCTTCTTCAAAAAACCACCGAATCTGTATTCAATCGCTAGATTTGGTGGCCATAGTTGTTGCGGAATCAACCGATTCTTGCAATCACTGATTAGCAAAATCTGGATAAATCACAGCTTTCTCATCACAGTTGAAAGCAATGCTCGGAGCCTGCCGCCGCCAAAGAGCTGCTGATGGGACTTGAACCCATGACCTCTTCCTTACCAAGGAAGTGCTCTACCACTGAGCTACAGCAGCTTGTTGACAAGCGGGTGAAGGGAATCGAACCCTCGTATTCAGCTTGGAAGGCTGCTGCTCTACCATTGAGCTACACCCGCAGTGAGAACCGTTGAGATGATGGATCGTGACGAACAAATCGTCAGTTGTCTATCACTCGCGATTCCTGAATTGTCGCGTTTACCTCGATCGCCGAAGAATCAGGTTCGGCAATTGCAAGTTACAGAGACAGTGGCCGGCAGTTAACACGTATTCTTCAAAGTGGGGGCTACAGGATTTGAACCTGTGTAGGCGTAGCCAACGGATTTACAGTCCGCCCCCTTTAACCACTCGGGCAAACCCCCAAAAATCTCTTACTTGTCTGTCAATTATTGCCGTTTTCCTCTGCTATATCGCTTTCTTTCCTCTTTCGACGACGGCCTGATTCTTGCATTTCTCTTAAAAAAGAGCCAGCGGAGGGATTCGAACCCGCGACCGGCTGATTACAAATCAGCTGCTCTGCCAACTGAGCTACGCTGGCAAGTTGTTTTCAGTCAATGACTTACAACTTACTTTCAAGTGGAATACCCCGCCCGATTACGGCCGCTCGCTTCGCGTTTGAACCGTCTCTCAAGCTCCCTTGAAGAGCTCAATTGAAACAGGCAGGTTCGCCACATGAGGCGGGGAGTGTACCAAATGTTCGGCGGCGGTCCAGATCAGCTTTCAGGATATTGCCTGCAAGTTCCAACAATGTTTCCCAGTTCCGCCGGTTGGGCACGTTGCGGAGCGTGTTTCAACGCCTCGCCGCGACCGATATTTCCTGTCAACGCCCGGTTCGTCACCCTCGCCGGTTCAACCAGCTAACAACTATTGAAAACTATGGACAACTATTGAGAACCCATTAAATTCCGAAGGCTGCCGCACTCACACCCTCTCGTCCCCCCCCCCGAGAACACACTGCCTCACTAGCGATGTCTCACTAGCGATCGTGTCGACTGATAACGGCGACCGATAACGATGTTGGTGGGTGTGTAAGCCAAACCAGGCCCCCCCCGAGTATCCCTCAAGCCAGTCAGGCTTCGGTCTGCCTCAGGCTTCGGTCTGCCTCAGGCTTCGATGGCCCGCAGGGCAGCAATCAAGTCTCGCATCGACTGAAATCGATCCCCAGGGCGTTTTTGAAGCGCCTTGGCAACTACTTCGTCGGCTGCTGGGGGGATCAGTTGATCGGGTGATCGCACGCTAGGTGGTTCCACTTGCAGGTGTTTGATGTTGTCAAACGTCTCATCAATGGTGCGGCCGCGGAATGGTTCACGGATCGCCAATACTTCGTAAAGGCAAACGCCGGCGCTGAAAATGTCGCTGCGTTCGTCCAGCGAGCGATTTCCTTGGACTTGCTCGGGTGACATGTACAGAGGGGTTCCTGGTCGCTGTCCTCCACCGGTCAAGGTTTGCAGTTGTTTGTCTTCGTTCGTTTCTGTTTTGAGTACGCTTCTGCTGAGCGGTTCGTTGTCGTCGGCGTGCCCCCAAACTTTTGCGACGCCCCAATCAAGCAGGATGACTTCGCCAAAGTTTCCGACCCAGATATTTTCTGGTTTGACGTCACGATGGATCACGCCCCGCGCGTGTGCATAGGCAAGTGCTTGGCACGCGTAGGCGACGATTTCTATTCTTCGAGATACAGGGAATGCAGTCGCAGTCGCTTCGTCGCCTCGGGCAATGCGTTTGAGGATTTCGAACAGGTTTTCGCCTGAGATTCGTTTCATCACGAAATAGACACCCTGCTCAGCATCGTCGCCAATGTCGTACACCGGGACAGTATTGGGGTGCTGCAGTTGGGCTGTTACCCTCGCTTCTCGCAGCAATCGCCGCCGCTCACGATGATCGTGGCAGATTGCAGGAGAAAGTGTCTTGATGGCGACTGTGCGTCCTGTCACAGGGTCAAAGCAGGACCTTAGCGTGGCACAGCCTCCTTGGGCCATGTCGCGGAACCCGGTGTAGCGCCCCAGTCCTGTCGCTACGGTGGCGGGCAGGTCAGGGTCGGTCCCGGACAGAATGATGTTCGGTTCGCGTTGCATGGGCCCATTATAGCGCGATCAGAGATTTGTGGAGCATGTCGAACCACTGCATAAATCCTTCTAGCTGCAAAAAAATGCAATAAAAAAACCCGGCAATGCTGCTGCATTGCCGGGTTTCTGGGTCACGACGGACTGATTGCGGATCAGACCGTAGCAGAAATATTGGCGTTCTTGACGGTCGTGATGATCGCGCTGGCAACCATGTAGGGGTCAGCATTGGATGCAGGACGACGATCCTCAAGCCAGCCTTTCCAACCGGCTTCGACGGTGTGAATTGGAATTCGAATCGATGCACCACGATCCGAAACACCGTAGCTGAACATGTCGATCGACTGAGTCTCGTGCAGACCTGTCAGACGCTGGTCGTTGTCGGCACCATAAACGTCGATGTGGTGCTTGATGCGAGGCTCGAATGCTTGGCAGACAGCGTCGTAGACTTCCTTGCTGCCGCAGGTGCGGAGCGTGGTGTTACTGAAGTTGGCATGCATGCCGCTGCCGTTCCAGTCACCTGGGACAGGTTTGGGTTCCCAGTTGATGCCCATGTCGTATCGCTCAGCAACTCGCTCAAGAAGGTAGCGTGCGATCCAGATTTGATCGCCGGCCTCTTTTGCGCCTTTGGCGAAAATCTGGTATTCCCACTGGCCCATCATCACTTCGGCGTTGATGCCTTCCACATTCAAGCCGGCCTCAAGGCACAGCTCAAGATGCTCTTCGACGATCTCGCGACCCACTGCTTTGCCTTGTCCAACGCTGCAGTAGTACGGTCCTTGCGGCCCGGGGTAACCCTCGGCCGGAAAGCCAATCGGCTTGTTGAATTCAGGATTCCAAATTGTGTATTCCTGCTCAAAACCAAACCAGAAATCATTGTCGTCGTCGGCAATCGTTGCACGACCGTTGGTCTTGTGTGGGTTGCCTTCGTGGTCCAGCACCTCGCACATNACCAAGAAGCCNGTTCCCAGACGGCCTGGATCGGGAACNCAGTAAACTGGCTTGAGCAAGCAATCGCTCGATCCGCCTGGAGCTTGTTCGGTGGACGAGCCATCAAAGCACCACAGCGGGGCGTCTTCAACTTTGCCGCTGAAATCGTCGACAACTTTTGTCTTGCTTCGAAGGCTCTGTGTGGGCTGATAGCCGTCGAGCCAGATGTACTCCAACTTGCACTTGGTCATAAAACTGATTCCCTCTAGTGAATCTGATTCGGTTGAACTTTTGCGGCGATAGCCCGCGGGGCTACCTTGTATTCACCGCACTCTGAATAATTTCCTACGCAAATCTACCTACCACACCCAGCACCAGCTGTCGCCGAACGGACGTGCAACCGGAAGAGACAGGACGCCGATCCCTCACGCGTTGCCTTTCGGAAGCCTTCAAAATAACCAAATTCCAGCCAAGCGAAAGAGCTACCGCCGATGTCTGGCAAAGCAGCGCGATCATGTTGGCTTTGACGATCCGCTGCCAACACCACCTTTGCGTAGCTCCTCTGCCCTAGGCTGGGTCAGTAGCACTGCTGGGCTGATCTGCGAGTGCTTCGCAAAATAGTGCGGTGCGTGTGTTGATTTGCCGCAGTGGTCACCCAAGGGGGGTAAGTACGCCGATGCCCGCTTGTGCTGACGCGGCTTCAGTTTCTGCGTCATCGGGCAGACGAGGGGGGACGTTGCCCTTCGTGTGATAAATTCCCGAGTCTTTTCGTGTCTTGTGCTTCTTTGAGAAAACTCAATTCCGCAGCGGGACGCGTGGCAGCAAGACGGAAAAATTTGCACCTGCCCCCCGAAGAGAATAAAGGTCACAGCCTCCATTTTGCTCAAAATCAATGAATCGGACGAAATCTGCCCCGGTACAACGAAGCTGGGTGGTGAACCAGTTTGCGGGGTGGGTAAACGAAAATTAGTCGCTGGCGAGTGTGATTGTTCCAGAACGGCGTTCGGTGACCCTAAGCAGTGACAGTGCTCCTCAAAACGACAGTGCTCGTCAAAAGGGTGCCGTGCTCGTCAAAGGGGTGCCGTGCTCGCCGAAGGGGTGCCGTGCTCGCCAAAACGGTATTGGGTACCCGAATCAAGCCGATCGATAAGGTCTGAACTGGCCGGAAATAATTTCCCGAGTGAAGGCTTCAAGGGATGTCGCCTATGAGCAAGCTTGCGGTATCGTTCTAATTANNAGCNATGCACGCATCTTGGGAGGATGTCCGTTGTCGTTAACGCCAGCGGACGCACTGCCTGTGATCCCGTGCCAGTAACCGCATGTATCGTGAACAGGTCACGATACAACTGCTTTCCTAACGACTGCATCCCAGCAACCGAGCGTTCAAAGATTGAACGCTGCTTTGCTGATTCCTACAACTGTTGCAAACTTCTGGAGCGAATCAACCATGTCCATTAGCCCCAATGATTCCTTTGACAATGATTTTGCAGGAGGAGCTAGCGGACAAGCTGCTCAGGCACCACCACAGAAGTCAAAGAAAGGCTGTTTGATCGCAGTCGTCGTTGTGTTTCTGCTTATGTTCCTCGTTTGCTGCGGCGGCGGGGTTGCCANGTTCTACTACGGCACGAATGCACTCGGTGAAGTAGTGGTTTCGCAGGTGGAGAATGATCCAGCCATCGTTGAGCACATCGGTGAAGTCGAGTCGTGCTCTCTCGATTTCGGCGCGACAGCCAAGGCTGCTGAATCAGCCGAACAGGCTGGCGACNNGACACCAATCGCCTTCGAGATCAAAGGCTCGAAGGGAGAGGGAACGTTGTTGTTGATGCAAGAGCCTGGCAATCAAGAAGCGTTCAGTTCAGGCACCCTGATTCTTCCCAACGATGAAAGGATTCCACTGAAGGCATTGGGGAAACCCGATGANAGTGTCGAATTGGATCTGGATCTGGATATCGATGATTTCATCGATGAGGGCGATCTCAGCACGGGCGGCGCTGAAGATGACGCCGCTGCTGCCAAGCCTGACGCCGCTGATGCCAACTCAGAGGGCAGTGCGCCTGATGAAGGTGATGAAGCCAAGGAAACTGACGAAGCCAAGGAAACGGCTTCAAAGTAATTTGCTGAGTGTGCTTGTGTCCTGACTACCCGTCTTTGAACTCGATCCCGCAACGGAGAGTCAGATACTGGCGCTCGGCACATGAAGTGCATTCGAGATGAAGTGCATTGGACCAGACGTGCGGTGAACATCGTCTGCTTCGAGCCTCGCGTTGATCGAGTGTCCAGTGCACTACGCTTGCAATTCACCAAACGCTGAATCAATTCAGCATTGAGCCGTTCGTGGCCGTGAACGCAAACCTATTTTTTTACCCTTGAGCTCGCCATCAGCGAGCAAGACACCAACAAGAGATTTGACTACCGATGAAACAGGCTATTTTTGAGACGAGCAAAGGAACTATCCGCCTTGAACTGTTTGAGGAGAAAACTCCAAAGACAGTGGGTAACTTTGAGACACTGTGTGGCAAAGAGTACTACGATGGGCTGACCTTTCACCGAGTCATTCCCGACTTCATGGTCCAAGGTGGATGCCCCGACGGAACNGGANCGGGCGGACCAGGGTACAAGTTTGAGGATGAGTTCGACTCCGAGCTGCGGCACGATGCTCCCGGTATTCTTTCGATGGCGAACGCTGGCCCGAACACGAATGGTTCCCANTTTTTCATCACGCACGTTCCTTGCCCACATCTCGATGATCGTCACAGCGTCTTCGGGAAAGTACTTGAGGGCCAGAATGTTGTTGACTCGATCGAGCAGGGNGACACAATGAGCACGGTTCGAGTGGTCGTCGTCGAAGACTGANCCTGTTTNCANGCGTCAGCCACAACGGCAAGATGCAGCGAATGANCTGCTNACGNNTCANGTAGTNCAATAGGGAACGGCCAATCACGCTGANTGGGAANTGCCGAGCAGGAAGTCNCAATGCTGTGAGCGTCTCTGAGGTTGCGATCCAGAGACGCCCAGTAGNCTCTTTTCTTGCTGATTCTNTAGGCNCGTCTGGTTTCTNCATCGTTTGGAAACGATAAAAACAGGTAGGTTGCNGGTGAGTTANCGTGTTCTTCGATTGCTTGTTGTGTACGCTTGTTTCAAGTGGGTTCCCGTTGGTCAGGAATCTGAGTTTGGAATGTCTGAGCGGCAACGTTGAAATCCAACTGATTGAAAGGTTGGGCTCGCGAAGCCCTGCCCCTGCGGTGGCTGTCATGAAATCTGCTNCGGTAAAGCTGCTGCCTGAATCAGGNTCGTATTCCGTCCNCGCGTTACTGTGGCGTTGGTTGCTTGGTGCCGTGGNTGGCACCNNCTTGATCGCCGTGACTTCGCCTCTGTTTCTGCGCAGCTATCTTCCGCTGAACGCTGACCCGGTGCGGGGCGTCTGGACCCTCCCCCCTAACTCAGAATATCGTTGGCGCAGCGAAGGTTACGCCGATACATCGATCGGCCCTTGGGGGATGCCCGGCAAAACGACAGAACTGGCAAACAGTTCAGAACGCATAGGTGAACTGTCGGGCACGGTGCAGCAGTCTCAAAGGTCACCGTTGCAGATCGCTCTTTGGGGTGACTCGCAGGCAGAGGGTGTTTCTGTGGGTGATGCCGATAAATTGTTTGCGAAAATTGAAGGTGCTTCTGGCGGTGACCTGAATGTTTATCCCTTGGCCCGAAGTGGCGAAGATGCTGCGGATTGGGTCACCCAGATGCCGCGAGTAGAAGAACAGCTTGGTATCGACCAGCATGTGATTCTTGTTGTGGAGCCAACAGACTTGTTGGCTGCGGTCGAAGCACCCGTGGCATCACCATCAGCAAACGATGCCTCGGCAGCCAATTCCGCTCTGGCAGCTAAGCTACCCGCCTTTGTGATTCAGGCTGCTCGGAATGTGTTGCGAGAACCAGATGGAGCAACTCCGAGAAGCCTCCGCTTTGCTGTTGGGCCAGCGAACCATGCCAGTTCTGCACTTGTCACCAATAGCCAAGCTGAAAACAGTAAGCAGTCGGGCGACCCTTTGAGTCGTGATGACAGTGTTTTGTGGTTGAACGCTCTGACGGCCATCAGGAACGCAACGGAACTGCCGGTGGTCTTGTTGTATGCTCCGCTATCACCGCAGATTGTCAATGGTGAGATCCGTTGGCAGGATCCGACAGCAGACCAGTTTCTGTTGCTTCAACAGGCTGCTAGCGAAGTGGGGGTGAGTGTTGTGGATGCCCGAGACGAGTTGCGGGATTCCGTTGCATCCGACGGGTGTTGGCCACACGGATTTCACAATGGCCATATAGGTTCAGGTCACTTGAATCAGGTTGGCAATCAGGTTTTGGCTACCCGTCTGGTTGAAGGTTTGTCAAATCTGCGAGGTGAATCAACTCTGCCCTCTCCTGAAAGCAGGGACTGAAGCAGATGCTCTTCACCCAATTCGAGTTCCCGATTTTCTTTTTTTGTGTGTTGATCGCTGCCTGGTTGTGCCGTCAGCGACAAACTCGAAATGCAGTGTTGTTGATCGCCAGCTATTACTTTTATGCTTACTGGGATTATCGATTTTGCAGTCTGCTTGCTCTGTCGACGGTCGTTGATTACTGCATTTCCAGAGGGATGGTTCGCTCGACAGGAACCACGGTGCGCCGAGCTTTGTTGCTGACCAGTCTGGTCGTCAATCTTGGCGTGCTTGGTTTTTTCAAGTACTTCAATTTCTTCATTGACTCAGCAAGTCCAGCTTTGCAGGCGATTGGTTTGAGTGGTGAGACGTTAAACATCATTCTTCCAGTCGGCGTCTCGTTTTATACGTTTCAAACGCTCAGTTATACGATTGATGTTTATCGAGGCGTGTTGAAGCCCGTCAATCGTTTCATTGACTTTGCGTTGTATGTCGCGTTCTTCCCCCAGTTGGTAGCGGGCCCGATTGTTCGTGCCCGCGAATTGCTGCCGCAATTGGCAACGGTGCCAAGATTTTCCAAGCGGCGTTTCTACGCTGGATCGCAGCAGATGTTGCGAGGTCTGGTTAAGAAAGTGTTGCTGGCTGACAGGCTTGGTGAGGCCGTGGATGTCGTCTTTGCAGGACCAGATCTGTACAGTGGGCTGACAATTTGGATTGTGGTGTTTGCTTATGCCGGCCAGATTTACTACGACTTTTCAGGCTACAGCGACATTGCTATTGGCGGAGCAAAGATGCTGGGGTACCGATTTCCCGTCAACTTCAGGCATCCCTATTTGTCCACATCGATGTCCGAGTTCTGGCATCGTTGGCACATGACACTGTCGCGTTGGCTTCGGGACTATGTTTACATTGCAATGGGAGGCAGTCGTGTCAGCCAGTGGGTGACTTACCGTAACCTGATGGTCACGATGACTCTGGGGGGATTGTGGCATGGAGCGGCTTGGACGTTTGTGTTGTGGGGTGTTTGGCATGGCTTTGCCCTTACGTTTGAGCGAGTGTTCAAAAGCTCCATCCGTTACAGGTTTGCTCGTCCCATCAACTGGTTGCTCACCATGTCAGTCATTCTGGCTGGATGGGTTCTGTTTCGCAGTGATAGCTTGGCGACCGCTGTCGGTGTGCTGCAGCGGATGCTGAGTTTCGCTGACGGCGTGAACTGGTATCCACCCTTGGCGATTGCTGCTTTGCTTTGCTGTGTCCTGGAACATGCCGCGTGGTGCACTCCTTTGCGGCGTGCGATGCGACTTCCAATCAATGCATGGTATTCACCGGTTCTCACTACGGTGATGATTTGGGCTTTGGTGCTGTACGCGCCCCGAGATTTCCGACCGTTTGTCTACTTTCAGTTTTGACGTGTTAGAAACTTACTAGCCCAGTTCAGTTAATACACAGGCCTGAACGGCATGCACTGAATGTTACGTAGCGAACACGGCAAGGGTAACGATCGAGCGATGAATGGATGTGGTGGTAGGGCGTTGATCTACGGACGTTGGATGCGTTGCCATTCAATTTGGTGCTGGAAATTCGTCACATTACGGTAGCTTAACGAAAGAGAAAGCACGACTCCGATCGCGATCGCTGCTGCGATCACAAACATGATCATGATCTGATACTTGACTGCATCAATGGGTTCGGCACCCGCCAGTAACTGTCCAGTCATCATTCCGGGGATGCTGACGATGCCAGCAACGGACATCGTGTTCAGGATGGGGATCATCGCCGTGCGTGTAGCTTCAATGAAGACACCTCGGCAGCTTTCCCAACGCGTGGCTCCTAAGGCCAGCATTGTCTCAACTTCCCCGCGGCGGTTTTTAAGTTCGCTCAGGAATCGATCGAGTCCCAGCGAAATTCCCGTGAGTGAATTTCCCAGCACCATTCCCAAAAGTGGAATGACTACTTGTGGGCTATACCAGGGTTGTGGGCGGACGATGAGTAAGACTGTGATCGAGGTCACAACCCATGCACTGGTCCACACAGCAAAGATGGAATTGCGGTAGATGGTTGGGTAGCGATGATCAATCCGTTTCACAGCGGAGACCCCCGCGATCACGGTCATCACGGCAGCCAAGCCAAGGACGGGGGTTGGTTGAGCCAGTTCAAAGATCTGTTTCAACACCAATCCAAGAATGGCCAGTTGAATGGTCATTCGGACCGAACTGGTCGCAATCCGTTTTGCAATGCCAAGTCCGAGTTGCAGCGAAATGATCGCGTTGATTAGCAGCAGGGTTGCCGCAACGCTTACTTCAAACCAGGAAAGCGAGATGTCACCTTGTGCACGCGGTTGCAGAAACTGTCCGAGCAGAGTCGCGTGACTGATATTCGGCATTGTTGAAGCGAGTGTCTGTACGTCAATCATCTGATGGCTCCAGTTCCTGTTCGTTCTTGGGGCCGTTAATTTCGCGAGCTTCGTGGGTGACAGAGGCTGTTTCGTTTGTCAGCATCAATTGCCCATGGTTCATGGTGATGGTCTGTTGCGTCATTCGGTCGATCTGCGTTTGATCATGGCTGGTCCATAAGTATGCTTTTTCTTCTTTCTGATTTTTGTTTGTTGTGTTGTTGGACGCGTTATGCCATCGGTGGATTCTGCCTTCGAATTTGTCACGTGAAGCAGGGTCCAAGGCAGCAGTGGGTTCATCCAGTAACAGAACTTCTGGTTCCAACAATAACGCACGAATGAGGGCGATCATTTGCTGTTCCCCGCCACTCAGGGATTCGGACGCACGATTCAAGATTTCTGGGCCTAGCTCAAACGCATCCAGTTCGGCAGTCACAAGGTCTGGCTGATATGAGGGACTTTTCAGGTTGTTCTTTGCCGATTTGAACTGAAATGGAAGTCGAAGATTCTCCTCGATCGTTCCGCCTGTGAAAAAAGGGCGTTGAGATAGATAAACGACTTTGCGTCGGTAGACCGGGATCGCATCATCGGTGATTGGACTTCCGCGGTGTAGCAGTTCTCCAGAGAACGGGTCGAGCATCGCTATGGATCGCATCAACGTCGATTTTCCGCTGCCACTGGCGCCCACGAGGCCAACCTTGTCGCCCGCACAGACCGTCAGCGAGAGGGAATTCAGCAGTTGCCTGCCACTATTGCTGTCGATGCGTGATACATCACGTAATTGAATGAGTGTTGTTTCTGCCATGCCGTTGACTGGTTGCATTTTATGTTCACGACGTTGTTTCTGATTCCCTTTGTTCAGATCAATGTCATGCTTTGGAACTGATGGTTATCAGTTTTTTGGTTTCAGACCGTTGCGGGTGGGAGTAGCGTTCAGTGGATCTTCGGGCCAATGGTGTTTCGGGTATCGTCGGCGGAGTTCTTTGCGGACATGAAGGTAGGTTTCTGACCAGAAATTGGCTAGGTCATTGGTGATTTGTTGTGGACGGTGGTTGGGGCCAAGCAGATGCAATTGAATAGGAACTCGAGTTGCAACTCGCGGCGTTTGTTGCCAGCCAAACAATTCCTGAATGCGAACTTCCATTCGTGGTGGTTTGCCCTGTTCGTAACTGATGGTGTGTTCATTCCCACTGGGGACTTTCATCGCCACGGGGGCATGCAAGTCGATCAAACGTATTTGATCGTACTGATAGCGACAGCGAAGGTGATCCAACCATGGAGCTTTTGTAAGTTCCGCGAACGAGGTTCGGGTTTTGCAAAGTTCAACCAGTGCCTCGTCGATGGATTGGGAATCCAAATCAGGAATTTCCAATTCCGGCATGTTTTGAGAAAGGAATCTTACNCGCTGAATGAACTGGTTGGTTGTTTTANTTTGGGGGAAGCAGAGTTCCANGTTCTGGCGGGCATGCTTAACCAGAATTGCAGCGGCTTCCTCGTTGGATTGACATCCAATGGGAGTTTCGGAAAGCAGTAAATCCTGGAAATAGGTTCGCCGGCGAGCGACCACAGCAGACAGATCTGTATTGAAAAACGGTTCATCGTTTTCCCGTAACAGATTTGGGTCAAGCCAATCTCTTTGCAGGCTTGATGCAAGGTGAACACTGGCTTCCTTGCCCTGTGAATCGATCTCCAAACAGAGGAATAATTCTCCTTGAATCGCTGCAGAGCGTTTGCTTTGCCGGACACCACGACCGCCTACCATGACTCCCTTTCTGGGGTCGTCATCGCGGCGTCTTGCAACTCGATCAGGGAACGCAGACAGCAACGCCCGCTGCAGTGGATGTTCAATGACGGGCGGAGATTTTTTCATTGAAGGGGTATCTGCATGCTGTCTGGTTGCCTTTTGAATTTGTTCGGCGATGCGTTTGGTGTTCTTGATCGATGGCAAGTGGCGGTGCGGTGAACGCTGATCCTTGAATATCGTTTTGATGCGTTCCACTTTGTCCGATAAATCACAGTCATGGATCATCGTAGACTGGCTTGGGATTCCTCTCAGCGGATCTCGCTCTGTCAGCAAGGCGACTGCAATGGCGGCCTCCTCGACAATCTCAAACTTCTCTGCTTCCAGCATGAAACGGGCAAGTCGGGGGTGAATTGGCAGCGATGCCATGTGGCGTCCCTGTTCGGTGATTCTGCCTTCCGAGTCGATCGCGGAAAGTTGTTTGAGCAGATTTTGAGCATTACTGACTGATGAAGTTGTGGGCGGTGTCAGCCAGGGGAAATCGAATACCTCCCGTTCACCCCAGACGGACAGCATCAGTAAGGCGTTGGCGAAGTCACAGCGGGTGATTTCCGGCGCGTCTTTGCTGGGTCGTGAACGATGAACTGCGAGTGGCCAAAGACGGTAGCACAAGCCGGGCGAGGTCCGCCCTGCCCTTCCTGCGCGTTGTTCGGCTGAGGCTTGAGAAATGGATTCCAGCTGTAGCTTGGGGAGCCCAATCTGACTATCCACTTGCATCGTGCGGACCAGTCCCGAATCAATCACGCCGGTCACACCGGGGATCGTCAATGAAGTTTCGGCAACGTTGGTAGAGAGAATGACTCGACGTTTTTTCGAGGTGCGCAGGATGTCGTCTTGATCTTTGGCAGGCAGATCTCCATACAGTCGATGGATTTGGAAATCTTCGGACCATGAACACGAACTGATCGCTCTTTGTGTTCGGTTGATCTCTCCAATCCCTGGCAAAAAAACGAGTACATGACCGGTGGTCTGCTCAAGAACTTTGGGCAACGTGTGAACTATTTTTTGTTCAACAGGTTCTTGCGAAATCTGTTTGCTGTAGCGGATATCTACCGGAAATGATCGACCCTTGCTGATCATGGTGTGGGCGTCACCAAGGAATTGAGCAATAGGCTCAGGCGATAATGTGGCTGACATCACCAGTAATCGCAGTTCGGGACGCAGGGAGGTTCGGATTCGTTGCAGCATGCCCAACGCTAAATCGATTTCCAGGCTGCGCTCATGGAACTCATCGAGCACGACACAGGAAACATCTTCCAAGAATGGATCGGACTGCATTCGCCGCAGCAGCATGCCGGTTGTCATGCTGATCAATCGCGTATCTTTTCCGTATCGTTTGTCAAAACGTACGTGGTAACCCACTGTGTCACCCACTCGACTGTCCATAGCTGCTGCGAGCCGGTGTGCTGCGGCGCGGGCGGCAATGCGACGGGGTTGAATCAATAAGGTTTTGCCATCTCCTGTAGCATTTGAATTAAGGAGAGCCGGTGGAATACCCGTCGTCTTGCCAGCACCAGGCGGGGCTTGCAGGACGACCGGCTGTGCTTGAGCAAGCACAGATATCAATTCTTCGAGGCACTCAGAGATGGGCAAAGTGTCGATCGACCAAGCATCAGCAGGCAAAGCATTGGTCACTGATGAGTCAGGGGGGATGGCATCTGGCATCACGCGTTGTGTCCCGAATCAGGGCGGGTATTACAGTTCGGGTGTGTTTTCTGCGTGTTCATTGAGTCTGTGAATCAAGCAGGCGTTCGTTCAAGCCGGAAAGCTGTGGGTCATGCGTCAGTAGGTAATCCTGCTGGGCTCGCCATGCCGCTGCTCGTTTCTTGATGCACTCGCGGAACTCGGGATTGTTCTTCAGGCTTTCCCGACTTGCGTTTCGGGATTGCTTGATGTCCTCATCGGAGACAAAAAGTTGGGGATAAGCAGTTTCCAGTTGACGCTGGGTGGCCAGTTTGATTTCTATGAGGTCATAGTATTCTTTTGCTTTTTCTCGTGGCATTTCACGCATCGCTGTGTTCCACTTCTCGAGTCTTTCCTTCTGCTGGTTAGCAGGCAATGAAGCGTACTCAGGGTGCTGTGCGATGACGTATTGATCGATCTGCCTTGACGCACGGTAAGTTGCAAAAAGCAGTTCCTTGTACCGGGGGTCTTCGGAATGAAGTTTCTTTCTCATTTCTGAGATTGATTTTTTAATCTGTTTTTGTGATAGGAAAACTTCCGGAAAACGCTCGGATTTTTGCCGATCCAAGCGAGCGACTTCGTTGAACAGACGACGGTATTCGGGATCGTTTTGGAAGAGCCGCTCGTGAGCATTCACTTTCTCAAGGGTGAACTGTTCTTGCAGTGTTTTGAGAACGGGGTGGCGATTTGCCCGGGCCAAGATGGTTGGCCGATTTGATTCAGTGTTGGAACGTTTGCTGCCGGTGAAAATCTGAACATTGTCAAATTGGGCAGCACCTCGATCTGATTGGAATGCAAAGTATTGACGCTGTTTGTCAATGATTGGATGTTTGGCGTGCACGATGTGGGTTGAGTCGATGTGCGCAACCAATTCGTCTGCAAGGAACTCAATCGTCATGGAGTACCACTGTTCCGGGTTGAATTGAAAAGCACATTCACCGTGGCGGTAGGAGAAGTGCGGGCCATCGGGATCTTTAGCGGTCTGTGCAAAAAAATGATCGGGGCGAATGTGAATGACTGAGTTGTAGTGCCCGCCAGTGCCAGTGACCAAACGGATATCCTTCGCATCCCCGAGTCGGAAATCAAATCTGATCAAGGCATCGGTAAATTTTGTGTCCTTGAGGAAAATTCTCGTTGAACCGGTTCCCGCTCTACTTCTCGTCAGTGTCTCGTTTTCAACCGACCAGTCTTTGTTGAAGAACCAACGCGGACTGATTTGACCGTCCGAGAAATGGTCGGCAAACACAAGTTGCCGAGGTTGTAGCAAGAGGGGTGGTGATGGAATTCGAGCGCCCACCTGTTTCTGCCAGATGGCAAGTTCCTGTCTCAATTCTTTGGTGAGTTCAGGATGCTCGGCAGCTCTGTTGGTTGTTTCAGAAACATCGGTATCTAACGCATACAATTCTGCATCGCCAGTATCGAAAAAATCAATCAACTTCCAGTTGCCACGGCGAATTGCTCCGGCAGATCGGCCACCCAAAAAATGGGGCTGATCCAGGGGGTAGTGCCAGTGCAGTGTTCGATCAGGATGGCTGGCAGTGGGTTGCCGCCATTCGGGTAAGGTTGATTGACCATCAAGTATTTGGGTCGCAGGTGGGGCTAATCCGACAGCTTCCATAATCGTCGGGTAAAAGTCAGTGTTGGTGGTGCAGATGGAACTGACCCTCTGCTTGGGTACTTGTTTTGGCCAACTGACAAGCAGGGGAACGCGAACACCACCTTCGTACAATTCGCTTTTCCCGCCACGCAGTGGATGATTACTCGTGACATTGGTTTCGCCACCGTTGTCACTCGAGAAGATGAAGATGGTGTTTTCTTCAATTCCCAGATTTTTCAGTTCTTGCCTCAGCATGCCGACACCATCATCGATGCTCTCGAGCATGGCTGCCAAATGAGGGTTGTGATCAGATGCCCAGTGATTCAGAGAGTCACCTTTGTGTCCATTGTCCTGACACAGGTAGCACTTTTCTCTCGAGCTTTTTCCGGGTGGATGTTTGTCTCGGTACTTTTGAACCAGGGCCGGTTTGCCATTCAGGATCGAGTGGACAGCATAATGGCTCAGGTAAAGAAAGAAGGGTTGGTTCTTGTTCTGCCGCACAAACTGTACTGCTTCTTCGTTCATGCGGTCGATGAGGAACTCATTTGCTCCCATCTTGTTGTCTGGAATATCCAGCCAACGAATGGGTTGTTGTCTGAAGACGTAAGGCCAGAAGTTGGCTCCATTACCGACTCCTTTTATCTCACGAGCAAAGTCCCATTGAAAACCATGATCCTCAGGTTTTATCTCATGGGCAGCCGAATGGTATTCGTATCCTGTGAGGTGCCATTTCCCGATCATGCCCGTTGCGTATCCATTTTTGGACAAAACCTCGGGAAGACTCGTGTGAGATGTGGAAAGAGCATTGGCAGAATTGGGACGCAGATAGTCCATGATGCCAATGCGAGCAGGGTGCTGACCTGTCAACAATGCTGCGCGGTAAGGCGAACAAACGGGTGCAGCAGCATAAGCTTGCGTGAATCGAACTCCGTCATTGGCGAGTTGATCGAGGTTGGGCGTTTCGTTGAATCCATTGCCGTAGCATCCAAGTTCAGACCAACCAAGGTCGTCGGCTAGTACAAAGATGATGTTCGGATTTTCTGCATGGCAGATCGACAGAGTATCTGCCAGCGTGAACGCGATCAGCAACACGGTCAGGTAGGGGGGGCGGATTCTGGCCCACAAAGAAAGCATGTTGATGTCTGACACTCCTGTTCAGATTTTTTGTCACACCTGTGACATGTTGATGCCAGAGGACATTGATCTGGCGTTGTCTTGTCAGTTTTATCGCGAAGCACGATGTTTGGATTTCACCAGCAATTCATTCTGTTGCAGCATAAGATCTGCTGGCTGAAGGTTCAGCGTTACTTGACGTGCCGATCGGCAAAGTCCAAGTATTGCGCCCAATCATAGTCAGTTACATCATGTTTTCCCGTCCGTAGATGATAGCCCACCTGTCCAGAATTGATGGGAGATTCGGCGTTTGGGAATTCCGCAGGCGGCGTGCTGCCTCCCATTCCGGAAGTTCCCAGCAGTCGAAAAATCGGATCAGCATGCACACATGACAGAAATTCACCACGTGGATCAGCCCAGCGGTCACCGGTAGCACTGGCGACGTACACCGCGCGGGGAGCAATCAGACCCAGCAGCATGTGTTGATCTACCGGGCAGGCGTTCTCATTCTTGTTGTATTTAAGATGGTTGTCACAGAACCAGTGAGGGAAAGATGTGTTGATGCGTTCAACCGTTTCACCTATCGCTCGACGACTCAGTGCCGCACCACCGCAACCTGAGTTATTACTGATTACGAGCTTGAAACGAGGATCGGTAGCTCCCGCCCATAGTGAGGTTTTTCCAAGCCGAGAGTGTCCGATGACTGCAACGCGTGTTGCGTCAATGGCATCATCTTGCTCAAGGTAATCCACCGCCCGAGACAAGCCATAAGCCCATGCTGCGATGCTTCCCCAGCGTTCACCCTTGGGTATCGATGTCATTTGCTGTTCGAATTGTGGATGAATGCCATTTTGGAATTCATCTGCAAAGTCAGGGTCGATGTCACCATAGTAAATGGTGACCAAACCATAGCCGCGATCGATGATCGTCTCGATTGGCCATCGTCCCCCCGCAGCAGTACCACGAGTCAATTCAGTTGCTTGATTGTTTTTGACCTCTCCGCGATTTCGAACCCAGTTTTTTGTAATGCTGATGTCCTTCGCGGTATCGATCGTATGATTCCCTTGGAAGTTAAGTCCGATAAATACCGGCACGTTGGATGATGACTTGGGGGTGTAGATCAGCACTCGCATTGTCGTGCCTTCTGAGCCCGTCAACATGGTTACATCAACCTCGCGTCGGATGGCTTTTCCGTTGATTGCATCAGTTTTTTTGCTGACGACCTTGTGTTGGATTTTACATGCGGCAGGACTGCGACCGTACACCTCTGCTTCAAAAAATTCCAACACCTCTGGGCGACGTGACTCTTCCCACATCGTACGACTGGAGACGGTCGAGCCTTCGTTGGTCATCAAAGCTGATGGAAGTTCATATGCTGGAATCGCCGATTCATCGTAGTTGGGGACGAAGCGGTTTTGGGCGGTCGCGTTCGTGTGAATGAGCAGCGCGATCAGGAAGCCAATCGGGTAGGTCAAGGACTTCACGGCATGATCCTGTTGTGAGGTTGAACAAGTGAAAGTGGCTGTTCGAAATTAGTGATACAGCAGTAATGTTGAAGTGTCGTGGTTACACTGAGTTTACTCAATTCGATTGCCACCAGTGACCTAAGTACCAGTGACCCATGTATTTGTGAACGTTATTGGATTGCTTTGGCCCGTTTGCCGCTCTGGCCGCACGAATTGAAGCAGGGGCATTTTTAAAATGCCTGTATTTTGCAGCTTGTCTCATCCAGTCACGGCAACATTTTATGTTTGATAATCAGAGGACTTCACCCTGCGAATGGGGGCTTCACAGAATTCACGTTCCGGAATTTCGCGGTGGTTACAGAAGGCTGCCCCCGGAGAAAGTGAAGTTGCACCGAGTCCCTCGAC
>PAUV01000097.1 GCA_002712845.1 Rhodopirellula sp. | reverse complement strand
CGATTCGAAGGCAGTTTCCAATGGTGTAAGTCAGGGCAATCGCAAATGGCATATAGAAACCCAGTGCTATCAGAACACCGATTCCTCCTAAACCACTGACAGCCAACAACAAGCCCAAGCCAGCGCCGGCTGTGTACCGGTACGCCGGAACATTATCGTTAAGAATCCCTTGGGTCACATCAGCCAAAGCCTGAGCCTGCGGTGCCGGCAACTTGTCAGACCCAATCTCGTATTGATTGTTTAGCACGATCATCAAGCCGATCACGATCACAGGCCCCAACCATACCCCAGCAAACTGCGCTAGCTGTTGACGACGGGGGATGGCCCCGACGAGATACCCTGACTTCAAATCCAACATCATGTCACTGGCTTGTGAGATCGCCAAACAGATTGCAGCTCCCATCAGCATGGAGCACACAATGGTCTCGGGATTGTCGACCCCGCCTTTGGCGATCAGGATCAAAATCGTGACAGCGATCAGCGTCATCCCAGACAAGGGAGACCAGTTGGTGCGCCCCACACATTCGGCAACGATCACTCCTGCAATCCAAACCCACAACGTGCCCAGTAAGGCCATGGCGGCTGCACGCCCAAGCGACAAATTGTCGACGGACGTGTAGGCGATCCAAATCATCATCAGCGCCCCCAACCCGATGGCTCCATAAAGCAGACGGATTGGCATCTCGTCATTCTTGATGTCACCGCCAACCTGCTTACTTGCTGAGTGCATCGACTTCATCGCACTGAGGATCAACGGGAACGCAGCAACAATTCCACCAATCGCCGCGCCCACGAGCATCCCAATGCCCAACGGCTTGTAGATCTTCGCTCGCATAGCTCCGGGCACGTCCACAAGACTCGTACCTAGCTCCCACCTATCCGGGTCTTCCACAAGTCCCTGAACCACTGCATCCTCAGGAGAAATCGCGCCAGCAATGTCCGGACCAGCAAAGGCACTTAAGAGCGGAGACAAGAGGAAGTAACAGACAAAACCACCGGCCCCGAACCAGAAACCACCCTTCCCGGAAAGAAAACCGACGCCGATCGTCATCACGGACAAGTACAAACTGATGTTTAACAATGAGGGCAAACCGAGCGTAGGGCCAGCATGCCAATTTTGGTCCTCACCCATGAAATACAGAACCAACAGATGGACAAGCCCGGAGAAAAGTGCGCCACCAAGAAGCAAAACGGCTTTTTGCACTCCCGCACCGGGCGACTTCAGAATGGTCGCAACCGCGATCCCTCCCGGGTAGGCGAGGCGATCAAAATCGATCATCTGTTTCCGCAGTGGAATCACGAACGCGAGGCCGAGTACCGATCCTGTGATACAAGCAAGGATCATCAGCGGCACATTAAAATCTGCGACCGACTCCAAGCCTTGCGTCCGACTCAAAATGAACAGCGCGGGAACCGAAAACATGATGCCCGACGATGCACCATTGACGGCCGAGGCAATCGTTTGGTTGATATTGTTTTCAACGATGCTTGTGCGTCGCAACACACCACGCAGCAGGCCCCACCCCAAGATGGCAGCCAATTCCGATCCTTCAATCGCAAACCCGAGGATCAATGCCGCATACCCGATGGAAACGGCAATCAAAGCGCCGATCGCCCAGCCTATGAATACCGCTGTCCAAGTAAACTCGGGATATGGACCTCGACGAATGACTGGTGAATCATAAGATTCCCCTGTGCCTTCGGCACCCGTCGACTCATATGGATTATTAGTCGTCATCGCTTCCCCAAACTGATGTTCATGACTGCAGCGTAGATAACGTAGGCCATTGCACGCCCAATCACAACGCCGAAGCATGCCACAACGCCGAAGCATGCCACAGCACCGAACCATGCCACAAAGGCAAATACGACGCTGCCTGCTCTGGCGGACCGTGAGTGAATGCATCACGCACGACCATCACAGCCTCTTGAGCCCCCCCCCAACAGCACCACACCTTTTGTGATCCTACGCCAGCGAATAAACTGTGCCGTCAGCGGTGGATCAGGCTGAGCAACATGACATGTCAATCAGGAAACGCTCTCAGCATGAATTTTGCTGAGCGAAGACCAGAAGATCAGCGGCACCTCGCGGGGACTGACATCATTTCAACACAGAGATGGTTCCAAGTTCCTCGCCCGCGTTGCTGAACCACTGCAGCCGTTACTGTGGCAAACATACGAGAGCCAATCCCTCGGATTACTGAGAGCCAAGCCCTCGGATTAATTACGAGAACTGGCTCTGACCGAGACAACACAAGAACGCTTACCTTCGCCCGTTCAACACGTGCACAAATCGTGTTGAGAATCGTCGGGCTCGATATCCAAACAATTCCACAACCTCCCGCTTCAACCCTAAAGACGTAACTGCGATGAAAGAACTGTTCAACCTCGACGAAGACGTGGCTGTCGTGATTGGTGGCACAGGTGAACTTGGTGGCACCATGGCAGAAGCACTTGGAGCAGCAGGTGCGAAAGTGGCTGTTGTTGGACGCAACGCTGATCGCGGTAATGCACGTGCCGGTCGCATCACGGAAAACGGAGGCGAAGCCAAATTTTTCGCAGCAGACGGTCTCAACGCTGATTCCCTTGACGAAGCCCGTCAGGAAATCGCCAAATGGTCAGGCAGCCCTGCATCCATCCTGGTAAACGCGGCAGGCGGCAACCGACCCGACGCGACGATTCCGCCTGGAGGTGACTACTGCAAACTGCCTCTCGACGCATGGCGCGATGTATTCGACTTGAATCTGGTTGGTGGTGCTTTACTGCCCAGTCAGATCTTCGGGCAAGACATGATCGATGCTGGCGTTGGCAGTGTGATCAACATCGCTTCCATGTCCGGCATGATTCCACTGTCACGAGTGGTCGCCTATTCAGCAGCAAAAGCCGCGGTTATTAACCTCACCCAATGGCTGGCACGCGAGTGGGCCACGACCGGCGTGAGAGTCAACGCAATCAGCCCGGGTTTCTTCCCCGCAGAACAAAACCGCAAGTTGCTGTTCAATGAGGATGGCAGCTACACCGAACGAGGCGGACAAATCATTGGGCACACACCGATGGGGCGTTTTGGCAAAGCGGAAGAACTGGGTGGCGTTGTCACTTGGCTGGCATGCCGCAGAGCGGCATCTTTTGTGACCGGACAAAACATCGCGGTAGATGGTGGATTTGCATCCGTCACTATCTAAGTACTGCCCCACTCAAGATTGCAGCGTGAACCTTCCTCAGCGATCACGGAGCCAGCGTGAATACCACGGAACCAGCGTGAATGCCACGGAACCAGCGCGAAGATTGCACGACTGCCATGATTCGATAGGGCACTTCAAGTCGCGCAGATGAAACACTGGACAGGGATTCGCACTTCGGGCCGACTCAGGCATTCCAGTCGCCCTTCAAACTAACACGAACATCAACCTTCAATCGACATCAATCCAAACACAGGTACAGACACATGATGGAACTTCGTAACGACGCAAAATACTCGTTGGTCATTCCCACCAGCATGGGAACACGTTTGACCCCGGTGGACCACCAACCGTTTCACTGCAGCGACACCTTCAAGATGCAGGCGACCAGTGCCGAGTCGAACGTCGGCAGCGTCTCGTCCTTCCTTGGTCTTCCCGTAAAGATTCTGACTGCCTTTGTCAAAGACAGCCCCGTCGCTCGCTTCATCAAAGATGACCTCGCTCGACGGCACATGGATTATGAGGGGCCGGAATTCGACCAGGACACACCATGGGGTGTACGTCACCAAATCAACATGGCAGATAGCGGCTGGGGAACGCGTGGCCCACGCGTTCAGAACGACCGTGCAGGCGAAGTGGGAAGGCAGCTGAACGTCAAAGATTTCGACCTGGATCGCATCTTTGCCCAAGACGGGGCGAAGATTGTTCACATGTCGGGTTTGATTGCAGCTTTGTCAGAAGACGCCAGCCAATTCTGTCTCGAGATAGCCCGCGCGGCAAAGAAGCATGGAGCGAGGATTTCATTTGACCTCAATCATCGCGCATCTTTTTGGACTGGCCGTGAGGCTGAACTATCAGCAGCATTCAAAGAGATTGCCAGCCTTTCAGATATCCTGATCGGTAATGAAGAAGACTTTCAACTCTGCCTCGATATCGCGGGACCAGAGGCTGGTGGAGAAGACATCGGTGCGAAGATCGACGGTTTCAAGGAAATGATCGAACGCGTCAAGCAGGAGTACTCAGGTGCAAGCCTCTTCGCAACCACACTGCGAGAAGTGGAAAGTGCCAACAGTCACATGTGGGGAGCCATTGTTTCTAGCGGCGATGATTGGCACGTCGTCAAACCAAGACAGATCGGAGTCCTGGACAGAATCGGTGGAGGGGACGGCTTCGTGGGCGGCTTGCTGTATGGAGTTCTCAAGCAGTGGGAAGCAGAGAAATGCACCCAGTTTGGCTGGGCGACCGGAGCACTCGCCGCAACCATGTACACCGACTACGGACAACCTGCTGACGAAGATCAAGTCTGGAGCATCTGGCAAGGAAACGCCCGCGTAAAACGCTAAAAACGCGACATATGCAGCCGCACACCGCTTCCGCGTGACAGCAAGCAGAAACAGCAACGCGTTCGTCGCCACCACGCGACAACAAGCGTTTCGGGCTTGGCTATTTCCACACCTTGTCACCGATCGTTTGCGAGCGAGAAACGAGGGCAACGAGATAAACCGACGACGATAGCGGCGACAACAACAGTAGCGTTCAGAAGAACGCTGCTACTTCCAATTCTTTACTTTCTGCAGCTCGAATCAATACCCTGTGCAAAGCCCATTAATACAGACTCTGCGCAGAGCACGTTGTTGGAACTCTGTGCACATTAATTCACTTTGGGATTAGCCCGCTGCGTTGGGGCACCTGAATTACTCGAAGGATTGTCGGAGTCATCACTTGCCGGTGGCATGGTCATCACGGGTTCTCCCCAGTTTGCCGTGAAGGAATCTTCGCAAGAATCGCACTTCAGTTCTGTTCCCAACAATTGGTCATCGACGACTTGGGCCGCCTTGCAAGCTGAGCACTTGACCCGAACGGACCCAGCTTCTTCTGCCAACGCAGTGAGATGCTTCTCGGTGATACCTGCGACCTCGATGTCCTGAGGCTCCAAGGTGGTGAGAACTTTGTGATCAATCTCGCTAAGCTTTGCCAAACGGTTAGCCATTCGCCTGACACTGCGCTCAAAACTATTTCGCGCACAGCGACCATTCCCAAAGTGCTGATCTCGGCCGATATACAGGAACGTGAAGCCTCGCAACAATCGGCGGCGAGATTCAGTCGGTAGCGTGTACTTGGCCTTGGCAGCAATCAGCTCAAAGATTCGGCACAGTGCCTCTGGTGGATAATCATCGAAGTGCATGGTCGTGCCCACGCGTGATGACAGCCCTGGATTACTACGGATCATGGTCTGCATTTCAGTCGGATACCCGGCCAGGATCACCACCAATTGATCCCTTTGATCTTCCATGCGTTTCAACAGGGTCTGCACAGCCTCACGACCGTACTGATCTTGGCCACTTTCATCAATCAGCGTGTAGGCTTCATCAATGAACAGAACTCCGTTAAGTGCCTCATCAATTTTCGCGTTGGTTTTAGGACCTGTTTGCCCGGCATACTCAGCGACCAGCCCGCTACGATCCGTTTCGACCAGATGCCCACTTTCCAGCACCCCGAGTGCACCGTAAATCTCCGCTACGATACGAGCGACCGTGGTTTTTCCGGTTCCGGGGTTACCAACAAACGCCATGTGCAGACTGGGCTTGGTGGTTGGCAAGCCAGCTTCTTTACGCTGCCGCTCCATCTTCAAAAAGTTGGTCAACGTTTGGATCTGATCTTTGATGGCATCCAACCCAATCAGTCGATCCAGGCTTTGACGGGCATCCGCCAGACGCTGCTCAGGTGTGCGATCATCGGCGGGCTCGTTGGCTTTCTTTTTCTCTCCCACTCCGGTTTCTGATTTCATTTCGGTAGTCGGCTTCCCAGCCCCCCCGGGGCCGGCGATCGGTGTCGGTTTTTCTGCTGCCGACACGTCAACCCCTTCCCGCAATCGTTTTGCCTCACCACGCAACCACTTGAGTGCATCGCGGGCGTTGTCAGTATCTTTCTCACTTGCCAAATGCTCTGGCGCGTGTCCTCGCAACTCATCAAACTGTCGCTGCATTGATTGCAGACTAGCGTTGTCTGCTACGGAGACATCACCATCAACCGAGGCAAGTAAATTCGCCATCCTCATTGCCAGCGTTTCCAGCTCACCCCAACGATCTCGAACCGCGGGAATCTCAGCAAATGGCCGCACGAGGTCTCGCCACTCAAAATCATTAGAAGCATTCAGCAACCAAGCAACGGCCTCCTGAAGCTGGCTTCCCATCACCGACTTTCCCCAAATGTGCTCGAGCAACGCACGGCCCATTTGACGCTGGCCAATATTCCGCGCGTCGATACCCTGAACCACCGCAGCAAACACCTTCATCAAAAGTCCTTGATGAAGATCATTCATCTGGTCTGCGATGGAGGCAGCACTGGGTTCTTCCCCCCCCGTCAACCAACCATAAGAACCACGTACCAAGTTGCCGCTTTCTACATACAGGGCCTGGGTTTCGCGAAGAGTCTCGCGATACAGACGAATCGTTTCAATGATTTGGTCGTCAGTGCGTCGTGTCATGGTGAATTGAGCAGAAGAGTTCCATTGCCAAAAAGAAAGGTCATGTCATCTTAACGAAAAAAACGTGCAACATGCTTCCTATCGCTTGACCGTGCGGAAGCGCCCCACACGTCAATAAAAACAGTTCACATCAATTGTCGAAAATCGAGACCTCTGAAATTTGCCTCTGAAAATACGTCGCCTCTAAAAATACAGTCACAGAGGCAATTGCACTGCAACCAGCTTGCCCGCCGCGTTTCTTGCGTACACGCATCCCTCCAGCAGAACCGGCACTGTCCAACATCGCCCTCCAAGAATGCTTGCCGAAGCAACCTCGTCGTATCCCGCCGATATGGCCTTGGCGATCACCAAACGGCCATCATCACTGAGAATCACCAGCTTGCCGTCTGCAATCATCAATGAACCGCACCCCAGCCCACTCTCTGTCCACATGACCTCGCCGGTCTCGTGTTTCATGCACGTCAGATTCACGACCCTTCCAAAGTTTGAGTTTCCATCAAAACCATAGAGATAGCCGTCATACAGGATGCTGTTATTGAAATGGTTACGCATCTTTCGATTATCGTAAACCAGTTCTAACTTGCCATCATTCAACCGGAACAAGCCACAACCCACCTGATAGCCAGTAGAGATATAAATGGTTCCATCGTGGACGATGGGCGTGGTGGAATTGGTCCTGAAAGGTGACTTCCATGGAAACGCATCAACCTCCACCCCATCATCCGCTTGCACCAAACGAAGTGCATCGGAGTCAAGCGTCGCAATCAAGCCTGCATTCTGATGATCAAAGCTGACAGCTGACCCATAACCAGCGGTATGCTTTTCTGTTTTCCAATTCAAGGCACCAGAATTTTTGTCAAACGACACGACGCGTCCAGCCTCGAGAATCAATTGGTCACCGAGAATGAATGGTGAGCCATTGAAGCCCCATTCGGGCAATGTGACATCCAAATCAGCCTGCAAATCACGTTGCCAAATGATCTTGCCATCGGCGACACGAAAGCAGATCAACTGTCCTTCTTTACCTACGGTATAGACACGATCACCGTCGATCGTCGGTGTCGCTCCCGGACCGCCCTCGTACAGGTTATCCACCAATTTGCACGGATAGGCATGCGTCCAAATTGTCTTGCCCGTGCTTTGATCGAGACAAAAAACCGATTCGTTTCCATCACTGTGACCCATCGAAAAGAGTCGTCCCTCGGCAATGGAGACCGAGCTGAAACCAATTCCAATCTCTCGCTCCCAAATCACTTTCAAACCTGTTTCGGGCCAATCAGTCGACCAGCCGGTCTCGAGCGATATTCCATCATGTCGCTTCCCCATCCAGTTGGGCCAACTGGACGTTCCACCCCGAGTGCCCACTGCCACAGAATCGGACTCCTCAGCCGTTACCGACTGAGGCAAAGAGACGGCAACAATGACCAAAATCATTGCGACCATGACAGCCAAACCTGTGGCGATAATCAATAGCCTGCGCATCAACACCCTCGTGGTACTAGTAACTTCTTGGAAACGATAAGCCGGAGTCGGAGAAAACGATTTTAGAGAGCAACACTGCCATCTCAAAATATCAGAACTTCACAAACCAAGAACCTCAAAACCTTTCTGCGTCGTCTTTTGTCGCTTACCGACGTGGAGGCCAAAGCCATCCACGCCCGCTGCAAAGTGGCAGACCTGTAGACTCGCAACCTGGTAATCTGGCAAACTGCAGTAACAGGAAACCAACACCGTGACAACCGATTCACACAGGCCTTCCTTGAGAATACTCCCGGACTCCCGAGACAACTCCACTATATGCCAAGGTCTGCCGATCCCGAAGCTTACGGTGACAAGCTTGGCAAACAGAGGCTTGTCCGTTCACATTCAGGACAGGTCTGCTTTCCAAGCATCAGCCAGTTCGGCCATGTTCATCAGTTCGCTGACCGCCTTCTGGTCTTTTCTTTTTCCAAACAACACGTCATTCGCCTTGGCGATGCTCCAACCAGGGTGCGGTCGCTTGAGCAACGACATTTCCTGCCCTGCCTGAACCTGGCCTGACTCATGCACGCGGATGTACCAACCGGTTCGCCCCGTCTGCGTGACATGCTTGGTCAAAGTACTGAGCCCCCAGCGACGGGCAATTTTCCAGCATGGCTGCCGGGGCTGACTGACTTCGATCCGGCAGGTGCCCAATTGAAACTGATCGCCTATGCAGACTGATTTTTCATCGGCACCGCAAATCGTCAAGTTTTCTCCGAACGCCCCCGGGCCCATCTTCAAGTCCGGCAGCTCCTTGTTCCAAGCCTGGTAGTGCTCTGCGGCGTAGCACAGCACGGCCTTATCGGGACCACCATGATGGCGGACGTCCGCCACAAAGTCCCCATCTATCCCAAGACACCCCATCTCAACCCCATGATCGACGGGTGACTTGTAAAAGCCAGTCGTCCACTGGTGCTCGGCAGGGTCACGACTGGCGGGGTTTCCCTCGGTCAAAACCTTACCAATCTGTACGCTCTCAATGGTGATTGGCATCGAATGTCTCGGGGGAGGTGGAGGGAATCTCGGGAGCGGTTCTGAAGTTCACGAGGGGACAGACGCAAGTATTGGTGATTTATAGGTTTGCGGCAACATCGCAATAGTGTTGGGTCGTTGTTAAGCCGAGTGGAACTCGCTAGAATTCTGCTTCCTTTTCACGGCTATTATTGCGTCTCCCTAAAACGCGACTCTTCTTAGGAATCCGGGCATTGGCAGAAGACGAAGGCAACAACGAAAACGGTAACGAAGACGGTTCGGATCTCACTGCTGAGGGCGAAGGCTCTGGGGGTGGCACGGGCGCTGGCGCGTTGAGGATGGTGGACCTGCCGATCGAAGACGAGCTTCGTGACAGCTATCTAACCTACGCTATGAGTGTGATTGTCAGCCGAGCGCTGCCGGATGTGCGCGACGGTTTGAAACCGAGTCAGCGGAGGATTCTCGTCGCGATGAACGACCTGAATCTGGGCCCGGGAAGCAAACGCGTCAAATGCGCGAAAATTTCCGGAGACACTTCCGGTAACTACCATCCCCACGGCGAAAGCGTGATCTATCCGACGCTGGTTCGGATGGCTCAAGAGTGGAACATGCGGCGGATGCTGATCGACAAGCAGGGGAACTTTGGCAGCATCGCCGGACTTCCACCGGCGGCGATGCGATATACCGAGGCGCGATTGAGTGCCGTCGCCGCAACCATGCTTGATGACATCAAGCTGGACACGGTCGATTACACCCCGACCTATGACGAAGCCCGGAACGAGCCAACAGTTCTTCCTAGCAAGTTCCCTAACCTGCTGATCAACGGATCGGGCGGTATTGCGGTCGGAATGGCGACGAGCATTCCGCCTCACAACCCAACTGAGGTTTGTGATGCGGTCATCGCTCTGATCGACAACCCGGATCTGACTGTCGATGAACTGTTTGGGATCGTACCGGGGCCGGACTTTCCGACGGGTGGCATCATCTGCGGACGTTCAGGAATCTGGCGTGGGTACCAGACGGGCCGCAGCACCATCATTCTGCGGGCCAAATGCCAGATCGAGGAGATGAAAGGAAACCGATCACGGATTGTCGTGAACGAGATTCCGTACCAGCAAACACGCGACGGTGTGGTCAAAAAGATCGCTGAACTGGTCAATGGCGACAAAATCAAAGGCATTTCGGGCATTCGTGACGAAAGCGATCTCAAAGAGCCCGTCCGTTTGGTGATTGAACTCAAGCGGGATGCAGATCCAGATGTGGTGCTGAACCAGCTTTATCAGTTCTCACCGCTGCAAACCACGTTCTCGATGATTTTCCTCGCCTTGGTCGATGGAAAACCTCGTGAGCTCACCATCAAGGAAATGCTGACGGAATTCATCCGTCACCGCCTGAACGTGATCCGCCGTCGGACGCAATTTCTGCTGAATCGCGCCAGACGACGCAAGCACACCGTCGAAGGCCTGCTGCTGGCGTTGGCAGACATCGACAAAATCATCCAAACCATCCGCGAAAGTCGCACTCAAATCGAGGCCAAACAGCGACTGATGGGCATTGAGTGCCCCGCAGCCATGATGCAACGGGCCTTAGGCGATGAAGGTTTCCAGCAATTCGTGCTGGAACGCGGCGAAGCCTCGGGGTACACGCTAACGAGTGTGCAGACCGATGAGATCCTGCGAATGCGTCTCGGACAATTGGTCAACTTGGAGCAGGAAAAACTGTCCAAGGAGCATCAGGAATTGCTGACTGAGATCACTGATTACCTTGATATTCTCGGAAACCAGGCCCGGATCTACCAGATCATCAAGGATGACCTGGAGGAGATCAAACGCAAATTTGGTGACACCCGTCGAACCGAAATTTCCCAGTTGGAACTCGGTAACATCAATATCGAGGACCTGATTACCGAAGAGACAATGGTGGTATCCATTAGTCACTCCGGGTACATCAAACGCACGGCCTCGAGTGTTTACAACACGCAAAAACGTGGTGGTAAAGGACTCAAAGGGGCAAAGACTGACGGCACCGATCCGATCGAACACCTGTTCGTCGCCAGCACTCACGCTTACTTGCTGTTCCTGACCACGGCAGGCAAAGTGCGATGGCAAAAGGTCTACGATCTTCCGCAATTACCGCGAGACAGTCGTGGGCGGGCTATCGTCAACCTGCTGAATCTCGAAAAGGAAGAACGCATTGCTGAATGCCTGGCGGTCAGAAATTTTGATCAGGAAGGCTATTACGTCGTGATGGCGACTCGCAGCGGGCTTGTGAAAAAGACGCCACTGGAACAATACAGTCGCCCGAAACGCGGCGGCATCATCGCCATCAAACTGCGTGAAGGTGATGAACTGGTTGATGCAGCCGTGATCGGCCCCGGCGACGAAGTTGTGCTCGTAACTGCCCAAGGCATGGCCATCCGCTTCCGTGAGTCTGACGCCCGCCCGATGGGCCGGAACACCTCGGGAGTCAAAGGCATTTCCCTCGTGGGCGATGACCATGTGGTCGGAATGGTCGTTGCAGACCCCAGTGATTCACTGCTTACGATCTGCGAAAATGGGTACGGAAAACGAACCAAGTTCGGCCCCAACGCATCTGCCTCGGACGCTGACACTGGTGATAGCGAGGGAGAAGGAGAACTGGCTTCCAGCGCCCGTTACCGAACCCAGAAACGCGGTGGAAAAGGACTGCGGGATATCCGCACCAGCGACCGCAATGGCCAAGTGATCGGCATCGCACGCGTCAATGACGAAGATGAAATCTTCATGATGACGGCCAAAGGCAAGCTGCAACGCATCAAGGCCGCAGACATCAATGTCATTGGACGCAACACACAGGGTGTGCGAATCATGAATGTTGACGAAGGTGACAGCTTGATCGCTGTTGTGCGTGTTCCAGCCGAAGAAGTTTCCGAAGAGGAAGCTGCCGAGGCAGCAGCACAAACCGATGGCGAGACCGCTACTGCTATCGAGGCCAGCGTCCCCGCTGAAACAGAGGCGTCCGGCACGGACCCTACCCAACCAGAAGCGGGCACTGAAGGTCCTGAAAACGACAGCCCTGAGGACAACGAAACCCAGGAATAATTCCTGACAATAAGCCGCCCCCAATCCTCCAGCTTGCACAGCAAGACTGGCTGGATTGTTGGTGTCGGCGACTCGGCTCAGGCACGTGGCCGCATGCTGACCAAACGGCCCGATTAATCATCCACGCCGACTGCACGGTCACCACCGACAAAGTCCGCTGATGGAGGACTGCGGCGACTGGAACCTCTGCAGCGACTGAAGCCCCTGCCGCATTGGAAAACGCATCGGGATGACTCTGATTCCACGACACTTCTCCCCTATTCCACGACGCTCCTCCCCTGCCGCCGCCCCTGCCAAGACCGCGTTCAGGCACAAAAAAACCCGTCGGGAATCAATCCCGACGGGCTTCATTTCGATATCGCGATCATTCTGACTCGCGATCATTCTGACTCGCGATCACAGCGGCTCAACGACACCCAGAGGCTCGCGAACCTTGAAGCTCTTACGAGATGCGGGCGACCAAATCGAGCACTTTGTTCGAGTAGCCCCACTCATTGTCGTACCAGGCAACAACTTTGACGAAAGTACCATCAAGCTGAATTCCGGCACCAGCATCAAACACGGAAGTGCAAGACTCACCGCGGAAGTCAGTCGCCACGACCTTGTCTTCTGTGTAGCCAAGAACGCCTTTCATGCTGCCTTCGGAGGTGTCCTTCATGACCTTGCAGATCTCTTCGTAAGTCGCCTCTTTGTCCAGTTCGACAGTGAGGTCAACAGCCGATACATCGGAGGTTGGCACTCGGAAAGCCATTCCAGTCAACTTGCCGTTGAGTTCAGGAATGACTTTTCCAACAGCTTTGGCAGCACCAGTGCTGGAAGGAATGATGTTCTCAAGAATACCGCGTCCGCCACGCCAATCTTTCTTGGATGGACCGTCGACAGTTTTCTGAGTCGCAGTTGCTGCATGAACAGTCGTCATCAAACCACGCTTGATACCGAAGTTGTCGTTGAGCACCTTAGCGATGGGAGCAAGACAGTTTGTGGTACACGAAGCATTGGAGACAAAGACTTCTCCATCGTAGGAGTCGTCGTTGACTCCCATGACGAACATGCGAGTGTCGTCTTTCGATGGTGCCGACATGACAACTTTCTTCGCACCAGCATCGATGTGCCCTTGTGCCGAATCGGATGTCAAGAAAATGCCAGTCGACTCAACGACGACATCAGCACCCACATCACCCCATGCCAATTTCGAAGGATCTGTCTCAGCAGTGACCCGAATTTCCTTGCCATTGACAATCAACTTGCCATCTTGGGTGGAAACTTCACCTTGAAAGCGACCGTGAACGGAGTCGTACTTGAGCATGTATGCCAGATAATCAACTTCCAACAAGTCGTTGATTGCTACAACTTCCATATCGTCGCGAGCTACTGATGCTCGAAAAACCATGCGGCCGATGCGACCGAAACCATTGATACCGACCTTGATCATGATTGTTGTTTCCTTTTGCTGTTAAGGCGTTTGTGTTGAGGGTTACGAGTGGTAAATGAGCAACAAGAAACACTCAGCACGCCGGGTATTTCTTCTAACATTCAGAATGGAACAATTGCTGATGATGTCCGCATGGGTATTGGAGCCGCTGTATCGCGTCGTCGTGCAGCGAACGCCGTGGACGACGCTACAGGCCAATCTCCAGTCGCGTTTGCCAGTGACGTCAGCCACTCGACACGACTCACCGATGCCTTGCCACAGTGGTGGCACCTCAACAACAATCGTGGTGAAATCAATAACGGTGATGACACCGGGTCATTGAAATCGTGGTGGAGTGAGAACCTTCATTCACCCACTCCGTGACGCGGATTATAGGAATGCAAACTCAAAATGAACCAGCCCCCGCGTCAACAGCCCGCCAGCAGCATCGATCCGGAACAAGTTTCCAAGGCCAAGACCACGCCCCCCAGGCCCCCTGAGACCCCAATTCCCCAATGGAGACGGCCCCGAGGCGTTGCCCCTGGCACTTGGGAATATGTTCATCAGCGGTCGATAGCCGACCATTACGACGCTTTTGTGGCAGATACGCCGCTATGCGGCCTCGATCAGCAAATGCTGCAAGAGTCTCTCCCCGGCCCAAATCGACCTCGGTCCGAGGTCGTGATCGACCTCGGATGCGGCAGCGGACGAACCGCTTTGCCACTGGCAGAACGTGGCTATGACGTGATCGGGGTCGACCTAAGTCGTGCCATGCTCGAAATCATGAATGGCAAATTCAGGGCCGGTTGCACCGCTGGCACAATATTTCCCGTTCAGGCAAATCTGGTCGAATTGGGCTGCTTTGCCGAACAAAGCGTGGATCATGCCGTCTGCCTGTTCAGCACCATAGGAATGATCCATGGCCGATCCAATCGGCGATCCATGCTCAATACCCTCTTCAAACTTGTACGTCCCGGTGGGACCTTCATCCTGCACGTCCATCATCGCTGGGCTGCCCTGAGAGAGCACCAGGGGATACGACAACTCGCCCGATCGTGGTGGAATGCGATCCGAGATCGAAACAGTGAATTCGGTGACTGCACTTACGCCTATCGAGGACTGCAAAGCATGTTCATGCATCGCTTTTCAAAGCGAGAACTCAAACAGGACCTGCGAGCCACTGGATGGACGCTCGGCAGGATTGATCCAATCTCCATTGATGGCTCACAAATCAACCGCAAAACCGTTCTGCCCGGAGGCTTTGTTTTCCATGCCGTCCGGAACTCTAATTCCGAATGAACTCCGCGACTTTGCATCATGAATGCCACACCGAAGCACCGGACGTAGTTTGTTCTTGGAAACGCCGACATCTGATGACCTCAAAGAACCCGGTGTTGGTAGACTGCACTAAGCTGCCTCGAAACACGTTCCATTGACCAACCAGACGTTTCTCAAGTCTTCCAACTGATAGCACCAACCCCCACCTCCCCAAGCACCATAGCAGAACCAACGAATGCCCAATGCACTGCAGTCACTGATCGACACAGGAACAAAACTGTACCTTGACTCAGTCTTGCCAGAGGAGGTCGACAAAAACTTGAAGTGGGGTGCCGTGGGAGCCACCAGCAATCCTGCGATCATCTCAGCGATCGTCAAACAGGGTGGCTTGGATCACGAAATCGAGTCACTCATCGAAGCCGGACTTGACGACGAATCTGTTGCGTGGCGATTGACCGATAATCTCGTCACCGATGCCCAGAAAAAGTTTGAACCTATTCATGCCTCAACGGAAGGGAACGCTGGATGGGTCAGTTTTGAACTTGACCCGCTACTGGAAGACGCCGAACTTGGTCTAAGCGATCAGGACCGGACAGCCCGCTACATCGAACTTGGTAAACACTATACCCAAGGCCATTCCAACCGAATGATCAAAGTTCCGGCTACACCCGCAGGAATTGGTGCATTGGAGGAACTGGCAGCGGCAGGCGTGACACTGAATGTGACATTGATTTTCACAGCAGACCAATACACTCAGGCTCGTGAGGCGGTCTGGCGAGGAGCCCAACGAAGATCCAGCCTGACCGATTTCAAGAGCGTTTACAGCATTTTCATTTCCCGCATTGATGTGTATACCGAACAGGAAATTCCCGACCTGCAAACGGAGGCTCAAGGCCTGGTCGGAATCTTAAATGCAAAACGCGTCTGGCAAGCCAATCAGGATTTCTGGAATGACAAAGGCCTGAGACTGCAGCAGGAACTGATTTTTGCCAGTACCGGCACCAAGAAACCGTCTGATCCTACATGGAAATACGTGCAAGCACTGGCAGGCAGTGACATTCAAACCAACCCACCTGAAACCAATTCAGCAATCGCCTCAAGTGATATCGAATTCTGCCGAACGGTTGATGTCATGCCAACACTGCAGATCCAGCAGCAAATTGACTCAAACATCGACATGCAGACGATGCACGATGTGTTGATGAAACAGGGCGTGGACAAATTCGTGAAACCCCAACGCGAGTTACTATCGCTGATTGCGAAAAAGCGGAGTGAACTCACTGATAACTAAGCGTCTCGATGGTCAAACATTGAACCGATATCCAACAGGAACTATCTGCTGTTTTTTGATATCCGTTGTTTAACTGCAGATCGTGGTATCAAGCTGGCTCAGGCAAATCACCAGCGCCAAAGGAACGGGGCAACAGCTCAGACAGGTTGCAGACAGTGCGTGCTCCATCGATCAGGTTAACGAGGATGATGGGCGTATTGAGACCGAACTCAGCGAGAAATTGTCGACATGCCCCACAAGGTGGCACTCCGCCAACGCTTGCAATCGCCACCCCTCGCCATTTGCGATAGCCAGCGGAAACAGCTGCCACAGCAGCGGCTCTCTCGGCGCACAGCGATAAGCCATAGCTGGCGTTTTCCACATTGCACCCTACAACCACTTGCCCATCGTCCATCAAGATCGCAGCTCCTACTTCAAATTGACTATAAGGAGCGTAGGCACGTCCGCATACATCCACAGCGGCAAGAGCAAGCTGTTCGATTCTTCGGTCACTCAACTTGGGCATGCAAACATCCGTCAGGAGGAACTCAGGGGAACAAGGAGCAAACGCGAGGCGTCTGCGTGAATCTGCGTGAATCTGCGATGACCTTGTGCTGACCGAAGGCCAAAATCAGTGGCTACTTTCCATCGCTGCTTATCGAAGTAAATCTACACATCCGCAATTTGTCTATGCAACACCAGCGGCCTTGCAGCAACGGGAGCATCGACCACATCGACTGCATCCTGCAGTCCTTCAACATACTCGCTGACGCGATGCCGCGCACAGTAAAGCGTGAGCAGTGGGTCTCCCTTTTCAACTGAATCACCGATCCGTCGATGCACTTTCAAGCCGACGGCGTGATCAATTTGATCACCTTTCTTCCGACGTCCACCGCCCATTGAAACAACAGCACGCCCCAAGGCCCGGCAGTCATACCGTCCGATCCAACCAGCGTTTCCAGCATGAATGACGTGTGATTCAGCGAGCGGCAACGGACCTTGCCACCTGCCCTGCTGTGCGCGGAGCATGCGTTCAAACCGTTCAAAAGCGAATCCCTGATCGATCATTTGCCCAAGCTTCATTTTTGCCTGCTCCACGTCGTCGACCACTGACATTTTGAGAAGCAGCGTCGCACCCAATTCAATCGCAAGATCACGGACAATTCCACTCTGCCCCTGCAAAACCTCAACCGCCTCGTTGACCTCACACGCGTTGCCCACCGCCTGTCCGAGAGGTTGATCCATATCGGTTAGCAAAACCGAAGTAGGCAATCCGGCATCGTGACCAACTCCCACTAGCGTATCGGCCAACTCATGCGCAGCGTCCAGTTCCTTCATGAATCCACCTGCACCGACTTTGACATCCATTACCAGAGCATCCAGATCTTCTGCCAACTTCTTACACAGGATGCTCGCCGTGATCAGCGGGATGGATTCAACCGTTCCCGTCACATCTCGCAATGCATAAAGTTTCCGATCAGCTGGGGCAATCCGATCACTTGCCGACTTGATGAACACGCCTGCATCTGCAAGCACTTCTGCGGATTNCGNGGGTGACAAGTCAATTGTAAATCCAGGAATCGACTCGAGCTTGTCGAGCGTGCCACCACTGATCCCGAGGCCACGACCGCTGATCCTCGGAACATCAAATCCACAAGCAGCCAAGGTTGGCGCTAGCACCATGGATGTCTTATCCCCCAGCCCTCCGGTGCTGTGCTTGTCTACCCGCAGACGCTCGGGATTAGTCTGATTTCTAGGNAGCCGGTCTCCACTATCCAACATTGCTTGGGTCAAAGCCGTCGTTTCCCGCCGATTCATCCCCCGCAAGCAGACAGCCATCGCGAAAGCAGACATCTGATAATCCTCGACATCGCCATTACAAAACCCATCAATCAGAAAGTGTATTTCCTCGTCCGTCAGAGCCTGACCCTCTCTTTTCTTGACCAACAGGCTCGGGATGTACATGTGTTCGCCGCGGATTTGAGGAAGACGGACCATACAAGGTCTTGAATGCCCGTTATATTGCATGGGCGAAGAAAAGGCGATTCGATTTGGATCTTCCCTGAAGACGATCTCTCGCAGTCACTGCAAAAACACGACCACTGGATTCAGCATGTACAACGTTTGGTGCAACAGATGCTCCGAAAATGACACATTTACCAACGGCACGGCGATCGATCTTTTTGGTAATCAGCGGTTGTCTGGCTTTGCTCAGATGCCAAGCTTGACCAGCTTGTGTGCGGCCATGCTGATCATTGTCTCCAGCATGAGTGTGGTCTCTGCGGATGATCCCGACTTGGGAAGCACAAGTGTCAGCGAGGAGAGGCCTTCCCGCTCGGATGCAGCGGAATCTCCAGCCGGCAAAACAAAAATTGACATCAGTGATTTGGATTTAGCCGAACTGGAGTTGCTGGTTGGCCCCCGTGCTTTATCACGAGCGTTCCGGAATGCGGCTCGAAAAGCAACTCCCGCCACCGTAACGATCCTGTCTTACGGCCAAGTCAATGTGATGGCGAATCAAAATCCACCTGCCGCGCCGGCTAACCCTCTTCAAGGTGACGCCCAACCAGAAGAAAGCCCCGAACCGGACAAGAACCAACTCACCGGTGTCGGTAGTGGCGTTATCGTGTCGAAAGATGGAATGATCATTACTAACAACCATGTCATCACCGGCGCAAAACGAGTAGTAGTGAAATTGGCTGACGAAACCGAGGTTGAAGCAACGGCAGTTCGCGGTGATGTCGATAGCGACGTAGCAACACTCAACATTGAACGCAAAGGCGGCTTCCCTGCAGTCGAACTTGGCAACTCGGATCTACTAGANATTGGTGACTGGGTGCTGGCGATCGGAAGTCCGTTCCGTCTGGAAGCGACCGTCAGCGCGGGCATCATCAGTGCGAAAAATCGGGCGTTGCGGCGTATCAGCCGCGGCCGTCTGCTGCAAACGGATGCTGCGATCAATCCAGGCAACTCTGGCGGACCACTGGTCGATCTGGATGGACGCGCCATAGCAATCAGCACTGCCATTGCCTCACGCAACGGTTCTTATCAGGGAATCGGTTTCGCAATTCCGATCAATCAGGCCAAATGGATCGCCGATGAGTTGGCACAACACAACAAAGTACGCCGCGCCGCCATCGGAATCCGCATGGCGGAATTGAATCCAAAAATCGCAGGCAAATTCAAACTGCCCGTTGGCCTGGGCGTACTCGCTTACCAAATCACCAAGGACTCAGCTGCCGAAAAGGCGGGGATTGAACCGTTGGATGTAATACTNGAGTTTGCCGGCGAGAAAGTCAGCGACCCAAGCAGCTTTCAAGAGATTGTTGAACGCAAACCTGTGGGTTCGATCCAAGACATCAAAATCTACCGAAAAGGCAAAGAGATCATGCTGAAGGTGGAACNGGCGACCCTCGAAGACCCCACTCTGCAAAAAGAAGAGGCAAAGCCGGAGGACTCCAAAAATAAAAAGGGTCAAAACGGTTCGGANGCCAAAAAGAACAAANCTTCCAAAGCAAATCCTGACAAAGCCAAAAACGAAGGCAAAGATCAAAAGAAAGACGATTGAANAGCAGCACGGTCAGGAACACCAAGTATTCCTGAAGCGGNGGTCAGTTCAAACACAGCGACAGATCCTAGTGGCGAGACGAAGTGACTGAACCACAAGCGGCTCATGTCGCGTGGTNGGTCAAACGTCAATGATTTCGCGAATGAANTTTGGATCTGGGTCACTCTTGCCCTTCTTGTCGCACTTGAAGAACTCGCTCACGTAGCGAGTTGTCGTGCGTTTTTCTGGCACCTTGAAGCGATCACCCTTCTGCAGCACAGGCCGATANTCATCCATCCGTCCGAANTGACGGGTGCCGGCAGCCTGNCAAGGGAACCAATGGCCTTTACCGGAAGCGTCNTCAAGATAGAACTCGGGATAACAGTGCTCGGGGATCCAGACCATGCGAGCAGGNATTTTTGCATTTCTGCACAGGGCGACGAACAGACTCGTCATTTCTTCACAGTCCCCGCGTCCCTCTCGCAGCGCCTGAGAAGCGTTCTTCAGTGAACCCTCCACGTATTTGACTTTCTCACGCACAAAATCATAGATCTGCTCAACACGCGCCCAAGCGTTGGGAACCTCTTCTGCTGCAATCCCCCGCCACGCAGCCTTGATACGTGCATTACTGCTGTCGATGTACGGACTACTTGAAAGAAAGAACCGCAAGTCACGCCCTACCTTTGCCGGGATCACGAGATCGTCAGTTTGAGTGGGCCCGACAATCCGTGATCGTTCAATAGCAATATTGAAAGTCATTTCCACGGTGGAACCTGCTGGTACGCGTGCCATTTTCAGCATCACCTGCTTCACCCCACCGCCAAGTTCACGGGTATCCCATGCCGTGATCTGTGGATCGATGGTACGTCCCGTGACTGTCACCTTTTGCTCGGGCCAATTCATTGGAACTGGAAAAGTGGCGAAGACATCCGTGCAGGCCACAGGCGTCTTGAGTACTAAACCAATTCGCCAGTTCTGCACCTGGGGAGTTTCATAACTCAGGCGTGTCTCCCCCGCTTCTTCTGGCTTTTCATCGACCTCATCCTGAGCATTCACCTCAGGCAGTGAGCACATCCCAAACGCTGCCAAACCACTACACAACGCATAGCGACGATTCAGCAGCCCAGCGGAATCCAACTCACTCATCCGAACTCTCATATCCGTGCACCAACGTACGGGGTGAAACAAAAAAACCGAAGGTCGGAGCAAAGCATTGCCAAGGCAGCTTCACTCCGACCGTCGCTCGCTACGGTAAAACCAGTTTAGCGAACTGGCTCTGAACAGGTTTAACAGACGGCTCAAATTCCAGCAGGCTTACAGTGAGTTGCCGCCAGCCGACTCTTCCCACAGAATTCTGCTTCCATCCGCATCAAATTTACGTGCATTAAAGCTATCGGTCTGCATTGGGACGCCCGTGCCCCCCATCATCTGGCCATTTTGCGGAATCACCTGCCCGGATTGTTAAGGATCAGCAGCACCGTAGGTCCCACAGCCACAATTATTGGGTACGGTTGCGCCGCAACCGCCACAAGGCTGTGCTGAGTAAACTTGTCCATTGCATCCAGCAGCAGGCTGCTGACACGGCCCCGAAGGGTTCGGAGCCTGCATTGTGTTTCCAAATTGGGGGCCTGCTGAGCCACCGCTGCAAAGTCCGCATCGTGCACCACGACCGAACAGAAAATTCTTAACTCCGGTGCATCCGGAACTAAAGGTCACAAGCGTCATAACCGCGATGACCGAGCAAATGCGAGTGTTCATGGTATCTTCCTTCATAAGCATAGCGAGCGTATTCGGCAGTCTCAAAGACGAGACCACTGAAAATTAGGCCACAGACAATGATGTGCAAACGCAACATTGTTTTTTTTCTGCAACAATGTGGTGACTCAAGTGAACTTCCACCAAGATCCGACGACGTGTTGTTCCCCATGAAGCCCTCCCACCACAATCGAAAACAACCTGCCGCAGTACTTGCAGCGGCGTTGGTTTCCCTTAGCGTGTCTAGTCAAACCACCGCCGAAGACTCGTTTCCATGGATGCGGCCGCAAGCCACGGCCCCCATTGAAATCACCTCGCTGCTGGCAAACACTGCCCCATCGCTGCGTCCGGTCTCGATGCCAGAACTGATTGAGAACAACACCAACGCCGCGACCAAAGCAGCCCGGGAACAAATAGGTCTGACGAATATTCCGGATGTAGCGGATAGATTCTGGATGATCAGCACCCGCTCGCTTACCAGTTCCACCTGCAACGTCAATCTCGACACACCGAAACTTCGAGTTCAACGCCTCGACTGCCGAGGCAAAGCATCACCCGCGACCATAGATGAGTACTTGGGGTCTCTGACGCCCGAACGCCAAGTTGTTGTCTACGTGCACGGAAATCGGATGGCCTCGAACAAGGTCGTCCATCGCAGTTTTTCCGTCTACCGAAACATAATTCGCTGCAATGAAAAGCGGCCGATGGACTGGGTGATCTTCAGCTGGCCGAGTGCCAAACAAGGAACGCTGATCCATGATGCCAGACGCAAAGCATCTCGCACTGATGCCCAAGGACTTTACCTCGCTTGGCTGCTCCGAAAGCAGATGAAGCAGGCGGAATCAACCAAGATGATCGGCTTCAGTTTTGGCAGTCGAGTCATCACGGGAGCACTGCATTCTCTCGCTGGTGGAAAACTGGGAGGACGCCTTCTTCCTGGAACGCCGACAACAGGTGCTACTGTCGATGTCGGCTTGGTTGCTCCAGCAATCGACAGCCATTGGCTTTCGGAAACGGGCTATCATGCAATGGCGACCAAGAACCTTGATCGACTGGCACTGCTGTACAATCGACGTGATGCGGTCCTGAAACGATACTGGTTACTTAACAAGGTCCGCGGACGAGTAGCACTGGGTTACACAGGACCGCGTTCCTTTGCAACTCGTGCTGACGGCACAGAACTTCCCGTTGTTGCTCGCGACTACTCATCTTACATTGGCCTGCGTCACGACGAACTGGACTACTACACCAAGTCCCGACACGCAGCCAATATCATGGCCGACTTGATCAATGACACCAACGACACCGAAACCAACGACACCGAAACCCGGTGAATCAACTGACTTGATCACCTTTGGTTTTCTGGGGGGCGAATGGGTGCCCCAACATCAAATGGTAATCAGCGTTAACGATGGGGGCTTTCGGCAGGGAGTTACCGCCGTCGAACGCTTGCGAACCTATGGTCACGCAATCTTTGAACTCAATCCTCATTTGGATCGCTGGCAACACAGCACATCACAAATGGGCATCGCTGGTCTCCCACCCTTGGCAGCTATAGACGCCCTGCTGCAGGAATTGCTGTCACGAAACCAGCAGACTCTCGATTTAGAAGGCGAACTGGGGATCACACTATTTGCGACTCCTGGAACGGCGCCATCTGAACCACCTACGTTGGGAATGCACATCAATCGCCTCGATTTGAGTTGCATTCAAGGGAGACAAGAATCCGGCCAGGCGTTGGTAGTCACTGACATTCAACAACCCTCTCCTCAATGCTGGCCGAGAACAATCAAAGTCCGATCGCGACTGCACTACCATTTGGCAGATCAAGCAGCACGACAGATAGCCCCGACTGCCTCAGGTGTGCTCATCGATAACGATGGCACGATCACCGAAACAAGCATCTCCAATATCGCGATCGTCAAAGCTGAAAAAATCTCATCTCCTCCAAGAGACCGAGTCCTGCGAGGTATCACGCAAGCCTTCGTTGAACAACTGGCACGAGAGATTCAGATTGACTGGTCTACTTCTCCGATCACCACAACAGACCTACTTGAAGCCGATGAAATCTTGTTGATGGGCACAGATGGCGGCTTATGGTTCGCCAACAGCGTGAACGAAAATGCGATTGGTCAAGGAGAGGCCAGACCTACCTACCAAGCGTTACAGCAGCAATTCCAGTCAAAGCTGGACGCCGTGCAAAATTCAAATCCCTCGAATTCACAAGCTTTTTGAATTCAGCTCTTCGTACGGCTCGCACTGGCTGATGGCCAGACTTGCGTGCAGGAAACACCTGATCCAATCAGCACCGCCGTTCGCATCCATCTTAACTATTCCAAAGCGCCCATTCCGTGCGGGAAATACAGGACGGGGACCCTTACGAGTCAGCAAATCGTTACACTGTTACCGTTGCAATTCCGGATTTCTTGGATGGAGTACCCAAACGGTGTATCGATTTCTGCAGGCGAACGTTTTTGTTCTAGGCTCAATTCTGGTTGCGTTTGTGATTGGATGCGGCCCCTCGGCTGAACCCATCGCGACCAACAGCGGTGATGGTGCAGAAGAAGCAAAACCGCTGCGGATCGCGGTCATCCCGAAGGGTACCAGTCACGAATTCTGGAAGTCCGTTCATTTTGGCGCACAAAAAGCGGCAGATGAGTTGGGAAATGTCGAAATCATTTGGCGCGGCCCCGTTGTTGAGAGTGATACTGGCAGCCAAATTGAAGTGGTCAAGAACATGATCACCATGCAAGTCGATGGCATTGTCCTCGCCCCCAACCAGAAAGGCGGTTTGGTGGATGCAGTCGACGAATCAATTGGTGAAGGAATACCTGTGGTGATCTTTGACAGCGGACTCGATGAAGGCCCAGAGATCGTCAGCTATGTGGCCACCGACAATTACAAAGGTGGTCAGATGGCTGCCAAGCAGATGGCAACCGCGATTGGCGCCAAAGGGAATGTGATCTTGCTGCGTTACATTGCAGGTAGTGAAAGTACTGAGCAACGAGAACAGGGTTTCCTCGATGGGCTCAAGGATTACCCGAACATCAAAGTGGTTTCTTCGGACCAGCGAGGTGGCGACAACACCACNTCATCCAAGGAAAAGGTNGATCANCTTTTGCAAACCTACGGNGATGACTTGGCNGGCATCTTCGCGGTCTGTGAGCCCAATGCCAATGGTACCCTCGAGTCACTCAGGAATGCAGGCTTGAATAAGAAGGTCAAGCTAATTGCGTTTGACCCGAGCGACGCCCTGACAGAAGCACTTACAGATGGTTCCTGCAGCGGAATCATTATCCAAGACCCGGTGCAGATGGGCTATCAGGCCGTCAAGACGATGGTCGGTTCGATCAATGGCGAAAAGGCTGAGGCATTCATTTCAACAGGTGAATATGTTGCCACGCCTGAAAACATGAACGACGAGGAATCGTTGCGTCTGCTCAAGCCTTCGATTCTGGAATAGGCAAGTTCGATTATGACATCGAACAATGCGAATCACGGCGNNAGTGCCGNCCAAGCTGACAACANTCGCNNCNTGNCAGCTNACCGNCNCCCNGNTGACGCCGCATTGTCGTCGGGCTGCTCGNTGACGATGAACTCGATCTGCAAGAGTTTCGGCCCCACCCACGCGCTAACNTCCGTGTCGCTTTCGATTCAAAGCGGAGAAGTGCTCGCTTTGATTGGTGAGAACGGTGCTGGCAAGAGTACTTTGCTCAAAGTGCTGAGTGGTGCTCATCGCGCTGACGCTGGCACGATGTCGATCAACAATAAACNTTATCGCCCCCGAGGCCCTCAGGATGCGAGAGCAGCCGGAGTGGCAATGATCTATCAGGAATTGAATCTGGCGCCNGACCTCAGCGTTGAAGACAATCTGCTGCTTGGGCATCCCAATGTTGGTGCAGGNTTTCTTTTCCGATCAAAACAACGTGAACGTGTNCAGGAAGCTCTGAACATGGTCGGACTGGATACGCTCAGCCCAACCGCTATCGTGGGAGAACAATCGGTTGCAACGCAGCAACTGCTTGAAATCTCTCGGGCTTTGATCAGCAAAGCGAACATCATCCTGTTCGATGAACCAACCAGTTCACTGCCACAAAAAGATGTGCAACGGCTGTTCGAAATCATCCATCGCCTCAAACAAAAGGGTATGGGACTGATTTACATCAGCCACTTTCTCGAGGAAGTNCGGGAAGTGGCTGATTCCTACAGCGTGCTGCGTGACGGAGAAAATGTGGGTGAAGGTCGCATTGACCATGTCAGCGATGATCAAATTGTGTCGATGATGGTCGGTCGAGATGTAAATGATTTATTCCCCAGTGTTCCCCATGAACCAGGCGATCCGTGGGTAAGCATTGACCGACTTCGGGGTGATTCAGTTGCCAGCGAAATCACCTTTGACCTGCGTCGCGGCGAAATTTTTGGCATTTCAGGCTTGGTGGGCGCGGGACGCACAGAACTACTACGAACCATCTTTGGACTCGACCCTATCACCGCTGGGAAAATCCAGATCGAAAATTCAAGAGTCCGACATTCGGTACGATCAAAAATGCGGGCGGGATTCGGAATGCTATCCGAAGACCGCAAACTGGAAGGTCTGGCACAAGACTTATCGCTGATCGAAAACACCACACTCGGCAACATGGGAAAATACACCACCTTGGGGCTCATCAATCTGCGAGCCAGAAGCAAGGCGGCCGTGGAATTGATGCAGCAAGTAGAAGTGAAATCGCACTCCGGTCACCAGCGAGTNTCTGAACTTTCCGGCGGCAACCAGCAAAAAGTTGCGATTGCCCGAATCCTGCATCAAGAGTCCGAAATCCTGCTCATGGACGAGCCCACTAAGGGAATCGATGTCGGCACCAAGGCTGAGATTTATCGCCTGATGGGAACCCTGGCAGCGGAGGGAAAAACCGTGGTATTTGTGAGTTCCTATCTACCTGAACTCCTCGCAGTCTGTGACCGTATCGGCGTGATGTCGCGTGGTGAAATGCGTGCCATCCGCGATGCTGACAAGTGGACTGAAGACGAAGTCATGGCCACCGCCATGGCACTTGAAGAATCTCCCCTGATAAATCCCCAGGTTTAAAACATACAATTTCTCATGGTGAAAAAGTTACTCTGGCAACTCGGACCACTGGTCGCGTTGTTTGTCATCATGCTCTTGTTCACAGTCGCAGATAGCATTTGGGGCGAAGGCTACTTCATGTCGGCGCGAAACCTTCGCGTGATCAGCAGTAGCGCGGCCTTGATCGCCGTACCCGCGTTCGGCATGACATTGATCATCATCTCAGGTGGCATTGATCTCTCCGCCGGGACAGCTCTGACACTCTCCGGAACGGCCCTCGCCCTGAGCTTAAAAGCCGGTGACCCGATTCTGAATGCTTTGATGCTCATGTTGCTCACTGGCTGCCTATGTGGACTTGCCAATGGCGTCATGATTAGCGCTACAAAGGTAGTACCATTCATCGTAACACTCGGCACAATGACCATCTTTCTGGGAATCGGTCAAATCATATCTGGCGAATCCACCGTCTACGCGCCCAAAGAAAACATCCCAGACTGGCTAAGCCTCTGTTACACAGGCAGCAACAGCGGACGATATCTGGTTCCCAAGATACCCACGAGCGTTTTACTCGCTACCATCATGGGCGTTGGTGTTGCCACCATGATGCGTTACACCGTTTTTGGCCGGAACGTCTTCGCGATCGGGTCCAGTGAATCAACTGCTCGTCTTTGTGGCATCAATGTCTCAGGAACCATGATCGCTGTTTACACCATCGCGGGCTTCTTTGTGGCAATCGGAGGACTGCTCTACTTTGCAGATGTAAAGAACGGAAATCCCAGCGATGGAACCGGAAAGGAACTGGAAATCATCGCTGCGGTGGTCCTTGGCGGTGGAAGCCTCAGCGGCGGCCGCGGATCAATTTTTGGAACCATGGTCGGCGCACTGATCATCACTGCAATTCGCAGCGGTTGCAGCCAACTGTCCATCCCGAATACCTACACCCATATTATCATTGGCTGCATCATTATTATCGCCGTGATCGTCGACCAATTAAGGCACGGGTCACCTGAGTGGTTCTTTCGCATGTTTCGCAATCAAAACAGAGCGTGATACATATCGTTACCGCACCTGTTTCCACTCGCCGCAAACAGCATTACGGAGTGCCAACACATGGGCGGTGGCTACAATGAACGGCGTTGATACACAGGATGATGCTCAGCCCACTCCAATCACAACGTCCATTGACAAAATACACAAAGACTGACTGACACCTTCACCACAAAAAAACTTACACCAGTTCGCGCCCAATCAACACAGCGAACCAGCCTATCCTGCAAATCCATTGAGAGGATTTGCTCCTGGATATCTCCGGTCAGTCTCCTCTGGTATTAAGCGTCTGAGAACGTTGACCGATGGCAAAGAGCATGCAGAAAACAGTGCAACTTTGGCACAATGCAAACCCGGAACATCACCACATAATGCAGAGCAGGGCATTGCAGAGCAGGGCATTGAAGAGCAGCGCATCGTGGGACCAGACACAGCAATGATGTTAAACAGGGGTATGCACCATGAATAAAACAACTCTACGAATCATCGGATTCACGACATGGGTCGCGCTCACAGCACTGCTGGTCGCAGGCTTGCAAAGTGAGCAGCAACGAGTATCCACTGAATCTGAAAAATCGCTCAAGAACTACCTTTTTGGCCAGCAGGACGAAGTCCCTGTAAGCGTTTCTGCCGGAGCGCTACGATTGCATGATCCAGTTTTTCTTCAGCAGGCTGATGGCTCTTGGACACAAGTTGGCTTTGTACAGGAGATCAATCGCGCTGCTGCCGAATCAGGCAACACCTCTTCATCTGCCATTTTGAATTGGCATTCCTCTCAGACCGAGGCAACCGACTGCCGTTTCATTCTGTACCGCAACCGCGGCCGACTGGAGGATGTAATCGCAACCATGCTTCCGCCCGCCACGCGGGCGAAGATTCAAGAGCGTTTGGAAACCACGATGAAACAGCACGGCGAGGAATTATCAAATGCTTTTGTCCCATTGGTCCAAGACAGCCTAAAAAGGTCGCTGCCGATCATTGAAACTGAACTTCGCCGTTCTGTCCGCCGCCATCGCGGTAAAATAGAAGCCCTCGGTGACCGTTGGAACGATGAGGTGGTAAGCCAACGTCTGGTTCCTCTCGCCCGCCGCGAGATTGTTCCCATTGTGAGAAAACACGGTCAACCCACGGCTGAAGATATTGGTCGCGAATTATGGGACCGCGCGTCGATCTGGTCCTTCGGTTGGCGTGCCGCTTACGACGGATTGCCTCTTGTTCCACGAAAAGATCTGGTGCGAGAAGAGTGGACCCGCTTCGTCGAGGATGAAGCGATCCCGATTTTCGAAGGGCGGATGGATGACATCGTCACCAGCATCCAGAGAATTGTCGCTGATGTAGCGGCCAACCCGGAAGTTCGAAAAGAACTAACCGATGTTGCGATCGTGATCGCGAACGATCCGGAAGCCCAAAAATTGGTACGACAAATCCTGAAAGAATCTTTAGTCGACAATCAGCAACTCAAGGATTCGTGGAAAGAGGTATGGAACAGTGACCAAGCACGCAAAGCATTCGATTTAGCTGGCGATAAACTGGAGCCTGTGATACGGAAGATTGGCGACGACCTGATCGGATCACGTGAACTGGGTATCAATCCAAACTTTGCCCGAGTTCTACGAAGCCAAATTTTAGGCAAGGACCGACAATGGATCGTCGCCATTCCAAATCAAGGAGACGACTCCACACCAATGCCGCATATTGAAACTTCAACAGAGGCAATGCCTTATCCGGTCATCTACCTTGCCAATCCGGAAAACATGCAACTTGCAATCCCTGATGCAAAGGCAACCACTGCTGGCACATCGTATCACGACAAGAACGCTGATTCAGTGGAGGCAAATGCGAAATGACAACGAAACCTTCTGCTGAGCACCCCTCGAACAGCACTGAACCCTCGGCTCCAAAATCGCTGCATCTGAACCACCTGAAAATAAAAGCAGGTGATCGCGAACTATTAGCTGAAACAGATTTAACGATCACTGCGGGCAAGATCACCGTAATCGTGGGCGGAAGCGGAGCTGGAAAATCGGTTCTGCTACGTACACTTGCCGGTTTGCTTCCCAACAATGGCCCAGTCATCAAATGGGATGGAAAAATAGAAAGTGGGCATGTGTCCCAAACGACATCCGCACCCGAAGTTGACCCTGAAAGCAACTCTGACAAAGATAACCAAGGCACTACATCCGCTGCTGAAACCATCCCAAAGATTCAACCGCGCATTGGCATCGTGTTTCAGCAATTTGCACTGTTTGATGAATTATCACCGACTGAAAATGTCCAATTCGCACTCGATCACTGCAACGACCGAACCCGGACTTCTGGTCAATCAGCACGGCAATGGCTAGAAGAACTCGGGGTACCTGCCAAGACTCCAGTGGCTGCATTGAGCGGGGGGCAAAAACAACGATTGGCAATCGCGCGCACGCTTGCTGCAAACCCTGACATCATCCTTTATGACGAACCAACATCGGGCCTGGATGCAGCCAGCGGTGGAAAAGTGGCTGAGTTGATTCGCCACACACATGACACCTACCACCGAACCAGCATCATTGTCACCCATGACTACGAGACACTGATCCCGATTGCGGACGAAGTCTTGCTGCTGGACAGTGAGACCCGCCTATTGGTTCCCGTACCCCGTCAGGATTGGCCCCAAATTCCGACGCGGATGAGACCTGTACAACTCTCCGAAACTCCAAGCAGTCCGCCGACCTTGGCTCAGCAGAGCACGTCGAAACTCGACGCGTTCCTGAGACAAACCGGTTCAACCGTGGTTGCAGCGGTCAGGCTTCCGTACGACCTGCTGCCTCTGTTCCCGCGTCCTCGCTGGGGCCTGCGTTTCTTCGCTCATTACCTGCGGTTGGTAGGCGGTGTATCTGCGTGGATTTATCTGATCCTTGCAGGGCTGATTGTTGGATTCACAGGAACGTATTTCACATTCCGATTTCTTCCGTTTCGGCTCTACACTCAACCTTTATTGATTGATGAGCTGTTGTCATCGATTGGCTTTGCACTCTACCGCATTCTCGTTCCTGTGCTGGCAACCATTCTGATTGCGGCACGTTGTGGAGCAGCGGTCGCAGCTGATGTCGGCGTGAAACAATATGGGGGACAGATTGATGCGATGCGAACACTCGGAGTCAAGCCAAGACTCTACCTACTGATTCCAATTGTGCTGGCCTTCATGCTGGCAACGCCAATTCTGGAATGGATGGCCTTCACGTCTGCTCGCTTCATCAGCATGCTCAGCTTCACAGCAACACACCCGAATGTCGGGCCTTTTTTCTGGGAACAGCATTTCTATCGGAACCTGCTCACTTCGGACGGGGGCTGGCCCCAAGGCTGGGGATGGGTGATGCTAAAGAATCTGGCGTGTGGTATTGGAACCGGTGCGATCGGTTTTTATCGTGGCTTGGCTCCAAAACAATCCGCCAGTGACGTAAGCGACGCAATCACGTCCACGGTCTTATGGACCACTTTGTATGTATTGCTGGTTCACTTCATCATTGCCTTGATTGAATTCTAGCAACCCACCTCATCTCCTCAGGAAATCAGCGCATGGATAAAAAAGCAAAGAAAAGACTCAATGTCATTAACAAGAAACTGCAAACCCTGCGACCGCGATTGTCAGGCTCACGAGAACAAGCGGACGACGCCGAAGAGCTGAAAGCCCTGGAAGACGAAATCACCAGCCTGGAAGAAGAAGCCGCCAAGTTAAAGGCTTCCTGAGAGCCGCAGAAATTTCAGCCGAGAAAGCAGGTCACCGCGTCATTTGCAAGCCTGCATGTCAGGCGTCGCTAGGACCATGACGACAATGCAGACTCACTCATCCAAACTGGTTCGCTAGCTTCAAAGTGAACCAGTTGTTCTGTGTGCGGATGTCGGAACGAGAGACGCTGAGCATGAAGGCACATCGGTGGATCCGCCAGCGTCAACGTTTGATTTGCAACACGCTCGCCATCGACAAGATAAGTAGGGTCGCCCAGCACAGGAGTCCCCCTTCCCCACAGATGCAAACGAATCTGGTTCGTGCGTCCAGTTTCCGGAAACGCATGCAGGACAGCCGTGCCATCAGCCAACTGACCCAGGACAAGAAAACGAGTGCGTGATTCCTGACCATCGTGACGGAGTTCGCGCGTTCCCCCTTTCACTGTTTCTTTTGCAATGCGTTCATCACAAGTGAATTGCTGATCAGGTGGATGACCAATGCACCGCACCAAGTACTGCTTCTGTACCAGATTCGACTCAAATTGTTGCCGCAAATCGGTTGCCACGCTTCGGGTTCGTGCCAGCACCATGACTCCGGTCGTGTTGGCATCCAGACGGTGCACCAGCCTCAAATCCTCCTGGGGGTAAACCGTCGCCAGCAGTGACGTCAGTGTATTAAGATTGAATCGACCACAGGGATGAACCGGCAAAGGAGCCGGTTTATATACGACAATGAACTCCTGTTCTTCGGCCAAAACCTGAACAGTAGCATCAACCTCAGGTTCAGTCGTGTCGGGAAACAAATGTTGAAACTGCTGCCCGCCTCGCACGATGGCAGCAGGATCAGCACGATCACCACCGAACAGAATATGCCCTTCCGAGAACCACACCTGCCACTGCGATTGACTAACCTGCGGATAGACACTGGTCACACATTCCAACAGTGTTTTCCCATCACATCTAGCCGGCACATTGATTGGTCGAAGATTGTCATAAGGTACGCTGCCAGGCAGTTTTTCCTGTAGCTTTTGCAAATCTTCATTTCGCCGCTGCAGCATCGCGTTCATTGCTTTCCTAACCTCAAACAGCTCAACGAGAGAATGGCCAAATCTCAAAACTACAATTCATTGACATGACAATACCTGAGCCAGCGCAAACAAAACAACACTCTACTCGCTAGCCTGCACGGGCAGTGGAGTATCCGCCAATCTCTCTGAACAAGGTCTCCATTGCAAGATTTCCCGAAGCATGGACGAAGCGGGCCCGCTCATCAACTGCCCTCATCAACTGCCGCGTATCTGACCGCATCAACAAAAGCGCAGCTCGTCCACTTCAACAATCGCACAACTGACCCACATAAAAAGCCGCCCAGACGGTCCACGCAAACACCTGCGACAATCGTCCACCTAAACAACTGCGACAATCACACTACCCGGCCACGTCACTGATCAGAAATAGTCTCCAAAACGCTCCCCAAATGGGACCTAACTTGCCTCAGATGATTGATTATTGGCTACCATAGAGGCATGCGACGCACTCACTCCCACCCCATCGGGCGACTCGCCCCCGCCATTGGCATCCTGCTGTTCTTGCTTGCTGCCCCTAGCCGTTTTGCGGATGCTGTCGAACCGGAGACAGCCGCTGTAACGAAGATCGATTTCGCGCGCGACATTCGGTCGATCATCTCAGAGAATTGCGTCTTTTGTCACGGACCTGACGCGTCAACTCGCGAAGCTGATTTGCGACTGGATACTCAGGCGGGAATCGAATCTGTCATCGAAAAAGGTTCCGCTGCCAACAGCGAATTGATCGACAGGTTGATGTCGGATGATCCGGATGAGGTGATGCCACCACCAGAGTCGAACCGATCAGTCAAAACCGACGAGGTCGAACTACTACGTCAATGGATTGACGAGGGTGCTGCCTGGCAAACCCATTGGGCCTTTCGCCCATTGAGCCTGCCAGAGATCCCAACAGCGAAATCGTTAAATCACAAAGACACGGATCGACCACTCAGAAATCCGATCGATCATTTCGTTCGACAAAAGCTGCAAGAAAACAAACTAAAAGCTTCGCCAGAGGCTTCTCGCTCAACTTTGATCCGGCGGCTCTCTCTTGACCTCACTGGGCTTCCCCCGACACCCCAAGCAGTCGATGACTTTGTCACTGACACATCAACGGATGCCTACGAGAAGCTTGTCGACCGATTACTAAACTCACACGCCTACGGGCAGAGGATGGCTTGGAACTGGCTGGATGCAAGCAGATACGCTGACACCAATGGCTACCAAGGCGACCGAGAACGTACCATGTGGCCTTGGCGGGACTGGGTCGTCGATGCCTTCAACAAGAACCTCGCTTATGACAAATTCACAACCTGGCAGATCGCTGGTGACCTGCTACCCGATGCGACAATGGAACAGAAACTGGCAACGGGTTTTTCTCGGAACCACATGATCAATGGTGAGGGCGGTCGGATTCCCGAAGAAAATCGCATTGAATACGTGATGGACATGTCAGAAACGGTCGGTACCGTTTGGCTTGGCTTGACTCTGAACTGCTGTCGCTGCCATGACCACAAATATGACCCTCTAAGCAATCGCGATTACTACAGGTTCTTTGGCTTTTTCAATCAAACCCCCGTGACAGGTGCGGGCGGAGATCCGCAAACCGCTCCGAATCTCGCGGTACCAACTGCTCAACAATCCAAACAACTTGTTTCGCTTGCCACTCAGATCGCGCAAGCCGACAAAGACATTGAAGCACTCACCCAACAGTTGGCAACGGACCAGAGCCAGTGGGAAGCACAGGAACGGGAGCGTCTGGATACCAAACCACGTTGGCAAGCTACGAAGCCAATCAAAGCGGAAGCAACCGGATCAAAATTATCGATCCTGCCTGACCAATCAGTGCTAACCAGTGGGCCTGCCCCAGACACAGACACCTACACCATCGTAGCCGATTCACCTGAGCAACAGATCACAGCGTTACGCATCGATGCGTTACGGCACGAGTCCTTCCCACGCAACAGTCTTTCGTATTCCGACAGCGGAAACTTTGTGTTGACGGAACTGGAAATACATGTCGTAGGTAGTGATTCAAAAAACATCGCGACGCTTGAAATCGCTTCAGCCGAAGCAACCTTCGAGCAGGGATCACTGGCGGTCACGAATGCATTCGATGGTAACAACAGTACTGGCTGGGCGGTTTACGAAGGACGCCATGTCGACCGCGACCATGCTGCAATTTTTCGATTGAAGAATCCTCGCGAGATCAAAGACGGCGAAACACTTCAGGTGGTGCTGCGACATGATTCAGTGCACAAGAAGCACAATCTGGGTCACTTCCTGATTTCTGTTTCAAGCGAGCCCGACCCAAAGCTTGTCGAGAGCGAAAAGGATTTGCTCGCCGCACTCGCAACGGGCAAATCTGAGCGCACAGACGCACAAAGAAAACTCATCGCCAATCGCCGCCAGGCAACTTCACCCGATTTCAAACAACTTGCGGACAAGAAAGCCACGCTGGTCAAACAACGAGATGCATTGAATCGCAGCTTGCCCAAAGTCATGGTAATGGCTGACATGCCAAAGCCGCGTCAAACGTTTGTGCTGGATCGAGGCCTTTACAACAAACCAACAGACGAAGTCCAGCCTGGACTTCCCGCATTGATGCGTCCAGCGACCGCCAGTGACTCAAACTCAGCAACAAAATCAACGCAACCAAATAATCGCCTGACGCTGGCCCGCTGGCTGGTTGATTCACAAAACCCGCTCACGGCTCGAGTGACAGTGAATCGCTTCTGGCAACAAATATTCGGCATCGGATTGGTGAAGACAACCGAAGACTTTGGTACTCAGGGCGAAGTCCCCACTCAGATGGAATTACTTAACTGGCTTGCGAAAACGTTTCAACAAAACGGCTGGAACGTCAAGGATTTGATACGAACCATTGTCAACAGCCATACCTATCGACAATCATCGATCATCCCTAACCCCGAAACCTATCAGCGAGATCCTGATAATCGTCTGCTTGGAAGAGCATCGCGCAACCGATTGCCAGCTTGGATGCTCCGAGATCAGGCGTTGGCAGTCAGCGGACTTCTGTCGCCGGCCAGCGGAGGCCCAGCCGTCAATACTTACCAACCCAAAGGAATCTGGGAAGAAGCATCGTTTGGTAAAAAGAAATACACACAGGACAGTGGAGAAAAACTTTACCGGCGAAGCTTATACACGTATTGGCGACGGATCATCGCGCCCACCATGTTCTTTGACAACGCGACACGCCAGACGTGCACGGTAGTCGCCAGTCGAACCAACACGCCACTGCATGCACTGCAGACCCTGAACAACACAGCATACGTGGAAGCTGCCCGGGCGCTTGCCCAGAGAACGCTGCTGCAATACCCCGTTGGCAAAGAAACAGCAGACGACACCGATGCAGATCGCATTGATGCAATCCTGAAGCGAGTTCTGGCGAGGCCTGCATCGAACCAGGAACGTGAGATCCTGCTCCGCGGATTGAACCGAACCCGCGGCCAGTTCTCTGATGGCTCAAAGGATGCGTTAGCGTTGGTTGCCGTTGGCGAATCAACACGCGATGAAAGAATCGCTCCTAACGAACTGGCGGCATGGACCAATCTTTGTTTGGCCATTTTAAACTTGGACGAAACCCTGAACCGGGAATGATCCCCCACCAAACGACTCGGCTCATGAATCCTCTGGAACAACACCAACAACATCTCAATCGCCGGCATTTCTTTGGCCGATCAGCAACCGGCATCGGGACGGCGGCTCTTGCGTCGCTGCTGCATCGCGATGGATTCGCGACTGAAGGTGTGACACTTGGGGAAAAGGCAACTGGAGCTGAATCGCCTCGGATTGGCGGACTGCCCGACCTGCCACACTTTGCGCCCAAGGCGAAGCGAGTGATTTACCTGTTTCAGAACGGGGCTCCCACCCATGTCGACCTGTTTGACTGGAAGCCCAATCTCAAAAAAAAGCACTCCGAACCTGTTCCTAATTCCTACATCGGTGACCGGCGTTTCAGCACGATGACGGGCAAGGCAGATGGCAAACTGCTGCTGGCCCCTGTGGAACCGTTTTCACAACATGGTGAATCGGGTGCTTGGGTCAGCAATTTCATGCCCCACACCGCAAAAGTCAGCG
>PAUV01000096.1 GCA_002712845.1 Rhodopirellula sp. | reverse complement strand
CTACGAGCAGAGCAATGAGCCTGAAAAAGCCATCCTCTGCTACAAAGAAGCGTTGTCGGTAGATCCTCTGCTGGAACCAGTGGATACTTGGCTGGGATCATTATTGGAATCCGAGGGCGCTCGAACTAACGCAATCGAGAGCTACCGACGAGCATTGGACAAGAACCCTTTGGATGAAATAGCCCGAGAAGGCGTGACGCGTTTAACTGGCGAACAGACTCCATGAAACCGGTTTCATGAATCGTGCCACTCAACACGGCTCGCCATAGTTGATGACAAATGATGCAAAACGTTACGAAAAACAACTTGCCCACACCCGGCACTGACGACGAGAATACTATCCAAGTTTGCAAATCCCACACTTAAGTAGTTTTCTCAGATTGCTTCGACTGCAACGGTTTTTAGTTGTCGCAGATGGCCTCTGCTGATATCCTACGGGTGCGATTCTTCGCTGGGGATTCCCCCATTTTTCTCGTTTCTTGTAATTTTCGGAGTTCATGATGATCAGAGAACCTCGCAATCGCAAAGGCTTCACACTTGTGGAGTTGTTGGTCGTGATTGCCATTATCGGCGTCCTCGTAGGCCTGCTGCTTCCCGCAGTACAAGCCGCCCGCGAAGCCGCTCGCCGTATGTCTTGCAGTAACAACTTCAAGCAAATCGGTTTGGGCATTCAAAATTATCACAGCACCTACAAACAACTGCCAAAGCATGGCACCGGTACAAAACGTGGTACTGCTGGCAATTCAACGAATAACTACAACCGACTCTTCCTGAGTTACCTGGTTCCGATCACTCCTTTCATCGAGCAGCAAGCATTGTGGGAGCAGATTTCTAATCCCAGCATTGAGACTGTTCCCGGAACGACTATGCCAGGCAACGTACTGGGTGGAATGTGGCCCGCTATGGGTCCCGCTCCATGGAGAACTCAATACGTTCCATGGATGACTCAGGTTCCAACTTACCGCTGCCCCAGCGACCCTGCTTACAGCCCACCTGGGTTAGCACGGTCCAATTACGCTGCTTGCATCGGTGATGCAATCGACCGTAGCCGTGACGGTGGTATCAACGAGTTTGGCTTCAAGAGCAACTCCAATGGTAACGCAACAAACCGAGTTAGAGACCTGAACTGGATGGCAACACGTGCTCGTGCCTCGATGCGTGGATTCTTCTGGCCTCGACACGATTCAAAGTTCCGCGATGTTTTGGATGGTTTGTCGAACACAATCGCAGGGGGTGAGATTTGTACTTCGCTTCAACAACGGGAAATCAAGGCTGACTTTGCACGTACCGGAAACGGTCCAGCGATGAATCCGAGCTTGTGCAAGAACAACGTCAACATCGATCCTGAGCGTCCTACACGATGGGGAGCGAGTGCGAACGTTTCCACAGGTGGTACTCAAATGCGTGGTGTTCGCTGGGCTGACTTCCGGCCTCACTACACCGGTTTCCAAACCATTCTGCCACCGAACGCTCCCAACTGTCACCTCAGTGGCGGCGGTGATTACAACGAAACGATCATGTCCGCTGGTAGTAGGCACCAAGGTGGTGCTCACGTCCTGATGGGTGATGGAGCGGTTGTCTTCATGACGGACAGCGTCGAAGCAGGTGATTCGACCAAGCCGCCAGTCGAACGAGGCTCGGGTGGCTCGCCCGGTTGGATGGGACCAGACACTGCACCCGGACAAAAGAGTCCCTACGGGTTGTGGGGTGCTCTCGGTACTCGTGCGGTCGGCGAAACAATCGAAGAGCAGCTCAACCAGTAGTCTGCTACTGAAGACTGCTTGATTAAGATCAACCCCACCCGTGGAACCGCGGGTGGGGTTTTTTCGTGCCACTACAGTACAAGACGACAATCCACAAAGCCGGAACGCTCACTCATTGCCTCGGTTGATTGCCGCTTATGCAACAGCTACCGCATGAAACTTCGGCATGACACTGCAACAATTCCACGCAAAGCATGCCCTCCAGCCGGATATCCGACCATCCGCAACGTTGAGTAAACACCGGCATGCGTCCAGTCTTAAAGTTGGCAATTCGCCCCCGCACTCAACTCAGGAAGAGACAAAAACGGTCTGACGCAATGCTTCAACTGTACGCCAAGTAATCCCGTCATCACCAACCGCACGACTCACTTCGAATCCCGTTTCAGGAACTCGTCTGTGGCTTCTTGATCTACTCGAATGTAGTGATCTCGCAGGGGTGGAAAAATATTCCCTTGATCAGTTTCAACTTGCAGATTCTTGGAAGCCCGCACTGGCATATGGCAGTCGATACAGTTCTCGGCCAATCGGTCTCCTAATTGCCCCTGCATGCCGCAATGTTCCTGCTGGTGACACTCGAGGCATCGCTGCGAGAACAACTTGAGGTTGCCCCGTTCATTGCGGTGCGGATTATGACACTCAACACACCCCATTTCGGACTTTTGAAAACACTGGCTTAGCGAGAGACGCCCCACTTGGTTACTTGTGTGAACACTGTTCAGCGATTCATCCTTGCCTTCGATGGGTTCATAGTGGTCACTGAGTTTATCGCCCGGTCGAAACTGGAATACCTGTTCATTGATGGGGGCTTTTTTCGTGGTATGGCACTGTCCACATACATCCATTTGAGCTTGGCGCGACAGTTTGCTGGGTACTTGAATGTGTTCTGATTTTTTTGCGTCGGGATGGGCTACGTGATAGTCCACATGCTGTTTTCCGGGGCCATGACACCTCTCACACGAGATCCCAAGGATCATCGATTTCGGTGTGTAATGGTTAGCCGATTTTCGGTAGTCCACATAAGTGACATGACAGTCCAAGCAGCCGGATCGAATAGGACGGGCGTAAATTGCATCCCCGTCTATAAACCCAGGACTGTTGATCCACTCGTCTCCGTCGGTCAGGTGGGTACAGTTCATTTGAAACAACTGGTCGCCATGCCAATAAAGATAAGACTCAGCCATCTTTGATGATCCAACAATGATGTGAAATGGCACTTCAAAACCCCAATCGAAAAACTGCACCGACTGGTACAGGTCATCCCCACGCTGCTTCATGGTGAAGAACACATTGGGATCACCTGTGTTCATGCGGTTACTGCCTTCTTCAAATGACCCAGCAACCTCATCCGGCAATGCCAACCTAGTCGTGCGATGGTGAGCAGTCTCGATGAATGATTCGTATTGGTCTTTGTGACAATCACGACAAGCCTCTGCCCCCAGGAAACCGGGGTTTTGGCCGTGGGGTTCAGTCTCAACGGGCGGCATTGGCAGACTGCCCGGTGCGAATGGTATCTGGACCCCCGCAACGCTGTCGGATTTACCCACGAACCAAAAATTGCCCTCACGATCGATTTCCGACACGAGGTAGTCCGGTAACTCTTGCCCTCGCCCCTGCTCAGAGAGCAGAGCGAGATCGGTTTTTGACCGCCGGTCAGCTTCCAGAGCGGCTGCCCGACGCTTTGCGTCTCTTTGACGCAGCTGCATCATTTCAGCTTCATTAGGTCCCTCGCTTGCCGAGAATAGCAAGAACCAGCTACCAATGGCGACGACCAGTCCAGCGATGGCGATGATGAGTTTGCGGCGCATGAGCACAGGATTTCACAAAATTGACGCATTGAGAATTCGACAGACCCCAGCTTACCGTTGAATCTGGCTCGGCGGGACCGTTTTTTCTCGCAACGATGAACTGAGGCGTGGGAACGTTACGTAATGCAGTCCCTAACGGTTCTACAAAGTCAGGTTAGAATGATCTGCTCAAGCCTCACCAACTCACCGATGCTCTGCCCGGAAGGAGCCTGATGATTACCACCCCGATCGTTCTGGCCGGCATCGCAGGCATTGTTTTGGGCTTTCTTTCCTTCCGACTTTTGCGGAACTGGGGCATTGCGATGATTACTCCGCTGGTAATCGTCGCAGTAGTCGCAGTCGTGATGCCTCCGAACAGAAAACCAGATCCATCGACCGTTGGCGCGGGGCCTCCTGATCGCGGAGTACCCAATGACCGATTAGGGCAGGGCAACGCCCCACAGGGCGACAACCAACGCAACACGGCTCTCGACAATGAATCATTCCTCAAGGACCGCGGAACAGCATCTGATGCTGCTGCGAACGAGATCCTTACCTTGGCTAGCTTCGAGCAATCACGCCCCATCGAGGTCCCTCAAAACGGGTACACAGGATCGGACTCGTGCTTGGAGTGTCATCAAGATAACCACACCACCTGGGCCAATTCATATCACAGCACGATGACACAACTGGCGACCCCTGATGTGGTGATGGGAAATCTGGAAAGTGTGCGACTATCGTTTGCTGGTCAAGATTATGAAATCCGTCGTGAAGGCGATGTATTTTGGGCAGATTTACCCGATGAGAAATCTCCCGATGACCGAACAAAACGCAAGGTTGTTCCACTCGTGATGACAACAGGATCTCATCACATGCAAGTCTATTGGTGGGCAACAGGGGACCAACGCACCACAGCGATCCTACCCTTCGTGTGGATTGCGGAGACTAAGGAATGGATCCCCCGGAACGCATCTTTCCTGCAGCCCAACATGTCGGTGAATCATGAGACGGGGCGTTGGGGTCAGACCTGCAGCATGTGCCATTCGACGCACCGACGCGTCCGCTCAACCAACGCCGAGAGTTGGGACACCCAAGTCGCAGAGTTCGGAATCAGTTGCGAATCATGCCATGGCCCCGGCCAACCTCATATCGACTACCACCGCGGGTTGGTACGAAACCAAGATAGCGATACCAACAGTACCGACGCGGAACTGGGGGACGACCCAATTGTCAACCCCGAAGCAATGTCCAAAGAGCGATCGGCAATGGTCTGTGGTCAATGTCACTCCGTGGTCGAACTGACAGGCGGCGACAAAGGCTATGAACATCTAAACGTTCATGGCCATGGGTTCCGCCCGGGGGGAGACCTGACCAAGTCACACAAGGTCCTGCGAATTGATGACCACGATGAAGTCAGGGAAGTGATGAATCCTGACGATCCAGCCGCGGCCAAATTCAACACGACCTTCTACAAAGACGGAATGGTGCGTGTGTCAGGCCGGGAATATAACGGGTTGACCGATTCGGCTTGCTATAAAAAAGGCGAAATGACTTGCCTCTCCTGCCACAAGCTTCATCAATCCTCACTCGATGAACGTCCCGCCGAGGAATGGGCTAACGATCAACTGAAGACCGACGCTTTGGACGACCAGGCTTGTCTGAATTGTCATTCCTCCGACGAGTACAACGAGAAGCATACCCACCACCTTGCTGGTTCTTCGGGCTCAAGTTGCTACAACTGCCACATGCCACATACTTCGTACGGGTTGCTCAAGGCGATACGCAGTCACACCATCACAAGTCCCGACGTTGGTAAAGATNTGGCTGCCGGTCGGCCAAACGCGTGCAATCTTTGNCACCTCGANCAGACAATGCAGTGGACAGCAGACAAGCTTCNGGACTGGTATAAGATTCCCCCTCCCGANCTGTCCAAGGATGAAAAGGAAGTCGCAGCCTCNCTGCTGTGGATTCTNAAGGGCGATGCGTCNCAGCGAGCATTGGTCGCGTGGAGCATGGGCTGGCCCGTTGCACAGGCAATCTCCGGCACCGGGTGGCAAATGCCGTTTTTAGCCCAACTGCTTGACGATCCCTACCTCGCCATCAGGTTCATTGCCCGCAGGTCGCTGCGCAGCCTCGAGGGGCTCTCAGGACTCAAAGTGAACATGTATGGCCCAGTTGAGGCGCGTCAACGCGCCATCGCCGCGATTGCTCAGTACTGGTACGAAAATCAGGAAGGCGATGCGGAGAAACGAAAAGAATTACTTTTTCGTAATGGCGAACTGGACTACGAACGTGTTCAGCGGCTGATCAAGGAATGCGACAACTCACCTGTCTTTCTTGACGAATGATCCACGGCATCCACCGCGGACAAGCCCGATTCTAACGCGGCACAACTGAGTCCTGACCTTCAACCAATAGGTAACGCTGATTGGTAGATACCTGCTCAAATACTTGGGACTCCGTTGCGGGCCAGTGCACCGTAAGCTTGTCGATCACGTCATGGCTTCCCAAACCAAGATGGATCAGCGACTCATTCGTACACATGTAACCGTCACCGGCGATCTGCCAGCCCACCCAGCGTTGGCCACCTGATTCAACTTCGATTCTGGCGCCAATCGCCTCACGTTCCGAAAGGGTGCCGACAAGTTCCACTTGCAACCAGTTGCCAGAATCACTTTCGTTTTGCAGCAATGCCAGAGGTTGATCAAGGTGATTGGCAAGAAGATCCATTTTGCCATCCCGATTCCAGTCAAACATAGCCAGCGTACGTCCCAACTGAGAACGCTTCCAATAACCGGATAAACTCGCCGAAGACTGAAGTTTGAATCCATTCAGCCCCCCGCGAAACAACTGCGGTTGCATGGCGAATGGGATTTCGGCATAGCGTGCATCATAGATATGCCCATTAAGAACAGCGATATCCGCCCAGCCATCGTTGTCGTAGTCGGCTGCTTGCGTCCCAAAACCGAGCATATCTTTGGAGTTCTCAACCAAGCCAAAACGCAATGCTTCATCGGTAAAGAATCCGGCTTCATTCTGCAGAAAGAGATTCATTGGCTCGTTGTGAAAATTGGTCACACCCACATCAATGTAACCATTCCGGTCAAAGTCACTGGCAGCAATTCCCATGCAAGCCTGGCTGATGCCCGAGACCCCAATACTGCAGCCCGAGACCCCAGCAGACTCGACCAACTTCCATCCGGTATTGCCAGCGGCATCCGCGGGCAAACTTTTCCAGAAATGATTCAGGTCACCATCATTGGAAACAAAGATCTCATTTCCGCCCGAATGACCAAAGGTGGTCACAATCAAACCAAACCCGTAATTCGGGCTGGCATCCATGCTGCCGCTTCCGGTCGTTGCGACAGCGTAAGTTCCATCGCCAAGATTTTCAAAGATCCGATCTGAAGCAGCTCGGAAACGCTGCGGTGTGCAGTCCAACCTCTTGTCTTGACACTTTCGTTGGAAGATCAGAGGGTCATTCAAGTAATTCACTTCGATCACATCAGGCAGATGATCCCCGTTCACGTCGGCCAGTCCGATACTGGAAGTCCACCGTCCATCGGATGATTCGATTGCAGCGATGTCTTTACGAAAGGTGCCATCGCCCTGATTCACGTAGACGGAATTCTGCCCGATATTGGCTACGATCAGATCAGTGAATCCATCCTGATTGATGTCACCTGCACAGATGCCTTGGCCATACCTACGGTCCCCGACACCCGCAGCTTGCTCAATGGCTTGGAACTCGGCACCAGGCAGTTGCCTGAAGAATTGATTGGGTTCCGAGCTGTCGATTGCCTGCGGATCCCCGCCTGTTTGCACTACATAAAAATCGCAAAGTCCGTCCAGATCATAATCAAAAGCGGCAAGTCCACCGCCATTGGCTTGGTAAAGAAAAAAGTCCACCTCGTTGGTCGGATACTCACTGGTGAAATCAACATCGACCCCGAGCTGAGCAGCCATGTCGCGAAACGCTAGATCACTCGGCGTCTCTTGACCAGACTCGATCGACGGCTCTACCAATTCCATCCCCTCAATAGTTGGCGTCGGGTACTTGGCAAGATCGATACCCACGAGCCGATCAAAACGTGATTGCAGCACCGCCTCACTGGTTCCCGATTTTTCCCATGCGGCGATCTGATTGAGCCGATCACTTAATTGTGAACTTGAACGAGGATCCACACCTTGCATCTGCAAGGCATGTTGATACCAACCCAACGATTCCCAAGGTCGTGCCAAACCCTGCAAGTGCTCAGCAATCCACATGACCTGACTTTGATCCGCAACTGACGCAACCCGAAACAACTGATCCAAGGTGGCAAGGTTCTTACGTACAACTGCAGCGTTTTCATCATCTCCTACTCGTTCCAAAGCAGCGGCAAACAATCGCAACGAGGCACGATCGGTCGGGTCAAGCTTTACGGCTTCTCCCAAAGCTCGAATCGCTTCCTTGTCACGACCTGAGCGAACAAGGCGCAGGCCAATTGCAGACCAATACTCAGGCTGTTTCTCAGTTCCCGGCGTTACACCTTCAAGCCACTTTTCAAACGCAACCTCATCTGCGATCTCCGCTATCAAACGACCACGAAAAGCATCCAGGGCAGGATGCGATATCTGCGTCGCCAAGCGATTTACTTTTTCAAGTGCCGCCTCCGGATCCACATCAGCAACCAGCAAGTACCTCGCTTTGCCCAATTCCAACAGGCTATTCGTCGGGTCCCCCACCACCTCGTCTAATGCCACCAACATAAATGGACTAGCCAGCTCAACCAAACTCAATAGTTCACGGGGCTGTGCGGCATTGAGACGGATGAGATTCACAATGAATGGCCGCGACTCAAATCGACGCCCTTCAGCATTCAACAACTGAGCCATCGTACGATGAGTCCTCGGGTCATCCGGTGCAACCCGTATGGCTTCCTGCAGATCTTCCTCAGCCGCGGAAAGGTCACTTGCACGCAAGTGCCAATCAAATGCCGTCAACCAATCCTCAACGCCCTGAGCACCATTGAGTTTTCCAATGGCTCGGGCAACTCTGGCTGCGTCCGCAAAATCTCCTTGCGAGGCATGCACCGATGCCATGGTCTGCAACGCAACTTCGTCCTCGGGTGACTCGATCAATACCCGCTGAGCCATCGTGAAAGCTTGGTCAGGCTTTCCCTGCTGCAACAACGCCCAAGCCTGACTTCCGGAGGCAACTTGTGAACCCTGACTCGCGCCTCCCTCATTTGCCTCCGCAGCACCCTTAGCGCCGCCAGCCTTTTGTTGCGAAGTTGCCTGTGCCCCCTGCTTGGAATCACAGCCAATCGATCCCAAAACAAAAAAAGAAAGGATCAGTACCCAGCAGCAATATGCTCTCATCCCTCGCACATCACCTTGCTGATTCCTGAGGGTGACTGATGCGTTAGAACTCATATTGAAACTCAATTCACTGACTGGCCGGTCTAGCCAGGCTATTGCTGACCGCAAACTTCCGCGAGGCCATGCGGTAAGAGATCATCCCACACCCATCTCGATCATCCCAGAGCAAATCGAACTGTAGCGATCAGGTTCTGGCGAGCAGGCATTCAACCGCGTCAAGCCACATAACTTTTACCATGCCTTTGACACCCTGCTATTCGCAACAGATTCAGAAGTTTGCTCCTAGCTCACATTCTAACATCCAGACGCAAACTGCGGCGATCTTTTCCGATTCACAGGAATCTCAAATCTGATGTGGGATTCCGGCAGGGATCACAAACTCAAGAACCGTTTAGGCTGGCTGGTGCCTCGACCTGAACGTGATTTCAGACTTTCTGTCGGGCGACTCCCGAATCATTCCCTCTCCAAACGACTCGCTTGATCCTCACGAGAAGGCGTGAGCGACTCGAAATGATTTCGGGCACCAGCCATCGGGCGAGCTTCCTATGAAAACAGAAGCACTGCACCCCTCTCGCACTATTGGTCAGCAGGCCGCAACCTGGCCTGAACCACCAAATCGATGTAGCCACCATCGATCAACACCTAAGTCAGGGTAGCGCACCAAGCGAAAAAAAGGCTCTTGGATTCTTATCGTTCGAGCACAGATGAGCAGGCGGAAATCACCGATTTCGCGCCATGACAGGAAACAGCCCGGTAGTGATCAGATCACGTGGCGTGGGAACGGGAGTACCGCGATAATGCATTCGTCGTACCGTGTTACCGTAAAAGTGAAAGGGTCGATAAGGACGACGAACTATAGGTGTTTTCTCTAATTCCTGACGGTAATCACCTGTTGCAACGATTACGGGTGACCAACCGGGTTCAGCAGCTTTCACCTCGCCAAGAGTCACGCAACTGGCAAGCAAAGCGCATCCTATTAAAAGCAGATTCTTCATATGTCGATATTTCCTTTCTACAAGTCACTGATATAAAAAGCGTGTTCCGCAACAGTGATCAACCGTGTGAATCCACATCTGGTTGACCTGACAACAGTCGCACGGTCAAAAGCAGCATCCATGAACAAATCAAAACAAAAGCTTGTCGGACTTGGCATTCTGCTGCTCATGCTCGCAGGCTACACGCTGTTGCCGCCCGAACTGCAACAGCTAATCCAGCTCCAGCCGGACGCCGCCACCACTTCTCAAAATAGTTCGGATGGCCAACGCCTCAACGGACAAGAGGGAAAATCACAGCAACTTGATACCAATTCAAAACAGCAGGGGGCCGCAAAATCCGCTCAAACGGAACCGACTGTCAGAAACCCTACAAACGCGGACATTGAAAACACAGCGGGTAGCCGTGCGTCCAAAGAATTCGGACAGAACACACCCGCGATGGATGATGACTCACGTCAGAAAATAGGCAGCTCCCAAAGATCACCAACGGCCGCGTCAAAAAACTCTTCCAGCAGTGACCAGCCCAGAGGGCCGCCCAGCAACCAAGGCCAGCGAAGTCAAAGCTCCGATAATAACCGGCAAAGCCCGGATCAAACCGGAACGCTGGTTCATGGTTTGCTACAGGAAATTTCAAAAGACCAATACTTGTCGCCCGCTGGTTTGATTTACGGCCCCGGTAGTGCCGAAGGCCATCGTCTGGATCACTTACGCCGACACGTCCAAAACCAGCCCAAACGGCCCGGCAAACATGGTGTATTTGATGGAGGCATGCAGGGCGCGTTGAAGACCATTGATGATGCTTACCAGCGTGCTCAAAAGAACCAACGAACAACCAAGACCGTGGACCGCAATCGCACAATCTATACAGTTGATCTAGGAAAACGCATCGGATTCGTGGGTGGACAAGAGGGTGATCGTCGTCGCAATCCAATGGCCAGACGGGTACGTCTGGTACTCGAGGGCAAACGCGTTATCACTGCCTATCCCATGTAAATCGTGACAGACGCAACGCCATCTTCGAATGCTGAATGCGTGCTTTCAACTCGTCGCTTCATCTCTCAATACGCAGCAAGCACGTCATGCTGACGAGGATCACCGTTTTTTGCACCGATGAGTGATTCGATACCCTACAATTCATTTGCTGTGGTTCGTACGCACGCCATGCTGGTTGACGGACAACATGAAGATGATCGGATCCGTCATGCAGGGATTGAATACGTGAAGAAAAATACGAATGCAGTCACCGATGCAACAAGCGAACAAGAGCAAGACTGTCTAAATCCCTACCAACCCTCTGCAATTGCAAATCCAATTAAACGACTGAGCACCCGCCAGTTAATCGGTTTTTCAATCACTTCGCCGCTGATAGCATGTGTCTATGGCCTGTATTCATCATGGAGCCCCATCCTATTTGTTGGAGTAATCTTGTTAGGAACACCGCTTACGCTGATAGCACTCATGTTAAACAGGCGAGAAATACATCAAGCATCTACAACAACATCAAGCGGCACGGCTGATCCAACAAATAAAAAAAGAACGAAGTGATCGACTCGACTTGACACAACAAATTCAAACAACAACACCACGCTTCAAGTTCATGAAGCCTAAAAGTTTCACGTACCTGACACTTGTTCATTCTGACGCAGCCACCACACAAGCATCTTTTTTCCTGACATGAGCCCCCAACATTCAATCGATTTCTGCCCACTTTGTGGTGGTGGACTTTGCGGCATACGAATTTGCGGCACTCAACGTGATGACGTCTCCGAACAGGCTTCAATCCTCAACCCTGCATCACCTCATGGACTCGTGGTGTGCGATGAATGCGATGCGATCTGGTTGGAACCCGATCTGACCACCGCTCATCACTATCCTGACGTCGAAAACGCAAAATGCCCTGTCTGTCATGATGCGTTGTGGGGAGCGAATAGTCGCTGGGCCAATCGCGACGACCTCATCCTGCTGCAATGGGACCTGGCAATCAATCCCGCGTTGGACATCACCGAGAGATAAAACGCAAACGGGTCAAACTCGTTGAAGTCCCTGAAAGCAAAACAGAATTTTTCGGAGAGCAAGGGCAAGGAAAAATTAACGATAAACGTCAACCGCACGGACTGTCGTGACGTTTCCTTTGTAAATCACTTCATCACCCGGTTTCAGATCCCTCAGTTTTTCCCAGCCCCCATCGACCGGCCACAAATCACGAGGCTCACCGGGACGAGCGACCACGAAACGTCGCGTGCTCAAACAAATCAGCACCGCTTCACAATCTTCGACTGTGA
>PAUV01000095.1 GCA_002712845.1 Rhodopirellula sp. | reverse complement strand
TCGACACAAGAAGTCGGATTTTAGCTGCTGCAGGGCCAGTTTTCGCCGCCCAAGGCTACGCCGGAGCGACTGTACGTGAGATCTGCTCGACTGCTGGCGTCAATATCGCGTCGGTCGGGTATCACTTCGGAGATAAGCTTGGGCTGTATCGCGAAGTCATCAACGACTTACACTTGGCCCGCGCAAAACGGTTTCCAAGCCCTAATACTAATTTGGAAAAGCCTCAGGATACCTTGCAAGCATTAGTCAACACACTCCTAGCTCGCATGCTAATCACCGAGGAGGCGGCCTGGGAAACTGAACTTCTGATGCGGGAAATGCAGGATCCAACCCCTGTTTTCGAGAACATCGTCGAAGTTTTTTTCCGACCGTTGTTTGAGCAACTGACGGAGACACTGCAGCTATTAGTGAAACACGAGTTGCCCACGCACGCGGTACAGCACTTGGCTTTCAGCACCGTTGGCCAATGCCTTTATTATCGAGTGGGCGCCAAAGCGATCCAAGTATTAATTCCGGAGCAACAACGAGATGCACATTATGACATCGGATCCCTAGCTCAACACATCACTGCGGTCATGCTTGCAGCCTGCGAGAACTTTGCGGCTTCACAGCAAAAGATCGAACCGAGTGACAAGTAACGTCACTTTAGAATCACTGATCAGGACGAAAGTCTTTCCACGAAAGCTACATAGATGGTCGATACTTTGATCTCGCCTCCCGAACCCAGATCGGACGAAAGTCCTCCCATTGCAGACGGTCCACAGCAAATCCCGACGTTAAAATCGCGAGTCGCTAACACTAGCCAGAAGGCGCTATTTGACTTCATCATTCCAGTGGGTCTGCTGGTGGCTGGCGTCGTCATCTTGCTGCTTCTCGGCACGGCAGAAACGGAGAAGAAGCCGGCAGTGGGTACGGACTACAACTCGCGTCTCGAAGCACTGAGCGAAGTCCGCGTGGAACGCCTCCACACCCTGACGTCTCTTGGCGAACANCTNCAACTGATTGTCGACGGCAGCGTNGCTCCGTTCCGNGAGGTNCAGGTNTCAACGGAAGTTTCTGGCGANATCGTCGCNAANTACCCGATTTGTGAAGCGGGAGCTTANGTAGAAGCTGGCACACCGCTGATGAAAATCGATACCACGGATTACGATTTCGAGGTGGAGCGTCTCACACAGGTCAAAGCNCAAGAATATCAGGCACTGAAAGANGTAGATCAGGANAGNANCAACACCAAACGATCAATCGAGATTGCCAAGGAGGACATGGCTCTTCAACAAAAGGAAGTAGATCGCCAAGTCGAACTTGGTGACGGATTCACGAGCCCAGCGGAACGCGACAAGGCAAGACGCGCCTTGCTGGCCGCGCGGCAGCAGTTAGTGACTCTCGAGAATCAACTCAGNTTACTNGTGGAACGCCGGCAGAAAATTTTTGTCTCCGAGCAACTGGCTGAAACCCAGCTAAAAAAAGCTCGGCATGATCTGAAGCGAACTGAGATTCTCGCCCCAATCTCGGGAGTGATTGTAAATGAGAAAGTCGACCTTCATTCCTTCGTAGCACGAGGCACGACTTTAGTAACCATTGATGACACTTCTAAAGCTGAAGTCGCAACGAGCCTTCGGATGGACCAACTGTACTGGGTGCTAAACCAGGTAACAGCTGCACCGAGCAAGTCCTCAAAAGAAAAGTCTGATCCTNTCAACGATGAGGCCAACACCGGTGAAAGAACCGGTTCCCGCGGGTACAGCTTGCCGGAAACCAGAGCGATCATCGAATACGAACTAGCAGGTCGCGAAGGTGTGAAATACTACTGGAACGCCAAATTGATGAGCTATGACGGTATCGGCCTGAACTCNGCCACTCGCACCGTCCCGGTTCGCGTGGTCGTCGACGCCCCCAACCAGCACGTNGATGCGGAGGGATCACCTCTCGAGGTCACCGGCGCGACAGCCCTCGTTCGCGGTATGTANGTTCGCGTAAAGCTGCTGATTGCCCCTCGACCTGAATGGATGGTAATCCCCGCCAGAGGCCTTCAGGTGGACAATCGCATTCTACAATTCTCACCAGACCCATCCGTGTTGGCAGCCAAATCAATCGACAACGACCCGAAAAACACCACACCAACCGAAGCAAATCCTGCCAGTTTCAAACAGTCAGCAAGATTCAAAGCAAGAGATTGGGTACCGGGCAAAGTGACACTCGCAACCGGAATCAATCCGATTGCACCGTTGAGTGGCTCAGCCAGTATTTTGGCCGACAANGGCGAGAGTGGAACGTTCAACAAAAACAATCAAAGACTTTGGGTGTGCGAAATCGCTGGTGGTTCAGCAGAATTGCTCCAGCAAAATCCGTTTGTCGTCGTCTCACCTTTCGAAGAGATCGACAACGAAACATCGCCGGCGAGAGCCAGTGCGGATGTNGTCAACGGTNCTACGNANTCAANNGTGANNAATGAACAGACCANTCGNGTGACTGCTGCAGNTCAGGAGANCGGANCATGAAGCGTCTTGTTGCATGGGCGATCACAAATTCGCCGGGCATGAATGTACTGATNCTCGGTTTGATGCTGGTCGGTGGCGTTTCGCTTTGGAATATGCGCCGCGAAGTATTTCCAGCATTCGAGCTTGAGATTGTGATGATCACNGTACCGTANCCCGGTGCTACCCCTCAGGACAGCGAAGAGGCAATCTGCCAAAAAATCGAGGAGGCAATCCGCGCGATCGACGGAATCAAGAAGGTAACTTCCATTGCCCAGGAAGGATCAGGATTTGTGCTCGCTGAACTTCGCAGTGATGTACGAGACGTACAAAAGATCATGGCAGAGATCGACCGCGAGGTAGATCGCATTCCAAGTTTTCCTGCACTCGCAGAAGACCCACTGATTCAGCAGATCACCTTTCGCGACGCTGCAGTTCGAATTGGGATCGTCGGCCCCGCCCAACGCAGCCCGGAGGCTGAGTGNAAACTCCGTGAAGTCGCCGAGGAAGTTCGAGATGACATCCTGAGTCTGCAAGCTGTTTCCTCTGCCTCCATGATGGGCACACGGCCATTTCAAATCGATGTCGAAATCCCAGAGGCAACGNTGCGTAGCTACGGGCTCTCATTGCAACAAGTTGCNGATATTCTCCGCGCNCGAAACATTGAACTGCCNGGNGGCCAACTGCGAGCNGATGGTCAGGAGATTCTGTTACGAGCCAAGAACAAACGCCGGGTCGGNGAAGAAATCGGAGAGTTACCNCTCNTCACNGATAATAGCGGTGTCGTCCTCACCGTGAACGATCTNGGAACNGTTCGAGANAACTTCCAAGACACGACCTCCGTAAGCGAGATCAATGGCGAACCTGCCATGGTCGTGAACGTCGAGCGTGCGAAGTCGGAAGACTTGTTAGCGATGGTCGATGCGGTAAAGACCTACGTTGCCGAAAAAGAATTACCGGCTGGATACAGATTCGAAGTCTGGGGTGATAGCAGCAAGGAAGTACGCGGACGCCTATCGCTGCTGTTGCGTAACGGTTTCTCTGGCTTGCTGCTTGTGTTTCTGGTGCTCACGCTTTTCCTTGAAATGCGTCTGGCCTTCTGGGTTGCGTTGGGGATCCCGATCTCGATCTTGGGTGCTGGGGCTGTACTTGCGTGGGGCGATCAGACGCTGAACATGTTGAGCCTGTTCTCGTTTCTTGTTGCGTTGGGCATCGTTGTCGATGACGCCATCGTGATTGGTGAGAACATTTACGCGCACATGCAAATGAAAAAGTCATTGATCCATGCAGCGATCGATGGGACCGTGGAAGTCATGCCTAGCGTCACTGCTTCGGTGACAACGACAATCATTGCGTTCGCTCCCATGTTTTTCGTCTCGGGAGTGATGGGGAAGTTCATGGCAGTCATTCCATTTGCTGTCATCGCAATGCTGGCGATCTCATTGTGGGAAAGCATTTTCGTTCTGCCTTGCCACTTGTCTCACCAGCACTCCGGCTTCTTCCGCTGGCTTTCGGTTCTGACTTACCCGCTCAGACCACTCGGTATCGCTCTGAATTGGCTAAGCCCACGAGCAGGTCGAGGCTTAGACTGGATCTGCAAATCGATCTACCTTCCAGCCCTTGGATTCTCACTAAAACATCCCGCTGTGCCGCTGGCAGTCGCCGTCATGATGTTCATTGTGACGGGCGGAATGATCCGAGCAGGGATCGTTCCATCGATCCTGTTTCCAAAATCGGACAACAATAACCTGCAAGCGACGATCGCTTTTCCTGATGGCACAACCGCTGAAGAGACAGACAACGCGACTCGAAAAATGCTGGCAGCACTCAGCACTGTTTCCAAGCGGATTGCGTCTGACAGATCCAGAGAAACTGGCATCCCTATCGAGGAGATTTACGATTCCGAAATAGAAGGGCAAGGCACAGGTCCAGTCCGCCTCACCTACCGTGACGTCGGCACGATTTCCAACCTGCAAAACGCGGCGGGCGGTGGTGGCTCCGGAAGCCATGTCGGGCAAATCTTTGCTGAGTTGTTCGATACCGAGATCCGCGATATTCACAGCGACGATCTGCTGACAATGTGGCGTGAAGAGGCGGGCAACTTCCCAGGGGCCGACCGCATTACCTATGGATCAGTAGGGGTTGGGCCCGGCGGCAAGGCAATTGAATTTAAATTACTCGCCCCCAGCGGTGACGTAGACCAACTCCTTGCAGCCACCGAAACTGTCAAAGCTCAACTTGGTGAATTTGCGGGGGTCTACGACATTGCGGATGACAACACCCCCGGCAAATGGGAGTTCCAGTTCCGCGTCAAAGACCGCGCTCTCGCTACGGGAGTCACGCCAACAGATCTCGGCACCACGGTTCGGAATGCCTATTTTGGCGCTGAGGTCATGCGTCTGCAAAGAGGTCGTCACGACGTCAAACTCATGGTGAGATATCCCGAAGACGAGCGGGGCAGCCTCGTTGATTTTCGTGAGATCCGAATTCGTACGCCTGATGGTGCCGAACGCCCAATCACTGAACTCGCGGAAATCGACTATCAACGGGGCTTCTCAGAAATCAACCGTGTTGACCAGATGAGATCGATCACCATTTCTGCTGATCTTGATGAAACCAAAGCGAATGCAAATCGGATCATAAATGAGCTTCAGGAAAAACACGTTGGCGCTTGGCAGCAGTCTTTTCCAGCAGTCAGTTTTCGATGGGAGGGACAGCGCGAACAGAGTCGTGATTCTGTGGGCAGCCTGATGAGAGGATTCGGCATCGCCGTGCTGGCAATGTTCGTGCTCTTGGTCCTCCAATTCCGCAGCTATCTCCAACCGCTGCTGATTCTTGCAATCGTACCGTTCGGAATGATTGGAGCAGTATGGGGGCATGCTCTACTTGACATTCCGCTCACTCTGTTCAGCATGTTTGGACTAGTCGCACTTTCAGGAGTTGTGATCAACGACTCAATCGTATTGATCGACTTCATCAACACGAGAATACGAGATGGCGTTCCCATCCGAGAAGCCCTGATGGAATCCGGCGAACGTCGTTTCCGCCCCATCATGCTTACCAGCATGACGACCATCGCTGGCTTGATTCCGTTGATGCTGGAACGGTCGTTCCAGGCGCAACTATTGATCCCCATGGCAGCGAGCCTCGCATTCGGCCTCGCTCTTGCAACCTTCCTCGTGCTTCTGCTGGTCCCAACGTTCTACTCGCTGTACACCCGTTTCCTGACGTTATTCGGTGTTCCAGTCACAGAGAAAACCGACTGATTTCCAGACGCACAGCGAACTAGTCGAACAGCATGGTTCAGGACGGCCGAGATGCGTGACCCACGAGTACGAGTAGTTTGGCCGGTGCACTCAGTTCACAAACTGGCTCAGGCGGACGCGTTCGACAACAGCACTCTGCCGAGTTCACTGCAATGAGCGAGATCTGCCACGACGCCTGACCCCCCGCACCAGCGAGAAGGCAACTGTATCGGAGCAGAGGTCAGTGACCTTCAAAGCTGCAAACATTGCAGCCTCAGCGATGACTGAGTCGTCAGTCTTCGTCCATCACATCATCAGGGATATTCAAATTCGTGCTAACGGTTTGCACGTCATCATGCTCATCGATCGCTTCAAGTAATCGAATCACTTTTCTGGCAATCTTCGACTCCACATCAACCGTGGTTTGCGGCAAGCGTGTGACTTCCTTCACCTCCATGGTCAGCTCTGCTTTCTGCAATGCATCTTCCAAGGTCTGAAACTGGTCAGGTGAACAAGTCACCTGCAACTTCCCGTCATCAGTGTTTTCTACATCATCACCGCCATTTTCCAGAGCGACCTCCATCACCGTTTCTTCATCAACGGCTTGAGCGTCAAAAACGAACAATCCTTTTCGTTCGAAAAGATAGGAAACGCATCCCGACTTTCCGATCTCACCGCCCAACTTGGAGAAAATGGAGCGTAATTCCGGACCAGTTCGATTGCGATTATCAGTGAGCGTTTCACACATCACTGCAACGCCACCAGGCCCGTAGCCTTCGTAAAGAATCTCCTCGAGATCTCCACCAGCCAACTCACCGGTGCCCCGTTTGATGGCGCGAGCGATGTTGTCTTTCGGCATGCTGACAGCTTTGGCATCATCAATTGCTTTTCGCAATCGAAAGTTCGCATTAGGATCTCCGCCGCCACTTTTTGCAGCAACGATAATGCCCTTACTTAACTTGCTCCAAAGTTTTCCTCGTTGGGCATCCACGCGTCCTTTTCGGTGCTGGATATTGGCCCACTTTGAATGTCCTGCCATATCAGATCTTATCAATTACTGGAGAGTTGAATCACTCGATGACTCCGGGGCAGTGTCCACCGAGGTCGTCACTACAAAAGAATAATATGAGTGCCGGTCCGGGGCTCAACGCGGCTTACGCTTGGTTAATTTCCGGTTCGTTGATTTTTTGGAACTGGTTTTCTTAGCTGACTTTGCTTTGGATGCCGTTTTTTTCGCAGCTGTTTTCTTCTTAGCCGGTGAAGCTTTTTTAGTGGCTGTGACCTTCTTTGAAGTCTTTTTGGCCGCTTTCTTGGAATTTTTCTTAGCTGGTGTTGCCTTCTTGCTCACCTTCTTTGCTGGTGTCGCCTTCTTTGCTGGTGTTGCCTTCTTTGCTGGTGTTGCCTTCTTGGTGGCTTTTTTCGCAGGCGCCGGCTTCTTTTTCGAAGTTTTCTTAGCCGTCTTTTTGCTCGGCGCGGCTTTCTTTGCGGGCGTCGCCTTCTTCGCTGGCGCGGTCTTTTGNGCCGCCTTTTTGGAAGGCTTTTTAGCAGAGGCACTCTTGGCTGCCGCTTTCTTTGCTGNAACGGCCTTCTTTACCGGAGCAGGAGTGTTTTTCTTGGCTGCCTTGNCAGCAGCCTTCTCGGCAGCTGCTTTCTTGGCAGCGGCCTTAGCTGTCTCTTTGGCAGCAGCCTCAGCAGCTGGCACCTCTTTCCTGGCCGGTTCTTTTGCCTTCTTCTTTTTGGGTGGATTTTTCGCAGCTTCGATTGCAGCAAGTGCAGCCGCTTCNGCTGCCGCTTTTGCTGCNGCTTTTTCCTCAACCTTNCGTTCAAGGACNCGCTTCTTGGCAGCTTTCTTACTNGCAAGCCACTCATCGAGCCGTTGGCTCGATCCCTTGCTGACCGCATCGATAAAAGCACGAGCAGCTTTGTCTTTCAAATTCTTGTTCAGCGCAACTGCTGCCTGGTGCAACAAACCTGAGAACTCAACTCCCTTGCTCTTGGGAATCGCCCGTTCCAACCCGGGCACCTTACCGCTCGACGCCTCTGGCTGCGATGCAATTTCAGTGNTCAACATGATCACCATGGCAGAGTAGTCGACTGGAATCGAATGCCCTCCCAAACCATGCTGGACCGTATAGCTGAGCACGAAGGGCGTCATGCCCGGCATCTTCTCAAATTTGTTTACCGCTTTGCCGAGATTCTCTTTCTTNAGATGATCCAAGTCAAAGGTATAAAACTCTTCGAAGATGGCCTGCAGGTTACTCTTGAGTCTTCGAGCTGCAACCAAAGGCTCGGGCAACCTCGAAAGAACTTGTGCCAACTCGGTGACCGTGGTGACACGTACTTCATTCCAGTCGTAAAACTCCTGTTCACACTTAGCCATGCCCTCATCAGCTAATTCGGNAGGAGCATCCTCCAAGAGAGACGCATACAGCACATGCTCCAACAGAGGGCGAGCAGGCTGAGTTGGCAATGGTTTGTAGTGTTTTTTGAGGGCAGTATTGAGTTTGCCGATCAGGGTTGCACGCTTACTTGCAGACATCTTGTTTTGTCAGATCAGAGGGTACTGATGGGTAGGATCGCAGAGCGATCACGATCATTTTCGAGATTGGGCTATTGGGCCCATGGGTCGGTGGGTTCTGGCTGGCTTTCAGGAGTTTCAGTCAGTCCCTCGCCCCCAGCTAAGCCGTCTTGATCAGCAGCATTCGGATTGACGTTTTCTGAGCCACTGGACTCATTTTCCGTCGTGCTTTGATCCGAGACTTCACCCTGTTCGGGATCGTCAATTTCTCGCTTAATTTTCTCGAGAATCTCACCGACCAACAGAGAATGCTGAATTCCTTTATCAATCACAAATTGCAACCGAGGGGTGTACCTTGCCTCGATCCGCGAGGCAATTCGACTCTGCAAAAATCCCGCAGCATTCTGTAGCCCTCGCAGGGACAATTGCTGCTGTGACTCGTCTCCCATGANACTGACTGCAATCTGGGCTTCACGCATGTCGGGACTNACTTTGACACCGACCACGGTGACGTCTTGTACGCGTGGATCTCGCATTTCAGTCAAAATCGACGCAGCCACCACTTCTCGAATGGCTTCGGCTGCTTTTAACAAACGTCTACTGGTCACAGCGTATAAGTGGGTTGGGGATGAACGGTAATCACGATTGCACAGTCGAATGGTGANAGTCGAATGNTGACAGTCGAATGGTGANAGTCGAANGGTTAACAGGCTAAGGGTGAATCGCGTGCCGGATCAGGCGAGACCGGCACGTCAATTTCATTGTCGTTGATTCTCTGCCACCAACCCGCCCTCAACCTGCTGGTCTGCTATTCCTGTTCTTCTCGAACATGAAATCATAGGCGTGTTGTCACAGAGTTTTATTGCTTACTGTGCCAAATGGCGTCAGCAGCCTTTCTGTTCAGTCTCTCAGTTTCACGTCCCGCCAAACGCGTTACGTAACGTTGCACGCCGGCAGATGCGGGGACGATGTTAATCGAGTGTTCGTGCAACCTCTTCGATTCGATACGCTTCAAGAACATCATCCTGCTTAATATCATTAAACCCTGACAGTCGGATACCACACTCCATACCGCGTGGTACTTCCTTCACGTCTTCCTTGATCCGCTTGAGAGAATCTAGCGGGTAGTCTCCGATGGTTCGACCATCACGGTTGACCCTGATACGACAACCACGCTGGATGGATCCTTGGGCAACATAGCACCCGGCGATACCTCCCACGCGACTGATCGAGAACACCTGCTTGACAAGAGCACGCCCCAACTCCACGACGCGTTCTTCTGGCTTCAACCGACCTTCAATCATCGCTTTGATATCGTCAGTCAATTTATAAATCACGTCGTAGCGTCGAACTTCAACGTCACGTTCATCGGCAAGCGATCGAGCCTGCTCGTCCGGAATCACATTGAAAGCCGCGATCACGGCATCTGACGCGGAAGCCAAAGTAACATCAGCCAACGTGACGCCACCTACGCTTCGCTGCAGAACGCGAACCTCGACTTCTGGGTTATCAAGCTTGCTCAGTTCTTTATCAATCGCTTCAAGTGAGCCCTTCACATCAGCTCGCACGATCAAGTTCAACTTGGATTTTTCTTCCTGCTGGCCGAGGCGTCCTTCCTGCAGCATTTCCTGGAAGTTCTCGAAGGAGACCTTCGTGGTCACGCCGGAGAGATTTTCCTGACTGCTTGCATGAGCACGACTGCCAGCAATTTCGCGAGCCTTACTGATGTCATCGAGTACATGGAACCGTTCACCCGCTCCCGGTGCCTGATCAAAGCCCATGACGTTCACAGGAGTACTTGGTCCGGCACTCTCGAGTGCTTCCCCGGTGAGCGTGTCAGACATTGCCCGAACACGACCATGCGAGGCACCGCAAACCAGCACATCGCCGACGTTCAAGGTTCCATTCTGGACAATCAACTTGGCGACAACACCACGATCCCCTTGCTGCTCGGACTCAAGGCAAACACCAAGGGCAGTGCGGTCTGGATTCGCCTGATACTCATTGAGTTCGGCAATCGTGAGAAGTGTTTCAAGCAACTCATCCATACCGATGCCTTTGATTGCACTGGTTGGAACAACCTCGACGTCTCCACCCCACTCGCTGGGTGTCAGCTGATGTTCTGTCAATTGCGTCATGACTCGGTTTGAGTCGACACCTTCGAGATCAATCTTATTCATCGCAACGACGATCGGCACATCTGCTGCCTTCGCGTGACTGATTGCCTCTTCGGTCTGCGGCATAATTCCGTCATCGGCCGCCACAACAAGGACAGCAATGTCAGTGACGTTCGCACCTCGAGCACGCATTTCGGTGAAGGCTTCGTGACCTGGCGTGTCGACGAACGTGACGCTTCGGCCATCCTTGTCAACTTCGTAGGCTCGGATGTGCTGAGTGATTCCCCCGGCCTCTCCGCTAACGACATCAATGCCAATCAAGTAGTCCAGCAAACTGGTTTTTCCGTGGTCGACATGCCCAAGGAATGTCACGATTGGAGCTCGTGGCACCAGGGCATCGGGATCGTCTTCCTGTTCCTCCAACCCTGTGATCAGAGAATCTTCCAGCGTTTCGGAGGCCTTCAATTCGATCTGAAGTTCCATTTCGGCCGCAATCACTTCGGCCGTCTCAAGATCGAGCTCGGAATTAATACTCAAACCAACCTGCAGCCCCATCCCCATCAACGTTGCAAGCACCTTCCCGACGGGGGCACCGGCTGCTTCGGAGAATGAACGAATGGTACAAGGCAGCTCAAGTACGACGGCGTCTTTTCTTGGCGCCGCAGTATTGACTCCCTTCCGCCGTTTGTGGCCGTGACGGGAAGAGCGTCCTTGGCGAGAACCATAGCCGCCTTGGTCGAGGGCTGCTCGCCCACGTCCTTTGCCGCGAACACGCTCTGCACGAGGGCTGGCCATCCCAGCGAGCTTGCGTCTCGGCTTGTCTTCTTCTCCGCCTTCACGCTTCTTCTCGCCCGTGAAACCACTGAGGGCAGAACCCCGCTTCGCCGCTGCGGAACGCTTGCTGTCTTTATCTTCCTTGGCAAGTTCCTCCAACGGGGCTCGCATCCCCTGACGGTGCCCTGCGATGACGTCTTTACTGAGTTTCACGTCCGGCTTCTGAGCCTTGGGCTCACCGCTCGCCTGCTTGCTCGGCTTTGGCTCGGCGACCTCCGGAAGAGACGCCATTTTCACGTTAATACGCGGCTCGCGGCGTTTCGCTTTACTGGAGTCCGTGCGTTTTTCACCCGTGGGCGTTGGTCGGTCTAGAGATCGCATCTTTCCGCCTGAAACCGTCGAATCGCGTCTCACTGGCGCGACAGGATCATTTCCGACTCCGCTTTTGCGAACTCCCATTCGACTTTTGATACGACTTCCCAAGGAGCCTGATTTCGGCGAGCCTGGTTTCGGCGGTTGAGGAGCGGGAGTCTCGGGGGCAGCCACCTCCTCTTTTTTCACCGGAGTCGCGGGGGCCGGCGTGGCTTCAGCCACTGGCTCGGGCGTCTTGGGTGCGGGCGTCGCGGCCTTGGCCGGTTTTTCTGGAGCGGAAGTCCGACTCGAACTGCGGCCCACTTTGATGGCGACATGCTTCCGTTCTGTCGGAACCACGTCACGCACTGCCGTCGGAGCGGTCGTGGCTGTGGGCGCAGCAACCGGTTCAGGCTTACCAGCCCCAGATAAATGGTCTCGAACTTTCTGAGCCTCCTCATCGGAGAGGCTAGCCAGCGCCGAGCCTTTGCCGGTAATACCGACTTTTTTGACAAGATCTACTAGATCTTTGCTGTCAACTTTCAGTTCTTTTGCGAGCGCGTAGATGCGTGCGGGCACGTGCGGAAATCCTGTCGATTCGTTTATGGAACCCGCCGAGCGAATGTTGTAATTCGTTGATATTCGTACGGGAAAATGCCCGATTCGCGGGCGGGTTCAATGGTCTGTTTATGATCACATACTGGTATTCCTCCATCGCCGCAGTAGGTCGAAAAACCTCCCACGTCGGGGATCATCCAACGATTCCCCAGAGCACTGCCTGGGCCAACTTGCCCATACGATAGCGAAAAACAGGCGTGGCGCAGAGGTCTGCCAAGGCACTTTCCTGCGGAAACCCGGCAAGTTTTCGGGTAAACCGGAGATTAACGGGCTATTCACCCGTCGAATCAGCTCTTCTCGTCCGCTGACTCAGCACCCTCATCGCCTGAGGCGTCTTCCGCTGGAGAGTCAGCGGGCTCTGCTGATTCCTCAGTGACCGCAGCCTCCGGCACCACTTCGGCTGCCTCTTCAGTACCGACTTCCGAATCAGTAGCTTCAGCTTCGGTAGCTTCAGCTTCGGTAGCTTCAGCTTCGGTAGCTTCGCTTGCGGGTGGAGTGGCAGCTGCTGCACCGCCTGCGGCACCGGACTCTTTCTGGGCCTGCTCGCGCTCCCGCCTGACTCTGCGTTCTTCAGCGGCTGCTTGCTCAGCTTCTTCGGCCATGGTTTCGGCAACCTCAACAATCCGATCGACGTCCTCAGCCGACAAACCGCTCATTTCCATGAACTGATCCGGCTCGATCACCGACAGATCGTCGTAAGACAGGTAGCCCTGCTCAACCAAACTCTGGGCGATTTCCTCGGTTAACCCAGCAATTTGACTGAACCCAGTCACGGCTCGCTCGATTTGATCCTCAAGCTCCGAGCCGGTCATGATCTCAATATCCCAGCCACACAATTTGCTACCTAGCCGGACATTTTGCCCTCGACGGCCAATCGCCAGTGACAATTGGTCTTCTTGAACCAGAACAATGGCGCGACCGATCATGTCGCACAGCAACACCTGCTCAACCTCTGCCGGCTGCAAAGCGTTGGGAATCAGCACTTCTGGGTCTTCGTCATAGCGAACAACATCAATATGCTCGCCGGCAAGCTCTTCTCGAACCGCTTTGATTCGGCTACCGCGATAGCCCACGCACACCGCAATCGGATCGACTTGGCTATCGACACTGCTGACCGCGACTTTACTCCGATAACCAGGCTCCCGACTAATAGATTGAATGGAGATGATTTCTTCACCAATCTCTGGTATTTCTTGCTCAAAGAGCCTTTGCACCAACTGCGGACGAGTTCGGCTCAAGACAACACGAACCCGATTCCCGGTGGCTCGGACCTCGAAAACAACGGCCCGCACACGCTCTCCTGCATGCAAGGTCTCGCCCGGGATTTGCTCGCTTCGTGGCAAAATGGCTTCGACATTGCCAAGATTTACAGTTGCGACGCCGCCGTCTGCTCGCCCAATGATTCCGCTGACAATATCTCCAATCTGCTCGCGATACTCCAGCATCAACGAGTCCCGCTCAGCCTCTTTCACCTTTTGGATAATCACTTGCTTGGCAGTCTGTGCCCCAATTCTGCCAATCTGGTCCTCACCCAACTGCTCGCCTGCGAGCACCGCGTGAATCCGACCGTTTTCGCGGTCCAGCTGAACCTTGATGTCAGCCTCTTCACCATATTGACGCTTCGCCGCGGTCTGAAGAGCTGATTCTATTGCGATGAAAACCAACTCCTTATCAATATTCTTCTCACGGTGCAGAGAGTCTACGTATCGAAGGATATCTTGTGGATTCATATCGACATTCGTGATTTGGGAGGAGAGGCCGCTGAATACGAACAAAAAAACTGCCCGAACCTTGGGGGGGCCCGGGCAAGCGATTGCACGACATTGTGTGAGACCATATCTATCTATCGAGCGGGTGTCAACCAATACACGGCCGTCAAACCAAGCCATCACGTGAATTAATGCCCCGGCACCTCAACAAGGATCGCAAGTACACGGATCGCAGGTACGAGGCCGCAGGCAGATGATGCAATCTGAATGGGCTGCAGGACGAACCCTACTTCTCCGACAATGCGAGAGACCCAAGCTACTGACACGTTTGACCTGCTGAGCTGCTAAATCGCGAAAGGCTGACTGCCTGCTCAATCCGTCGAACGTATTCCAGACAGCTTACTAAGTTAAAAAACGCTTCTACTGCCGTAAAATCAAGGAACGCCACCTCACTGCGGATCGAAACGCGAGTTTCCGAAGAGCAGGAGGTCAGCAACCCGCATTAAACAAAAGCTCCCCAGCTCACCAAACATGCCTACTGTCCGGGCGGCAAGAATTTCGAGATGCATCCGAAAAACCACCAGACGTTTGGCAACAACTGACCGGCCGTATTCAGGTTGCAACTGGGTGAGTGCGCTAATCATGCTGTGTGCGAGCCGAGTCGCTTCACCCGGATCACCCAGCCGAATCTGTAACGCGAAACAGGATTCCGACAAAAGGTAAAACGCACCCATGAGCAACAGCATCTCGCCTCACCCTTCACCCGCGTCTTCCCGCAGCATGAACTCAGACCGCATTGCGGAGCCCCTCACATGAGCCCCTCACAAAACAACCTTCCATGTCTGATCTACCTGAAAATCCTGCCCCGCGTACGAGTGTATTGATAGCCGAGGATAAACCAGTGTTTCGCCAATTGCTTGCTGCTGCCATTAGCCGCATGGGGGTCGACACAGAAACGGTCAGCAATGGGGACAAAGCCTACGAACGGGCCCAGCGTGGCGGTGTAGACTTCCTTTCTTTGTACTACGAAATGCCCTTCGCTCTGAAATTGAAGTTTTGGAGCGAGGAGCGAGGAGCGAGGAGCGAGGAGCGAGGAGCGAGGAGCGAGGAGCGAGGAGC
>PAUV01000094.1 GCA_002712845.1 Rhodopirellula sp. | reverse complement strand
CCTCCTTCGCGTTCGAACCGATTTACGGATCACTGCTGCTAACCATGGCAGTTGCGGCGGTTACCGTTGGAGTAATCCTTGCCGTCACGCCGCCAACCGAGAATCCAATGCGTCGGCGTTGGCTGATCTCGCTCCGCTTGTTGGCAGCCGTCACCCTGCTTCTTGCCGCCTTTCGACCTGCACTATTCCGCACAGACAACCAGTTAGCGGAAGCCGCCTTGGTCATCGCCGTCGATACATCTCGGAGCATGACGCTGCCTGACGGTGACGGAAACACACGCTGGAAAACACAAACAGAAATTTGGAGAAGTCTTGCCGACAGCATTCTTGGGCTGGATAGTGAACTGGATGTCCGGCTTCTGGCCTATGATTCTCAAACAAGAACAATCGCCGCTCCTGCAGTGGATTCGCTTCAATCAGAGCTGCCTTCTGGTAAGGCAACCGACATTTCTGCAGCCGCGCTGGGTGCCATGCAAGCCGCTGAAGGCCAACCACTGGCTGGGATCGTCCTGGTAGGTGATGGAACTCAGACAGCTGATCAGCAGGGTACGGGAGCACAGCGAGTGGCAGAGACGCTCAACTCACTTGGCGTTCCATTATGGACGGTCCCTATCGGACCAGCTGGCGGTGCATCGGCGTCACGTGATGCTGCTATCGAAGCACTACCAGAGAGCTACCAGCTCTTCGCAGGTAACGAACTTGACGTCAAATTTCAGTTATCCACGCAAGGAATGGCAGGCATCGATGTCCCGGTGCGACTGACCTGGATCGACTCGGATGGAAAGTCCACTGAAATTGCTAATCGACAAATCGTCCCAGCAAGCGCAACGGATGTCGCATCAGTCAGCATCCCCATTCTGACTCCTGAACCCGGAACCTACCGGTTGAAGGCAGAAGCAGTGCCCATGGACAAGGAACTGGTCACGACGAACAACACCCAAATCGCTTTCGTCGAGGTGCGCGCAGGGGGAGGGCGAATTCTTTACCTGGAAGGAAATCCAAGACTCGAACAAACATTCTTACGACGCTCTTTGCGACGCTTTCCAGACCTTGCTCTGGATTATCAATGGATTCCAAAGGACACAGCTGATCGTTGGCCCATCGATCTGGACGGCGCCTTTGAACCAGGCCGCTACGACATTTACATCATCGGTGATCTGCACGCTGATGCTCTTGGTAATGAACAGTTGCAGCAGCTTGCAGATACCATTGGAAAAGGTGCTGGACTGGTAACACTGGGCGGATCGTACGCCTACGGCGGCGGTGGTTACGCTGACTCGCCGTTGGCTGCCGTGATACCAGTTCGCATGGACCCACGTCGCGCTCGTTCCCCAGGTGGCTCCAGTAATCCGGCTGCTGCCAGCCAAATCGATACACAACTGAAACCCAAACTTTCGCGTTCTCATCCCATCACCGATCTTGGCGGGGACTCGCCCTCTAAAATATGGAATGAACTGCCTTCCTTGCTGGGAGCCAACCAACTTTTGGGGCCTAAAGTTGCCCCGGGTATTCAGGTGTTGCTGGAAACAGAAATGGATGATCCCCTGATGGTCATCGGCGAGTATGGCAGCGGACGAACAGCATCGCTTGCATTTGATTCAACATGGCGATGGTGGAGGTATGGTCGCACCGAAGTACACCGCCGGTTTTGGCGACAATTGGTTTTGTGGTTGTTATCACGTGAAAACAACGCAGACAGCCGACTCGTGATCACCATGGACGCACGCAGGTTCGCAACAGACAAACCACCCGAGTTTCGTGCTGAAGTGCAATCATTCGGTGAACAGAGTGAAATCACTCCGCTGGTTGCGGAAATCGTAGATTCCAATGGCGATGTGACACCATTGAACGTCAACACCGAAAGCAGCAGCTCCCAGTCAAGCCGCATGACTCAAGCGATCCGCGGTCGCATTACCGAACTTGCCGTTGGCTTTTACCGTCTGCGAGTCCGAGCGGAATCGCCCGATGCAACCTTGCCACCAGAAGAACTGGCATTTCAGGTCGTTGACGAAAGCCGAGAATTGGCTCAACCCCTTGCCGATCCCGTTTATTTGAGTCAGCTGGCGGATTTGACCGCTGACCATGGGGGTGCATCTTTTCTACCGGAAAATATTGATGAGTTGATCACAACCATCCAAGAACGTCGAAGCATGGCGGAAACCCCTGTGATTGAAAAGTTTCGGCTTGGCGATGGGCCGTTCACCGGCTGGCTGCTATTCGGCATCTTTGCCGGAGCCCTGTCAACAGAATGGTTCCTGCGACGACAATGGGGATTGGCCTGAGCAGGTCAGCAATTCCAGAAGCAGAGATATCACCACTCTCGTCGGCGATTCAGATTTTACCCGACGGAAGTCAGAAACGAGCAGGTGTGTGTAATTCCTGCAACTCTTCGGCTGTCATCTTCTGAACCTCTCGATCATAGGTCATCAATCCGTTGACCTCGCCTTCAACATCGGTCGTCTGCGTATAAACACCTGCTGCCACACCTCGGCGGCGGAGCTTCATGAGTTCTTCAAACGACCGGCGGTATCGTTGCCTGTATTCATTCTTGGTGGTCGGCAGATCTCCATATCCCCAATTTCGCATTTCCGAATTCCACTGGTGACCGGGGACCACAAAGCCATGCCCACCAAACTCACCTACCACCTTCACGTAATCATTGAATCTTTGATCCTCGAACGGAAACATCGGCTCAGGATAATTGTGTCGATCAACGACATTGCCGACTGGAAAGAAGTTCCCACCGCTGGCAATATTGACCAACCGCGTGACATCAAGATTCTCCATCAACTGACCAATTCGAAAGGTCTCGTGCTGACCCCATCGTTCGTTGAAGGGAACCCACATCACAATTGATGGATGATTTCGAAGGCTTCCCACCATCGACTTCAATTCTTTCACGAACTGCTCATGCTGCTCCGCAGGCCATTTGTCTTCCACCGGATTTGGAGCAAGCTTGCTCCAAAATGGTCTTCCGCCAGTGCTTGGCATATCCTGCCAAACCATCATTCCAATTCGATCACAATGAGCATAGTAACGCCGCGACTCAACTTTGATGTGCTTTCGGATCATGTTAAATCCGGACTTCTTCAAGTAATCAACATCAAAACGCATTGCTGCATCACTGGGAGGCGTCAACAACCCATCCGGCCACCAACCTTGATCCAACGGACCGTAATGGAATACCACTTTGCCGTTCAAGGTCATGCGAATCTGCCCTGCCGGTCCACGAATAGTTCCTATCTCACGCATGGCTGCATAAGATTCGACGCTATCAATCAGTTCTTCGCCATCAAACAGCTCCATCGTGATTTCATAGAGATTCGGGCTTTGAGGCGACCACAACTTTGCATCGGGTATCCGCACACTCAAAGCAGCATCAGCGACACCGACCACACGGTCACCATCACGGACGGTGATCACGATGCGTTCTGCCTTCAACGGCTTCCCCTCAAGCGTTGGCAGCACGCGCAGGGTGCCCTCAGCAATCCTCGGCTTCATTTTCACCATGCGGAAATGCCGCTCAGGAACGTCCTCCAGCCAAACAGTCTGCCAAATCCCTGAAACGCGAGTGTAATAAATTCCTTTCGGCTTCAGTGATTGCTTTCCCAACGTCTGAGAAGGCGATGTCTTGTCAATCACACTGACAGTCAACTCGTTATCACCCGGATGCAACGCATCTGTGACATCAAACTTGAATGGATCACTGCTGCCTTTGTGTGATCCGATTTTCATGCCATTGATATAAACAGTGCATTCATAATCGACCGCCTCAAAATGCAAATGAGTGCGATGCCCCTTGGGAGTCTGATGTTGGAACATGCGTCGATACCACAACGTCTCGTCCGGCGCGAGCAGTCGCTGCACACCACTGAGTGCTGATTCCACAGGAAAGGGCACAAGAATATCGCCCTGATAGGCTTGGGGAATCTGTTCACGTTCATTGATCCCATACTGCCATAAACCATTCAGGTTCTTCCAACTATCTTCGCGCCGAAACTGTGGACGCGGATATTCCTGCCAAGCATTCTGGGGAGTTACCTGTTTGCCCCACCGGGTCAGCATTGCCTCGGGAGATACCTTCCATTCGCCACTGGCAACAGATGCCAGAGTCAAAAGAATGAAGCAGCAAAACAACCTCATGGTCTTCTTACCTTTTTAAAGATCAAAACCTGTCCCCGTAAACGCATTATCGCTCGCGTCCCGACATGCATGCACCACATGTCTTGGGTGCTTTTCCATAACAAACTGTGATTTACGTTCCGCTCATAACCGCGTTAGCGTGAATGAACAGCAAGCCTGCCGTCAGAACAAACACGATGAATCATCGAGGACACCTAACTGCGTGAACCGAGTGGCGGTTTCGTCGTTGCACCCCGGTTACGACGCAACTGCCCACAAGCGGCATCGATATCATCACCTTTACGTTGACGAAACTTTACATTCACCCCACCGGATTCCAACACCTGTCGGAATTCCGCGATCGATGCTTTGCTAGGAGTCACGTACGGCAACCCTTCGACAGGATTGTAAGGAATCACATTGAGCAGCACTGTGCGATGCCGTAACAACTTTGCGAGCTGTCGCCCATGATCGGTCGAATCATTGACACCACCAAGTAAAACGTATTCAAAGGTCAAACGTCGACCGGACTTGTCAAAATATCGATCAGCGGCATCCAGAACCTGGTCGATACCAATCTTCTGGTTGACCGGAACGAGTTCATTTCTCAACTGGTCATTGGGTGCGTGCAGACTGACAGCCAAGTTGTAGGGCGTGCCATTATTGGCGAGCCGATCAATCGCAGGCGGCAACCCAACAGTACTGATCGTGATCCGTCTGGGACTGATGCCCAACCCATCTGAACTGCGAGCTACATTCAATGCACCCAACACCCGATCCAAATTGGCAAGTGGCTCACCCATGCCCATCATGACGATGTGACTTAGCCGCTCCTCATCCTCGAGCCTTCCCTGCAGTAATAACATTTGTTCAAGGATTTCACCGGTGGTGAGATTACGATCTACCCCATCAAGACCGCTCGCACAAAAAACGCAACCCATCGCACAACCGACTTGACTGCTCACACAGATGCTACGTCGCGCCCCATCTCGCAGCAGCACACACTCGACTTCACCGCCATCGGGTAATCCCACTAACACCTTGTCCGTTCCATCAGTGGATTGAACGACCGCAGATGGGGTCGTCACAAAGACACGAAATGATTCAGCCAACTGCGTTCGCAGAGCTTTGGGCAAGTCACTCATTTCCTGAAAATCAGAAACGCGACGTTGAAAGACCCAGTGGATAATCTGTTTCGCTCGAAAACCGGGTTGCCCGTGATCAATCAGCCACTGCTTTAGATCCTCTTGGCTGAGGTCCAGCAAATGTCTGCGATGATCCACCGATGAGGCCGAGGATGATGGATTTCCGGAATCAATAACGGGTAGATTCACAGTCAGTTGACACGTGTAAAAAGTATAGAAACGTTGGGGTTTTTCGCGATCTGGACCCATGCTCCGGACCCGCACGCCGATCAGGTGACTCGGCAACAACCAACAGATGCCTTAATTTGTGTGAGAGTTCGTCACCGTTCCCTCTGCCGCTGAGTGTAACCTGCCATGACAAATAACGAAATCAATACCGACCTGGCCCTCGACCGATATCTGACCATTACGGCCATTCCGGGCCGAAGCGGCGATGAAGCTGCGGTCGCAGCCAAGATCGTCGAGCTACTGCGCGAAGCCGGAGTCACCGATGCACAAATCGAATTCGATGGTGCTGAAACACGCACCAGACTCGATGGAAACTGCGGCAATCTGCTCGTTTCTCTGCCCGGGAACGGAAATGGGCCCCGTACGCTGCTCTCTGCACACATGGACACGGTCCCAATCTGTGTTGGCAGCCAGCCCGTCGTGGAGGGTGATGAAGTCCATAGCAGTGCTCCGACCGGCTTGGGCGCGGATGACAGGGCAGGCTGTGGCGCCATCCTGACAGCAATCATAGAACGGCTCAAACAAGGAGATGAAAATTTCCCCCCAGCGGTTGTCAGCTTCCTCGTTCAAGAAGAGATCGGACTCGAGGGTGCCCGAAACTTGGACATTACCAAAGTCGGACAGGTCGATCGCGCTTTCAACTTTGACGGTGGGACAGTCGAAAAACTGACGATCGGTGCCATCGGTGGCGAACGAATGAGTATCAAAGTCACTGGCATCCCTGCTCATGCCGGTGTCGCTCCTCAGGAAGGCGCCAGCGCGATTGTGATGGCGTCTCGAGCCATCGCTGATCTGCATGCTCGAGGGTGGCTCGGTAAGGTTCAACAGGGAGACCAGGCTGGAACCTCGAACGTGGGTGTCTTTCAGGGGGGCGAAGCAACCAATGTAATCACACCCGAAGTCATTCTGCGCGCCGAAGCACGAAGTCATAGTGCTGAAATGAGAACTCGCATCGTCAGTGAAATCAGACAGGCATTTGAACGTGCTGCTGCCGAAGTCACCAACCACGAAGGTGCTGCTGGATCAGTCGAGTTTTCCTCAAACGTTGACTACGAATCTTTCGCACTTGCAGAGGATCACCCCTCGATCGCCGCAGCAAGTGACGCGGTCCGCGTGGTAGGACGCGAACCTTTCCCCGAAATCTCAGATGGCGGACTNGACGCCAACTGGCTATTTCGACTCGGAATCGAAGCTGTCACACTTGGATGCGGACAACGGAATATTCATACAGCCGATGAAAGGCTGGTCATCGCTGATTATCTTGATGCCTGCAAAATTGCGACATGGCTGATCACCGAAGGCGCAGGTCATGAAGGATGATGATGAGCTTTGCCTCTGCTTTCATGTCACNAAACGGAAGNTAATGCAGTACATCCGTGTCAATCAACCAACCGTCCCGAGCCAACTTTCGGAGTGCTATGGGGCAGGCACGGGTTGTGGATGGTGCAGACCATTTTTGAAACGCCTGATGGAACAACCAGACACCGATACGGAAATTCTTCCTGACTCAGATGCCTACGCGGCCAACCGGCGGGAATATCGCAAAAAGCAGGAGTGAACGGACGAAAATGCAAAGCAAGTCGCCGCGACTCACTGACGTTGTTGTCAATTACCAAGCTAGTTCTGATGGAAAAAACTCTGCNATCAAATCCATGTAGAACGGCTTCAATTTCTCAATGTCCGGCCGCTCGTCACTTTTGGAATACAGGTCATAGGGATTGAATTTTCGGACCCATTCAAAAAGTTGATGGTCCCGTTCGCTAAAGAGATGCTGGTAAGCGTTTTCTCGGTGACCCGGATAGAACGAGTGATACCGAATCATGTACTGGGCTTCGATTGGCAAATACGGCTTTGTCACATGATAAAGGTATTCATCGTGCCCCCACGACATCATGACATTTTCCAATCCTGCATGACGTTGATAAATCCCACACTCGGTTGAATAAACGGGATGCCCCCAATCAGGATTCTNACGGAAAAACTCGTGGTAAACGATGTTGGCTGAATAAGCGCAGCCGACCGGAAAAGTGTCACCCACCACGGCCCATTGCGGCTCACCAAACAAACACAAGATCTTTCCCAGATCGTGGATCAACCCGGTGAGAATGAACCAGCGAGGATGCCCATCGGCCCGGATCGCTTCCGCTGCCTGCAGCAGGTGTTCGATTTGCGACAATTCAGTATCGGGATCACTATCGTCAACCAAGGTGTTCAGAAACTCCATCGCTTCCCAAACNCCCATCCGTTGNCGTTCCAGAGACAGAAACTGTTGGCGTTTTTGCTTNACAAAATCGAATGTCTGATGCTGGTGNTTCAGACGATAAAANGCTTTGACTGATGGCCTTGCTTCTGCCTGATAGTTCCGGAACTCCGAAACTGATTGCTCACCCTGTTCCGCCGGCGGATACCGTCGCTCAAGATCAGCTTCCCATTGATCGGGGTCAGACATGGGATTGTTTTCATCCACAGTGATCCGCCTTCCTTTGCCGAATAAAATCCGGGCGTTGCCTGCAACAGTTACTGGGTTACCCGCACAAACTGCTGGTTACACTCGCGAGTCAAACCCCGGCGACCTCCGCCGCCTTGAACACCACTTTGGCACGTTTGAAACCGAGCCGCTCATAGAGGCGGATAGCAGCCGTATTATCGGTCGTCACTTCCAAATGCATACGCTGCAAACCAGCGGCGCGAAAGCCNCTGGCTGCCCGTTCCAAAAGAACGGAACCCAACCCAAGGCTTCGGTGGCCAGGATCAATCCCCAAGTTCTGAACAGCTCCCCAGCCCTCAAATTGCAAACCCTGAATGGTACCAATCGGCTGCATCGTCCCCGAATCGGAATCACGATAGCGGCACAACCAGGTCGCCTGTGGGACAAAACCGGCCCGAGAAGTAATTTCCCGCATCAGCCTCAGGCAACCATCACGTCGACCAAGACAGGGAAACACATTGGCGTCCAGCTCGCAACGAAAACTGTGAAATTTGGCAGTCGCGTGGTCTCGAATCAAATCCGCTGAATACGGCACCAAGTCATAGCCAAGCGGCACAGGAACGGACTCTGGCACGCCATGTCTCAGGTCGTACTCCATCCGAAAGCGTTTGAAATAAGTCAGTCCCATGCCATCCCACCAGAGCGTCATTGTCTTTCTCTAGTTTAGCACACGACTTGAATTGTCCTCGATTTACTTGCTGTTCCTTCGACAATGGTTTTGTTTCGATCCTTAATCCGCCCAACCAAAGCCCCAACCAAAACCTCAGTCACACCCCACGTGGCACANAATAGACGGATAAAGCTCGCAGCTCGCCCANGCTGCAAACTAACCACCGAAGCTCATTCTCCGCAGCAACGCNAACGACAGCACGACGATTACGAGGCGCGGGATGCCTAAAGTTGGCTTAATTACTCAATAAACCCCGAGAAATCAGTAGTTTTTGGGCAGCCAAACAATTATATTTGGCGATCCTTAAATTATGCATTTCACTTTGAAATCAAGCCGCGAACGGATCCCTTCTTTGAAATCAACCAGCAAGCACGTCAATCCTGGCTATCGACTGATAGCGGTCATTACCCCGATCATGCTGCTATTGTGGCTTGCGGTCACATCCGGCTGCAGCAGTTCCTCCGACGGACAGAGCGACTCCTTGTCCGACGGCGACACCAAGCCACAAATCGTCACAACCACGGGGATGGTGCGTGACATGGTGCAAACGCTGGTCGGTTCCGACGCTGAAGTGACAGCAATCATGGGTCCGGGCGTGGACCCCCACCTGTACCAGCCATCACGAGGCGACTCGATCAAGCTCTTGGAAGCAGACATCGTGATCTACAACGGGCTTCATCTTGAGGGTCGTTTGGGTGAGGTATTGGAAGCACGTGCAGAGGCGAACAATGCCACCATCGCTGTTGCAGAAACATTGGATGACAGCGAACTCATTGATGCTGATGCAGGCCTTCACGATCCACACATCTGGATGAACGTTGCACTTTGGAAAGATGCAGCGGTCAACGTTGCAAGTGCGTTGGCGGACCGCATGCCAGAGCACGCAGAGTCCATTTTCGAGAGAGCTGCGAATCTGGAACAGGAATTGGACCAACTGGATCAGTGGGGTGAGGCAACGATCGCATCCATCCCCGAATCGCAGCGTGTACTGGTAACCGCGCATGATGCTTTTCAATATTTTGGGCAAAGATATGGCGTCGAAGTTCACGGAGTGCAAGGTGTTTCAACCATTAGCGATGCAGCGATCAGCGACGTTAATCGCCTCGTCGACTTGATCGTTGAACGCAAAGTTCCCGCGGTCTTTTTTGAGTCAAGTGTTTCACCAAGACAAGTCAAGGCGATCGTGGAAGGTGCTCAACAACGCGGTCTTGAAGTCTCCAGTGATTCGACGCTGCTCAGCGATAGCATGGGTGCTGATGGAACTCCTGAAGGCACCTATATCGGAATGATGCGGCACAATTTTGGAACGATCGCAACAGCGCTGGGTGGTCAAGTTGCAGCGGACAGTGATGCAGCGGACAGTGATACCGTAGATGCGGAAGAAGGGCAGACCGATGATGCACTGGGCACAACGGAGGCGGATTCGGCCGGCTCGGAATCTTCCGGCGAGGCAGCCGACGGAGATAACAATTGACCTCAAACGGATCAGCTGGAAATTCTCCCCTTGCAGCATTTGAGATAACGGTTGCCTATCGCAACACGCCCGTGCTGACTGATCTGAGTTTCGAAGTCCCACCGGGCACGTTGACTGCGATTGTGGGACCCAACGGCGCTGGAAAGAGTACGCTGATCAAAACAGCCTTGGGGCTGGTTCAACCGCTCACAGGTCATTTTGAATTCTTCGGAAAATCATTCCGAGAAGTCGATGGACGAGTCAGCTATGTTCCACAGCGGACAAGCGTGGACTGGGATTTTCCGGTCACCTCTCTCGACGTGGTCTGCATGGGCCTTTACCGAAAAATCGGTTGGTTTCGACCTGTACGGGCACGACACCGCAAGCGGGCAATGGAGGCATTGGCCGAAGTTGGGATGCAAGACTACGCCAAGCGGCAGATCAGCCAGCTTTCCGGAGGGCAACAGCAACGCGTATTCTTGGCCCGAGCTTTGGTACAGGACGCCGAACTATTTCTGATGGACGAACCGCTGGCAGGAGTCGATGTGGCGACTGAAAAGACCATCATCAGCACCCTTCATCGCTTACGAGATCAGGGAAGAACGGCCATGGTGGTACACCATGACCTGGACACGGTAAGCGAATACTTTGACCGAGTGCTGTTACTCAATCGCCAGGTGATTGCCGAAGGAGCAACCAAAGACGTGATGACCCCGAAACATCTGAAGCAGGCCTATAGCGGCAAACTGCTGATCCTGAGCTGAATCTTCTCCATTTAAGAACGCCGTGAATAAGCTTGAAGTCATCTTTGCGTACAACACGCTCATCGTTCTGGCGGGAACGATGCTGTTGGGCATTGCGGCCGGAATCACGGGTACCTTTCTGATGCTACGACGACGGGCTCTAGCGGGAGATGTGATTGGACACGCTGCTTTACCAGGTGTTGCGATTGCATTCCTGATTTACGCTTCAATCGCTCCTGAAGCTGGCAAGAGTCTGCCTGTGATGTTGCTTGGTGGGAGTGTAGCCAGTGCGTGTGGGATGCTGGCAGCACTCTGGCTGCGCAATGTGGGCCGACTTCCCGAAGATGCCGTGATGGCGATCATACTAAGCACGTTTTTTGGTGCTGGCGTAGTTCTGCTATCGATCGTACAAGCATCACCCACGGGCGCGCAGGCGGGGCTACGCGACTTCATTTTCGGGCAGGCTGCTGCCATTAGAATCAGCGATGTAACGCTGCTGGCAACCATCACCATCGGCACCATTTTGATCAGCAACCTGCTGATCAAAGAATGGGCATTGATGTGTTTCGATGAAGGCTTGGCTCGAGTGTTGGGGTATCCCATTCGAACACTCGATTTTCTGCTCATGGCATTGGTCGTCGCGGTTTGTGTCGCGGGCATGCAGGCAGTCGGTTTGCTGTTGATCGTTGCACTCCTGATCATTCCGCCCACAGCGGCTCGATTCTGGAGCGATTCCATTGGTCCGAACATTTGGCTGTCCGCCATATTTGGTGCAGTTTCTGCGACGGCAGGCGGAATCGCGAGTGCTTTGGTGCCCAAACTCAGCACAGGTGCGATCATCGTGGTGGCAGCAGCCATTGTCCTGATGTTCAGCATCTTATTGGGATCGAAACACGGGCTATTACTGCGTTGGCGGGCCCGCCGCGTGATGCGAAATAAAGCGAAGAACCCACCACCCGCATGATTATTTTCCACCAACAGGAACGTTTCACCCCATTTTTTCCAGTCGGATGATCGATAGCGAGAATACCCAGATGTTGCGGTCTAGTCGTAAACGCGAAAGTAAGTAGAATCTGGGGAGAAGCACGCATCCGTAGCTCAACTGGATAGAGCATCGGTCTTCGGAACCGAGGGTTGGGGGTTCGAATCCCTCCGGGTGTACTTAGCATCTTCTTCAAGGTCTGCTGGATCACTCTCTTGTAGTGCTTTCTCAAGCATTTCCAGCAATTCACGACCTTTCACCGATTTGCTCAACTGCTTGATGAGTTGATTTGGGTCAGTCTGGGTGTTCTCCGCATACACTATGCCTACACTTTTTGCCGAATCGCCTACACTTTTTTCTTCACCTGCAATTCCCAGTGCTTTCTGACGGTCTGCTTTAGTAACCGATGTAGCAGAATAGTGCTTGTCTCGGACCGCTTCTGTGTTCCCGATCCAAGCGTCAATCTCCTGTTTCCTGAATCCAAAACGCTCCAACTCATTGATCCTGACATCACGTAACGCTTTGTGAGGTTGTGGATAAACAGGAATCCCAGAACGCTTGACCATCTTCCTCATACTCGTATCAAACTTCGTCTCGTAACGACCTTCGCGAATCCGTTCGCAAGTCTCAGGATTGGTAAGTTCAAACTCTGGTTTCTGTCTTAGATTGAATATGTCATTAAAAATGAATGTCTCATCAGGATGTAGATCACGCCATTTCTTCAATAGATCGTAAATCTCATTCCATAATGGACTTGTACGGGTTGGCATATTCTCACGATCTCTTCCAGTGTGTTCTGTATCTTTGGATCGGAATGTGGCCGTTGGGTCTTCTGCATTAAAATCAACGTCAGACCATCGCATAATAGCGAGTTCAGCAGGACGACAACCAAGATAGTAAATCACTGTCTTCCATAACTGACGCTCGTAGTCTGCTTCCTGATGGTTAAGGAATTGCTGAACGTTCTCAGGAGTTAGGATTCTTGCTTGTTCTTTCTGCTTTTTTGGTGGTGTAACTTTCTTTCTGTACTTTCGATTTGTTGATGTTGCCGCGTTTTGATTCGTGAGCTTGCGAACGGAT
>PAUV01000093.1 GCA_002712845.1 Rhodopirellula sp. | reverse complement strand
CGCTGGGCATAACATGAGAGTCGCAGATTCAGGTCAAACCGATGCGATGGAGGCCGGTTTTGGCGATAGTGGTTTGCGGTCGATATGGGATGATGAATCGATTCTTCACCCGATTTCGAAGGACTTGAATCCTGCGTCGGTGCTGGCTGCTGAGACTGAAAAGGCTCTCGTAGGTGGCTTTGATCAATCAGCAGATTCAAACGATGATTTCTTTGAATTGCTCGGAAAGATCGATTCCCAGCGGCAGAGTGAGTCCTCGGACTTGGCTGGTCTGGAGAAAGATTCGTTGGCAACTTTGAATCAGCGAGACGAATTGGCTCAGCGGAGAGCCCGAAAGTCATAGTTTGCGGCCGCTGGTTCTCGCGTTCGGGCTCGTATGTTCGCGGGTGAGGATCGGTGGCGTTCTGGGTCGCATTGGTATTTTTGATTAGATTCCCGCCCATTTGACTTCGATTCATTTTGTGAGAGTCGTCGCTGGTGGTTTTAGGTTTGCTGTGAGAAAACCGCTTGATTTGATTTCCGAGGCGTTGGGCTGAAGTGCGGTCGACGAATGGCTGGAAAACATTTAAAACATCAGCTCAGGGAACGGCAGTTTTGCCGTTTTTGGATGGGTGGCCGAGTGGTCGAAGGCACCAGTCTTGAAAACTGGCGTACGTTTGCGCGTACCGTGGGTTCGAATCCCACTCCATCCGCTGCTTTTTGCTGAACCCTTTTTTGCAGGACGGTGTTGCTGTGGGGCACGTTACTGAGATTCAGCACCCGTTGATTGAGCACCATCTGTGCACGGTGCGGGACAAATCCACCGTGCCAAGCCACTTTCGGGCCGCCGTTAATCGCCTCTCCGTGCTCGTTGGTGTCTATGCCACCGAAGATTTGGCCGTTGAGCCGGTGGCTATTCAGACTCCAATAGCTGAGGCTGACTGTCATCAGGTGACCCGCTGTGTCGCTTTGGTCCCGATTTTGAGAGCAGGGTTGGGGATGGTAGATCCTCTGCTCAATTTGCTTCCAGATGCTGCTGTCTGGCATCTCGGGCTCTATCGAAATGAAGAAACCGCCGAGCCGGTTGAGTATTACGACAAGCTTCCCAAGTCGGGGGCCCCTAACACAGCTTTGGTGCTCGATCCGATGCTGGCTACAGGTGGCTCGATTGAACTGGCTGTGCAACGGCTGATGGAATGGGGTGTTGAAGAAATTCGCGTGCTCAGCATCATTGCCTCGAGAGACGGGGTCGAACGGGTGCAGCGGGATTTCCCTGACGTTAAGCTCTATGTGGCTGCGATCGACCCCGTGTTGAATGATCAGTCGTATATTGTGCCGGGCTTGGGTGATGCAGGTGATCGAATTTTTGATACACCCCAGCCGGGTTAAGCCTTTTTCTATTTCGATTTCATCCACCCGAGTTGATAGGCATGCAGGCGCGTTTCATTTGTGTATTGGGCCTGTTGGTTTTCATTCTTCTGGCTTGGCTGATCAGTAGTCATCGCCGGCGTTTTCCCGTCAGAGTCGTTGCGGGAGGTCTTTTTCTTCAGCTCCTGCTAGGTTTTTTGGTGCTGCGCACCGCTACTGGGCGTTTGATTTTTGAAAAGATTGGTGATGTTTTCACCTCGGTCCTCGACACGGTGACCGAAGGCAGCGGCTTTCTGTTTGGTGCTGGCGGAGAGAATCCTCTTGGTGAGTCACTGCTGGGAACTTTTGCGTTTGGCGTGTTGCCGACTGTCATTTTCTTTTCGTCGCTCATGAGCATCCTGTACTACCTTGGTCTGATGCAGCGGCTTGTCTGGGGCATGGCATGGGTGATGCGATTCACGCTTGGGACAAGTGGCGCGGAGACTTTATCGGCAGCAGCCAACGTTTTTGTTGGCCACACTGAAGCCCCTTTGGTCGTGAAGCCGTACCTTTCAAGAATGACTCGCAGTGAACTCTGCGCGATGATGACCGGTGGATTTTCGACCGTGACTGGTGGCTTGCTGGGGGTTTACGCTGGCATGGGGATTGATATCTCACACTTGTTGACCGCTTCTGTCATTAGTGCGCCGGCAGCGTTGCTGATCGCGAAGGTGATGGTCCCGGAGGTGGAGCCAGAAAAGGTGTCGGCTGAAATGACACTGTCAGCCCCTTCTGAGCATGTCAATTTGATCGCCGCAGCGGTTGACGGCGCGAGTGATGGGCTCAAGCTGGCAATGAATGTTGGTGCCATGTTGATCGCTTTTCTCGCGTTGCTTGCGCTGGTCGACCTGATCTTGGGATTTGCATCTGAGCAGGTGGGATTTGTGGATGCAGCGGGAGATCCAAGATTATCATTGGGGCTTGTTTTGGGTTACCTCTGCTGGCCTCTGGCTTGGTTGATGGGGATTCCCGCGGCGGAGTGTCTTGAGGCTGGCAGATTGATTGGGCTGAAAACAGTCGCTAATGAGTTCATTGCCTATGACGCCCTCGGCAAAGCTGAGGTAGGAGTAGGGAAAGCAATCAGCGAGCGGACGGCCATTGTGATGACCTATGCGTTGGCCGGATTCAGCAACTTTGGCGCGATCGGAATCCAAGTGGGCGGGATCGGCGGCCTGGAGCCATCGCGTAAGAAAGACCTGGCACAATTGGGCCTGCGAGCCATGTTTGGTGGGCTGTTGGCCTGCTGCATGACCGGGGCGATTGCGGGCCTATTGCTCTAGAAAGCACTTTGTTTCCGCTGCCCTGCTCCGCCGGTTTGGTTGTGCGACCCCAACGCTCGGCATCGGCACCGGATGAGTGTCCGAACCTAACATGAGGGTCGGTATGAGATTGCGAGACCTATCGCTCGTCAGAAAGCACTGCCCGCGTATGAGCAGGCGGTTTTGATAATCGGCCGTCAGCCAGCTACGCGACTTATCGCTTTTCGATAGGTACGAAATCGCGTTCGGTGCTGCCGGTGTAGACCTGACGTGGGCGATTGATTCGCGTAGCAGGATTGCTGTGCATTTCGCTCCAGTGAGCGATCCAGCCGGGTAGTCGCCCGATCGCGAACAGCACTGTGAACATCTGGATTGGAATTCCCAGAGCACGGTAGATAACGCCCGAGTAGAAATCGACGTTGGGGTACAGCTTTCGTTCGATGAAGTACTCGTCCTTCAACGCAACTTCTTCGAGCTTCTGAGCGACTTCGAATAGTGGATCGTCGAGGTCCAATTTGGCTAGCAGCTTGTCACAACTGGCCCGAATGATTTTGGCTCGTGGGTCAAAGTTTTTGTAGACACGATGGCCAAAACCCATCAAACGGAAACCGTTCTCCTTGTCTTTGGCCATATCAACGTATTTCTGAACGTTGCCGCCGTCTTTGGCGATTGTGTCAAGCATGTTCACACAGGCTTCGTTGGCTCCGCCATGGAGTGGTCCCCACAGAGCTCCGATGCCGGCAGAGATGGACGCAAACAGGTTGGCGTTGCTGCTGCCCACCATTCTGACCGTTGAGGTACTGCAATTTTGCTCATGGTCAGCATGCACGATCAACAGCAGGTTCAGAGCCTCTGCAAAGTCTGGATCGACCAAATACTCGTGTGCCGGCGTGGCAAACATCATGTGCAGGAAGTTCTCGCAGTAGCTCAGTTCATTATTCGGGTAAATGAACGGCTGTCCCATCGATTTCTTGTAGCTGTACGCTGCGATCGTGGGCAGTTTGGCTAGGAGTCGGTAGATGGAAATTTCAACNTGNGCTNTGTCNTGNACATCCATCGCGTCCTGGTAGAACGTCGAAAGGGCACCAACCACACTGCTCAAGATCGCCNTGGGGTGGGCATCTCGAGGAAACCCGTTGTAGAACGAACGCATGTCCTCGTGGATCATGGTGTGCTCGCGAATTCCTACACGGAAATCTTCTGCTTGTTTGGCATTAGGGAGTTCACCATTGATCAGCAGGTAGGCTGTTTCGATGAAGTCGGATTTGGCCGCCAGTTGTTCGATGGGATAGCCGCGGTACCGAAGAATTCCTTTCTCACCGTTGAGGAAAGTGATCGCACTGCGGGTGCTACCCGTATTCACGAAACCTTCATCTAGGGTGATCAGGCCGGTTTGACCTCGGAGTCGGCTGATATCGATTGCTCGTTCGCCCTCCGAGCCTTCAACCACCGGCAATTCAAATTCCTGACCGTCGTATGCCACTTTGACTGTATCGGCGTTTCGGACTTCAAGGTTTGATGTCGGGCTCATCGGCAATTCCAGAGGAAAATCAGGCTGTCTCGGCAACGTTTTCCCCACATTTAATTGGTCGGGAACACTGTTACTCAGGCGTGGATAGAAGATTCGTCACGCTGCTAGCAGTTTAGCGGTGTGTAAACCTCCGGACAATCAGACGTACCCACGCATTGTTGCTGATTCGCGGGGTTAATTGCCCAAATGGGCGACGATTTGCTCCCGAGCGTACCCTTGCGGAAATGGCCCGTCTGTGCGTGAACGCTTAGAATGCGGTCAGCCCGCTTTTTGATCCTGCTCGTCAATCCGGTGGATTCGCATGGAGTCAATTTTTCTAACACTCGCCTTCAGGATTTCGATCTCTGTGTTTTCGATGAAAAGCCGCTCTCCCGCTTTGGGAATGGCGCCGACGTGAAATAGCACGTAACCGGCAATTGTCTCGTAATCATCGCTTTCCGGCAGTTCCCAGTCGGTCATTTCGTTGAGGTCATCCATCATCACTCGACCATCAACTTCGACGGTGTCCAAATCAATGACTTCGATGCCAAACTCTTCCTCCTCGTCCGACTCATCAACGATTTCGCCAACAATTTCCTCAAGCACGTCCTCGATGGTCACGACTCCCGCAGTTTGCTGGAATTCATCAATCACAATCGCCATGTGGCTTCGGCTATGCAGGAATTCTCTGAGAATGATCTCGACTGAGCGGTCAATCGGCACGGTCCAAGCACGCCGGCAGATTTCCCGCAGTGATTGGTCCGGGATCGTCTGGCTGGATAGATAAGGTAGCAAGTCTTTGACGTATAGAATCCCGACGACATGATCGAGGGTACCTTCGTACACCGGGAAACGAGTTCGGCCCGCGTCGACAACCTTGTCCAGTGTCTGGTTCCAGTCGGTCGTGACATCAATCGCATCGACATCGCTACGAGGGGTCATGATATGACCGACTGTATCTTCGTGCAGCGTCATCACCCCCTGGATCATCTCTCGCACGCCTGGTCCAAAGAATCCCTCGCGTGTTCCTGCGGTGACGATAGTGCGGATTTCGTCCTCAAGCAGTTCCTCTTCTTCGTCTTCGTGTTCGGCAGTACCCGTCAGTCTGCGTGTGACCAGTTCGACCAGTTCACCGGGTGCGGAAAGAGGACTCATCAGGATGGAGAGGCTGCGCCAGAATGGCCAAGTGTGATAGAGCACCTGAGTGGATGCAAAACGTGTTACAGCCGCAGGCAGCCAGACGTGAACCATCATCATCAAGACACCAGCTGACAGAGCCCAATACACCAAGCGGAGTGGCGGTGGCTTGGTCTCGTCAACAAAAATGGCAGCTGTGCCGGCAATCAGGAACAAAACCGTTCCGATCATGCGCAGGTATTCNCTGCCGCGGATGGCTGCATCTTGATTGTCGAGGANAGCTCCAAAACGATCACGGTTCTTTTTTAAACGGCAGTAGGCNTCTAGNTGGCGACCNGCAAAACTATCAAGCAACTCGCCACCCAAGCCACCCACNCTGCTAAGNGCGAAGCCAATCAAAGACANCGATCCCCAGACCCACGCGTCGTTCACGCCAAGTCCTCCGGNAGAGGTTGGTTTGTCGGNCGCGNATGGTCGTGCNCTGGCAGTTTCGCTGAATTGGGCAGCGTNGCTGGNGCCGCTTCNGTGNTGTTGCCNTCCGACTTCGCACNGTCAGCTGCATATTGATCGATNTNGCCNACNCCNAGTTGCAACATTACTTCTCGTTCTGCACGACGCATGGCAAGACGATCTTGTGGTTCATGATCATCCATCCCGGTGATGTGCAATGTCCCATGTACGACGTAGAGCAGCAATTCATGGTCAACCGACCAGCCTAATTCGTTGGCCCGTTCAGCAGCGGTGTCCACGCTGACTACCAATTCCCCCTCGATATGAGGTCGATTGGCTGCGTAGGGAAAGCTGATCACATCNGTGGGATAATCATGTCCGAGGTGGTCTCGGTTGATTTGGTGAATCGNTGCATCGGTGGTCACTCGAATNCCGATCTCTCCCTGATGAAANTCACGNAGCGAGGTNGCGGCCNTGCATGCATCACGCAGTCTTTGTTCGTTGGCGACGTAATTCACGTCTTCGTCCACGATGATTTCGATATTCAGCAATGTCGGTTGGTCGGCATTAAGCCGATTGTTGTCCGGGGTATTTGACACGTGCGTGATAGATGGCAGTGAGAGATTTTACNAGGCTGCTGCGGATTTTGTGGAGTTGTTGAAACGTGAGGCCGCACTCATCGAACTGGCCATCGCTCATTTTCTTCTGGGCGATTGAATCGACCAATCCCTGNATTCTTGAAGGAGTCGGGTCCACAAGTGTGCGGCTCGCACTTTCCACCGCATCGGCGAGCATCATCACTGCTGCCTCGAGTGTTTTTGGCTTGGGCCCCGGGTATCGAAAATCTTTATCGCTGACGGTCTCAGCNTTGGGATCTTCTTCGCTGCGTTTCGCAGCNTCTCGGTANAAGTATTCCACTAACGTGGTGCCATGATGCTGCAGGATAAAGTCAATGATGGGCTGGGGCAGATGGTGGTTTCTNGCCAAGTCAGCTCCGTCCTTGACGTGCGCAATGATGACAAGCGTGCTCATCGCAGGCTGCAGTGAGTCGTGTTGGTTTTCGCCCGACATTTGGTTTTCGATGAAGTACTCGGGTTTAAACATCTTCCCGATATCATGAAAGTAGGCACCGACGCGAACTAACAGTCCGTTGGCCCCGATTTCATCAGCGGCAGCTTCAGCGATGGAAGCGACGTTGATCGAATGGTTGTAGGTGCCTGGAGCTCTCTGCGCGAGTCTGCGAAGCAGCGGATGGCTGGCGTCACCCAATTCGAGCAGGCTGAGGTCCGTCTGTACTCCGAAGGTTTTTTCAACAAGAGGCAGTAGTCCGGTCATCGCCGTCGACGAGACCAGAATGCAAAAACCAGCCCAGCCTGCATTTTTGAACAAACTCTCTAGGACCGTTTCAAATTCTGCNCCNTTGAANACGAGATCAGAAACTTCATCGGGGCCCGGCAAGGTGAGAGTTTGACTGGCAACGATTCCCACCCCAACAACGGTGAGCATGGTGATGACAGCCGAGCTGGCACCTACGTAAAGCAAATGAGTGCGACTTCTGATTCGTCCCAGCAAGAGCGTGCAACTTGTGCAGGCTGCTGCCAGCATGACCAGTTCTGGTAGTCCATCTCCNAGNAATAGTGAGAGGCTTAGGCTGGCTGCCGCCATGAGTAACAATGCCAGNTCTCGNCCGTAGACAACCGCTGCGATAATCGAAGCTAGCACTAGCGGAATTAATTCGCCCCGCCACTCATCGCGTGCTGCAATGTATCCCAGCACAATTGCACCGACCATCAACGCCAGTAATTTGCCAAGNTTCCAACGGTCTTGGAGCAGCTCTCTGTCATCGACGAAAAATATGTAGCTGCCGCACAGCAGATAAAGAGCTGTCAGCATGCCGGCATAGGAAAAGAAACGGACCACCATGTCACTGAAGTACATGTTGTCCGACATGATTTCCCACTCGTTGCGGAGTAGTGCCAGTTCTGATTCCGTGAGTGGCGTGCCCGCGGCTGCCAACACGGACNTGCCGCTCGACAAAACATCCATCGATACTTCAACGGAGTCGCGAGCCGCAGCCCGGTCGATTTCATTTCGTGTGGTCGTGTACGTCAAAGTTTCGTGATCTGCCAAACGCTGGCGGATCCAGTCGCTGATCATTGCCGCGACTTGCTGGTTGTCTTCGGATGGGTACTTCTGTCGAAATTGTTCTTTCAGTCGTGTGGCAATTCCGTTCGCAGCAACTGCGGTGCGGCATTGGTCCATCTCAACAAATTCAACGCGGTCGGGATTGCCACTTGGGGANACCCGAATCCGTTCTTTGCTGCCTTGGTCATCGCGGTGGGACAAAGTTTCAATCAGCCCGTAGCGACGGTTCTCTTGGGTCGCACTGTTGACNGCCTCCTCGAGCGTTTTCAGNTCGGGATCATCTGCAAAGACAGATTTCATGATCCCGAATCGTTTTGCAGGAGTGTCTTCTGTATCGGTTTCATCACCAATGAAAAAGTTCGAAAACGCAGTCTGCTCCTCACCTTTGAGTTCATCAAAGGAGGGCACGGCAAGGACGAGAAAGAGATCGTCTTTTAAAGACGCAATCAAATTGTCGATCGGTTGAGTGTTGTTCTGGTAATAGGTAACGAAACTCTTGCTTACCTGATCGCGTGCCGCATTCGTTTTGGCTTCATTCGGCACCTGCATGTCGACTCGGGTGATCAGTTCACGGGCTGGAACTTGATCTTTCCTGAACGCGAATGGTGGTTGCCATGCCTCGCAAATGACCAGCAGAACAATGGCCGAAATGAATGCCATCGCAACACGAATGGAAAAGTCGGTTTTGTTGCCGTTCTGCCACCACTGAGCGAAACGCGGCTTTTGAATGCCGAGTGAGTTAATGCGTTCCTGACGCGTTCGTGTCTTGTTTGCACCGCTCATGGTTTTGAATCAAACAATCGGTCATCTCGGTGTGAATGTCACCATTCTTGTCCTGTCTGCGAGCGTTTTAAGTCGCTGCCTTAAGTTGCTGCCCAGCAGGCCGAGATTATCGTCGTTCGGTTTGGTCCCCGTGTGCGGAGTTTTGCTGTCGTTGTTCGAGGTCCTCGTAGGCCTCGACGATCTTTTGAACCAGACGGTGACGCACGATGTCACTGGCCTGCAGTTTGACAATACCGATCGCGTCGATCTTGCCCAGTCGTCGGATGGCGTCACGCAGTCCACTGGTTACTCCACGCGGTAGGTCTTGCTGTGTGGCATCACCGCTGACCACCATCTTGCTCCGTTCACCCATGCGGGTCAGGAACATTTTCATCTGGGCGACGGTCGTGTTTTGTGCTTCGTCCAGAATGATAAACGCGTCGCTGAGAGTTCGTCCTCGCATGTAAGCCAGTGGGATGACCTCAATCACGTCCTGTTCCATCAGATTCCTGGCTTGGTCGTAGTCGACCATCTCACCCAACGCATCCATCAAGGGGCGAAGGTAAGGATTCAGTTTTGCTCGGAGATCACCTGGTAAAAAGCCGAGGCTCTCACCTGCCTCAACTGCGGGGCGGACCAGTACGATTTTCCGTATGCTGCCTGATTTCAATGCTTCAACTGCGGTTGCCACGGCGAGGTACGTCTTGCCGCATCCTGCCGGGCCTGTTGCAAAGGTCAGGTCGTGAGACCGGATCGCTTTGACGTATTCGTCCTGACCGGGTGTGCGCGGTTTGATCCGGCGGCCAGCATGTTGAATGTCGATTTCGTCAGTGGGCTGGCTAAGACCTTTGCCGGTGCCGACAACGAGTGCTCCCTCCTCGGAAGCAGCTACATCGATATCCCCGGGGCTCAGTTCGCCCTTTTGCCGAGAGAGATGGCGCAGCTTCTCAAGCGTCCGGGTTGCCCGTTGGACGTCTTCCTCTCCTTCTCCGGAGATGCGGATTCTGCCATCCCGTTGGGTGATGCGAACATCAAACAACCTACGCAACTTTCTCAGGTGCTGGTCGCGAGGCCCGAACAGGGTCAAAATCTCGTCAGGATTGGTGATCGAAAGCGTGGCTTCGGTCATTCAGCTGCCTGCAAGGATCGATGGGTCAACAAACTGTATTCTATACATTTACGATTAAATCATAGGATCAGGTGTCAAGATTCAGCCAAATCCCCGTTTTAATTACGCGGCAACACCGGCGACGAAACAAAGAAATGCAGGCATAACCGCTGCGATCAGTGAATCTGTGACGTCCCAAACGCCCCCAAGTCCCGGTAGTAGATTGCCACTATCCTTCGCATTGGAGTCTCTTTTGACGAGGGATTCCGCCAAATCACCGATCATTCCAGTGATCGCCAGTACGGGGCCGAGGCACAACGCTCCCCACAAAGGCTGGTCCAAGCCGGGGATGGTGGCTGCCTCGACTGGCCCCGACGCCTCTCCCGCGATCGCCGGAAAAAGCCACTTCAAGCAGACGAATGCAACGATCGTGGCGATTAAGATTCCGCCCACNGCCCCCTCACGAGTCTTGCCCGGACTGAGTCGGGGGATNAGTTTGTGTTTGCCAAAGGTTTTACCGCTGAAATAGGCCCCTGCATCGGTCGATTTGGTCACTGCGATCATGGTCAGGATCGCGGCCAAACCCCAGTTGCCATCTCCCAACGAGCGGAGGGAGACGAGTAATGCCATGGGTAGCCCGACGTAAACCGCCACAAACACCCCGCCACAGGTCCGCTCGATCGCCCCCGCTGGGCCTTTGCCGTAATCCATCATCTCAGCAAGAAGCAGGAGGAACACGGATGCCACGGCGGCAATGACAATCCAGCCAAGTTTTCCAACCGGACAGTTGGNTGGATANTCCGATCCNAACAACGCCCACATCATCGGCAAGCAAGCTGAAAGTGTGATGATCGCGGTGGCTAAAAGCGTTGCCNTGCGGTGGATCGGGCGACCACTGTTAGACAGGAGGCCCGAGATATCCCATGCAGTGCCTANAGAGAAGAATAGCAGTAACGGTAGCAGCCAAATTCCCTCGGCGCCCGCTGGNGACATTGTGGCATCNANGTACAGCAGGATCGCTGTTANGGAAATGAGCACGGCCGATGTTTTCAAACGATCGATTAACAAGTTACACGTGCCTTTCTGTTTTGAACTTCAAGGTTATGGANTCGAGCGTTGTGCTCTGCACTTGCTTGCCCATCATGCAGGGCTTTGCAGATCCACATTCGAAGCTNGCGTCGCACGCAGTGCCCGAGTGATNTTTCACATGCGTGANGGTGTCGTTNAGTAGCAATTCGATCAAAGTTTGATCACTCATTAACGTTAAGGCCTCCGAATCGTCGCTGCCGCGAATTGAATTCACGAATCGCATTCAGGAAATCCTGACGGGTGAATTCAGGCCAGCACTTTTCGGTGATCCAGATCTCAGAGTAACTGATTTGCCAAAGCAGAAAGTTGCTGACCCGCATGTCTCCGCCAGAGCGAATCAACAGGTCCACCTCGGGAAGGTCGGCGGTGTAGAGCCTGCTGCTGATGGTGTTTTCATCGACGGCATCGAGATCAAGTGTTCCTGCAGCAACCTCGCTCGCAATCTCTCGAGTGACTTTTGTGATTTCATCTCGCCCACCNTAATCAATGGCGAGTACCAGTTCGGTCCCCGGGTTGTTGGCTGACATTTGCAGGGTCCGATCCATTTCTGTCAGAACATTTTCTGGCAGTCTGTCTCGGCGNCCGATTACTTTTAACCGCAGACCCTGATCCATGATCGTTCGGCGTTCTTCGATCAGATACTGCTCGAGCAAGTGCATCAGAAAATCGAGCTCTGCCTGAGGCCGTTTCCAGTTTTCACTGGATAGGCAGTAAAGCGTGATCGCCGCGATTTTCAGCTCGGTGGCCGTTTCGCTAATCATGCGAACCGTGTTCACGCCGTGGCGATGGCCCTCGATCCGTGGTAATCCCTTGTTTTGGGCCCAGCGACCGTTGCCATCCATGATGATCGCGATGTGCCGAGGGCGATCATCCACAGGGACATCTGCTAACTGATCTGTTTCGCAAGCATCGGGGCCCTGGTCGGTCATCTTTCAACCAATGGGCTGGAGTGCTAATTCGGTTGCAGCTTCAGTGAAGATGGTTTGAGCTCGGTCTGGGCCGACAGAAAGTACACCCACAGGAATCCCGACCAATTCTTCAATCCGCTTTACATANGCTAANGCGCCAGCAGGNAATTCGTCTTCTCGACGAACATCGTCCACGGGCTCTTTCCAGCCGGGGATCGTCTCGTAGATAGGTTTNCAACGGCGCANCTCTTCGGCATGGCTGGGGACTGTCTCGATTCGTTTGCCATCCAGTTCGTAAGCCACGCAAACTTTCAATTCATCCAGATGGCTGAGTACGTCCATCATCATCAAAGCNAGGCGGGTAACACCGCTGAGTCGTGATGTGTAACGGACGGCAACGGCATCAAACCACCCACATCGACGCGGTCTGCCGGTTGTCGTTCCGAATTCATTGCCCAGCTTGCGAATTCGTTCGCCAATCTCATCGTCGAGTTCGGTTGGAAAGGGACCACCACCAACTCGAGTGCTGTAGGCTTTGCAAACACCAAGTACTTGATGAATCCAGCGAGGCGGAACTCCAGCACCTGCACAAACGCCAACGCCGCTGCTGTTGCTGCTGGTGACGAATGGGAATGTACCGTGATCAATATCAAGAAGAGCTCCNTGNGCTCCCTCGAATAGAATNCGTTTGTCGGACTCGCATGCATCCAGCAAGTAATCAGTCGTGTCTCCAATCATGCCGTCAAGTTGCTCAGCCCATGAAGCAGCCATTGCNACCACTTTGCCGGGTGCGATGGCATCGAGATCTTCCTGNGGGGCNCCCATCTTCTCGAGTATGGCAACCTTTTGCTCAGCGACAGTCGCAATCCGGTCGTCGCGGGTCGCTTGGACCAGGTCGGCCATGCGGATGGCATGTGTTCGGCCAACCTTGTCGCGGTAGCAAGGTCCGATGCCGCGGTTGGTCGTACCAATGGATTCGCCGCGTACGGCGGTAGCGTTGATGAATTTGTCTTCCGCCATGTGCCACGGCATCACCAAGTGAGCGCGTTCACTGATTCGAAGATTGTCACGGCAAATCACTCCGCGNTTGGCCAAACCTTCGATCTCATCCAGCATGGTGGACGGATTGATCACGACACCCGGGGTGATCAGGTTTCTCACCTGGGGATGCAGAATGCCGCTGGGGATATGGTGCAGCTTGTAAGTTTCGTCGCCTGCCACCACGGTGTGACCAGCGTTNGCACCCCCTTGGTAACGAACGACGAGATCAAACTGCGGCGCAAGTAAGTCGACGAGCTTTCCTTTTGCCTCATCGCCCCACTGAAGACCAATCACACAGGTACCAGACACCACAAAACTCCAGGTTTTCAATTCTCGAAGCCGCACGATCTGTCGCGGCGCAAACGGAAAAGCGTAAGCTCGACAGGGGGAACTGGCAATGACCAAGGCAGAAGAATGCTGGCTCCTGATTTCTGGCAGCCAGCGTTCGCAATTTTGCACATCTGATCAAGAGCCCGAAAAACCTCTCAGGATCCAGATGCCTGCCAGATCGCCTCGTCCGCTTTTTTGATGAGAGGGTCAAATTGGGGGATTTCTACGGCATTGTTGCCCTGTTCGTGCTTTCGAAACAGATACAGGTAGGTTTCGTTTTGAGGACGATAGCGGTGGAAAAAAAGCTGGTTTTTCTTGCTGATCAGCTGTTTTAATGCCACTTTTTCAGGTTCCGACGGCGTTCCCGAGTCGGCGTCACCCACCAAAGCACCCGCGACAGCGTTTGCGTAGCCAGCGTAGCCTTGAGAATTGGGCAGCAGCCGGTCGTGGGTGACTTGATCATTGGAGGGAACCCATTGAACAGAAACCACGGGAATATCACGCTCTTTCCCCACCCGCTCGATGATGGAACGACATTCACTCAACCATTGGTCGTATCCAGTGACTTTGTAGCCCGGCATCGCAACCGGTGTTAGCAGGATCAGCCGCTTGTTTTGCTTCAATAATTCGTCTGCCAGCCTTGCCAGCCCGGGGCCGAATCGCTCGACGGCGGGTTTGCCATCGGACGCTTCCGCGAAACCGTAGACCATCAAGACAACGTTGGCGTCGGATGTTTCTACATCTCGCAGGATGCGTTTAAAACCATCCTCAGCGCTGTCAAACCGCTTCCGCCCGATTCCGTGAACATCATCGCCAGACCAGCCAATGTTGCGGAAACTAAGGTTCCAGTCGGGCTGGCGACCTTGAAGTTCTGCCTCAAAGTCTCCCGAGGCCTGCATCCTTTCCACGAAGGTGCCACCTAAAATCGCAACACGGTCATTTGGCCGTAAAAGAGGTTCGTCGCTGAAAACTGAGTTTGTGACGCAGGCGAGAACCAAACAAACGAGCAGGCGAGAGCAGTTAAATCGCATGAAATTCGGTAGCGGCATTGAAGATTGGGGGGGAATATTCGACAGGCACCAGGTTGGGAACTTCCAAGTTCCCGTCACCAGCAAAGCTGAAAAACAAACAGGTATCAGAGTTTTGGAGTGATCGAACCTGTGTCCTGAGATGATAGACGAAAAAATGCCCGTGCACTTGGTGCACGGGCATGTGTGGAGCGACAAAGCCGCCGTCGTGTTGGCCTTCGGTCTCGAAGGTTCGTACTTATCAGCCGGTCTGCCGATTGATCGCGAAAACGCTCAAAACGGTTCCTCTCCAAGCATGAGTCTACACCGATCTCAGCGGATCTGCCTGCTGCTGAGCAAATTAGTCAGATGCAGCACGGAGAATCCGCTACCGAGTTTCGACTGCTGCGTCAGTCCGTAATGGGACCCAAACCCAAGCCGCTTGTTCGATCGCGAATCCCGCTGAGAGCTTGCCCTTACTTGTTGTCCAGCTGCGTCTTGAT
>PAUV01000015.1 GCA_002712845.1 Rhodopirellula sp. | reverse complement strand
TCGGGACACTTCTTTCTTGTTTCATCGCTTTCCAACTGAAACCATTGCCTAAGATCGCGGCGTAGGAACCATTAGAGCCCTCGAACTTGAGGGTTCCCAAGTTCCCCCCCCCCCCCGAGACCTGCGTAGTAGCCAGCGAACTATTTCCCGTTACCGTGATGCTTAGGGGAGTCGTGTTGGTGTAGATGGCGGCATGACTCTCTCCTGCCAGCATCGCCAGCGGGATTGCCACAGGGACAACTTTTGCGATTCGTTGGTAACAGTCTTTTCGCTTGCTGCTAACCTTGCTTGAAACAATCATGAAATTCCTGAAACACCTTTTAAAATTAAGTTTTATTATGCCGCTGATGTGAAAATAAGCTGCGGCCTCGGTAGTTTGTGCAAATCGCCTAAACTGCCCCCGTTAGTGGTTGCAATCACTATAATACTTCCTTCAGATTTTCCACCCCCCATATGGATTTTAAAAAGTTCTTTTGTTGGGGTGGGTCGATTACCAGTGATTCGAGTGGGTGCGGTAGCCTGATTTTCCCGCAGCGCGGATCTCCAACAGGTTAGCGATCGCATTGATGTTCAATGTTGTTGGTGATGCGTCTGCTAATTGAGACGCATCGTTAAGTTGCGTCAGTAATCCCCACGCTTGAACCTCGATGATTCCTTAGTGGAATGTTTTGCGAGTTTCGTGAGGGAGATTTTCATAATCATGACGGCTAAGGCTAAAGAATTCCCCTAGCCCCAGCAGGCGACGAACTCACGTCTTCTCGGCCAGTGTGATTCGTCTTCAAAGGTGATGCTTTTCTAAGCATCTCTAATTGGTGCACTAAGGCTGTCTATCTGCCGTGGTCTGTGCTGACTTGAATGGTTTTGTGTACCACGTCGAAAACGCACGACAGGCTCGTGAAATATCATCGCCTGCCAAGACTGCACATGGCACGAGAAAAAGCGTCACCAATGTGGCGAATAGTACGCCGAAAGCGAGCGAAACAGCCATAGGAATCAGGAACTTTGCTTGGATCGATGGATCGAAGATCAGCGGCGTCAAACCCACGAATGTCGTCACCGATGTCAGGAAGATCGGACGAAAACGATTGGTACCTGACTCGGCGACTGCTTCAAGCAGAGGACTTCCCGCTGTGCACCGGCGATTGATAAAGTCCACCATCACTAACGTATCGTTGACCGCGATCCCAGCCAGTGCCAGCATCCCGAACACTGACAGATAAGAGGGGGTAAGATCGAGCAGGATGTGGCCGAAGATGGCGCCGATGATCGCAAAGGGCACTGCCAATAGCACATAGAGTGGTTGGATCAGCGATCGTAGTGCCACGGACAACAGGCCGTAGAGTGTTAGCCCGAGAAGGATTGCGCCGACGAGCGTCTGCTGTCGCGTCGTTTCGGCATCCTCAACGTAACCGTCGTAACGAAAGGTGAGTCCTGCTGCCTTGCATAGCTCTTGAAGCTCAGGATCGAGATCCCTCGCGATCGCAACCATGTCAACGCTTTCATCTTTGACGTTCGCACCGATGCGGGCCACTTCCGCTTTGTCTTTACGTTCTATATTACTGGGAGCTTTGACGACATTGATGGTTGCGACCGTCTTGAGCGGGACTTTGTCGCCAGACGGTGTGCGAATTTTCAATCTGTCGAGTGTGTGAAGCGACTGCCGACCCTCTTCTGGTAATCTCACCATGACACGGACATCGTCGGTTCCTCGTAGAAACCGCTGCGCTTCTTCGCCATAAAAAGCCTGCCGAACCTGGCTGGCTAACATCGATTGTGTTAGCCCCAATTCGGCGGCACGATCTTTCAAGCGAATTCGAAGTTCGTCTTGTCCCTCGTCAACGTCCGTCCATTGGTCCTTCAGGCCAGGATAGGTTTCCAGCAATGCTTTGATCTTTCTGGCGACCTCTCGCTTGGCGGGTGAATCTGGTCCTCGAAGTTCCAGATTGAATTCGTCATCGTCCGGTCCCCACTCTCGGACCATGGCTGCTTCAGTACGTGTTCGGAACTCACGAGCTTCGGGGATTTCGCCAACGAGTTCACTCCAACGTGTTGCCAAATCCGTGTTGGAGGGCCCCGGTTCACTACGTTGTTCTGGTGGCAATACTTCGAAGGACGCGTACGCTCGCGATCGGTCGTAGTCGCGACCAGGACGAGAGGCACCAGCCAGGGTAACCATGTTCCCGACCATTGATTCACCGGTGACCGGATCTATAGCTTCTTTTTGCAGGACATAAAGCGCGTCGGTGATGCGTTGAACGTAACGCTGGGTGACTTCCATCGGTGTGTTACTGGGAAGACTGAGCATCGCACTGATACGAGTGGTGTCTACGGTTGGGTAGGGTACGAAGTTCATACGTCCACTGACACAGTAACCCGCCATCACCAGTGCGAGCGCGCTAAAGCTTGCGATTACTACCCAGCGACCTGTGATCGCGCCTCGGAGTATGGGGGCGTAAACTCGTTCGATAAAGCGTTGCAGCAGGTTGGCGACACCGGCTTGGAAGCGAGAAAACCATCCGCTGGGCGGTTTATATCGCAGGTGCTTCAAGTGTGCTGGCAAGATCAATTTTGATTCGACCAGCGAAAACAAAAGTACCATGGTGACGATCGGAGGAACCTGCCGCGCATAGTCACCCCAGTTCCCATCGAAAAACATCATGGGTAGAAAGGCCACGACCGTCGTTAACGCGCCGAACGTAACCGGCGTCGCAATCTCTTTTGTGCCTTGGATGGCCGCTTTGAGCGGGTCGATTCCGTCGCTGATTTTGCAGTAGATGTTCTCGGCAGTCACAATGGCATCGTCGACGACGATCCCCGTCACGATGATGAATCCAAACAGGCTCATCACATTGGCCGTCAAGCCAAACCAGGGCATGAAGATTGCAGCGCCGGCAAAGCTGACTGGAATTCCGATCACGATCCAAAATGCGACCGCCGGTCGGACGAACAAGCCCAAGATTAACAGCACAAATAGACCGCCCATGCCCAGTGCCCAAGTGAGTGTGCTCAGTCGCTGACGGATCGCAATCGATTGATCGTCCCAGATCTCCAAGCGGATTCCTTCGGGAAAGATTGCTGGGGTTTCGGCAATGTACTCGCGTACCGCTTTCGCGATATCAAGTGCGTTTTCATTGCTCACCCGCATTACTTCCAGCAGTAGCGCCGGATGGCCGTTGTAATACAGTCGAGGTTGTTCCTCACTGAATCCATCGGTGACCTTCGCGACGTCACCGACTCGGACTTCACCACCTCCGACCGAACGCAGCGGAATCTGTTCAAACTCTTGACTGGTAAATGCCTGGCCGTCGGTGCGTACGATGAATGTTCCACTATTGCTATCGATCGCTCCAGCAGGAAGATCGATCGAAAAGTTTCGAATCGCGTCGGCAAGTTCTCGAAAACTAAGGTCATACGCAAGCAGTTTTTCCACGTCTGTTTCGATGCTGATCTCGGAATCGAGATCTCCTTGCAGAACGACTCGGCTGATGCCGGGCATTTCCAAGAGGTCACTTTGGACCTTGTTGGCGACATCGCGAAGCTCACGTAACGACAGATCACCGGTGACAGCGATTTCCAAAATTTCGTAGTAGTGAGCCGACTCGGGGATGTAGATTCTTGGCGGCTCCGTTTCGGCAGGAAAGGTAGTGATCCTGTCGATACGCCCTTTGATGTCGTCAAGGAGATCGCGTTGGTTTTTCCCGCGAGCGGCTTGAACCCAAATCCAGGCACCCCCAGGGGATCCTTCAGCATTGATCGATTCGATGCCATCGACACCTTCCAACGCTTCTTCGATAGGAATCAGGATCGCACGCTCAATGTCTTTACCTGTGGCGCCTCGATAGGCCATGCGAATACTGATGCCGTCCCAACTGAGGGCCGGAGTGACCTCGAGTGGAACTTGCGTCATCGCAACAAAACCGCCTGCGACCAGAATCAAGATCATCAGGAAATTTGCCGCGATCCCGTTTCGGGTGAACCAACCGATCATGGAGTCGGGCTCCCAGCCGCCGGTTGACTAGCCAGAGACTCCGTCTCGACTTCTGAGATGATGTCGACAACGGCTCCTTCGGGAGCATACACCAACATGGTCGTCGCCACAAAATCACCCGGCCGTATGGTTGTGTCACGAACGATCACGTACTTGTCGTCNGACCAGAGNGNNTNGATATTTCGTGTGCTTAACTTTTTCGTTTTGGCATCGATCAAATGAACTTGGTTCAGGGAACGGACCGATGCCCTTGGGATAGCGATGACGTTTTCTAGATTTTCACCACGAATCGTTGCACTCACAGGTTGGCCAATACGTAACACCGGACCGTCGCGTTCAAGACTAAAGGGGTCAGGAATTCGAGCGATTGCAAACAACTCAAGTGAATTAGGATCGAGGGCTCCCTCGGTGCGAACGATTTGCCCGCTCCACTCGGTCTCGTTGTCTGGATTGATGGCATCGCGGAGCGTGACCTCCAATGGCGGATCGCTTTCGCGTTCCGGAAGATTCAAGAACTGCAGTTCTCGAGTCGCGACAGGCAAACGCACCTCGGCAAAATCGACGGCAAAGACTTCTCCCAACGTTGTTCCAACCGTGATCAATTCACCGAGTCCAATCGCTTTGGTGACCACACGGCCGGCGAAGGGAGCGACAATTTCGGTGCGTTCGAAATCTCGCTCGGCTTGTTCTAAATTTGCTTTCGCAACCTCGACATCGTTCTCTGCCTGAAGAAGCAGCGAACGAGCTGCTTCCAGCTCAGCTAAAGATGCACCATCCTGCGAGGCCAGTTGTTTCATCCGCTCTTGGGCCGCCGTCGCCAAATCGAAGACGGCCACACTCCGGCGGACTTCCTGCTCTGCGATTCGAATTGCGGTTTTGTAGTCCCGATCGTCCAGCTTAATTAAAGCATCACCGGCCGAAAAAAAACGTCCAACTTCGAACTCAGGATTGATCTTAACGACACGCCCAGTCACCTCGGCTGACAGCGTCACCTGATTATGGGGGCTCATCAATCCATGAGTCTCGATGTGGACTTGGTAGCTGCCGACCTCCAAAGGCTGCACACGAGTTCGCACTTGGGTGGGCTCAAGTGAATCGATGGACTCTTCTTTTATGGGAATTGAGAGTTGACGAAATCCGTACCATCCACCGGCCAGAATGCAGGCAGGTAGAATGAGACGTACCAGCAACGCGGCAAACCTTTTTGTCATGTTCATTGGGGCAAGAAAGCGGGCACGTTTCGGTTGACGGCACCCGGCTGTAGGTGGGGAGCAAAAGAGAGTGGGAAGGGAGCGGTGCAGGTGACGATGTCGGTCGAAGGCGCCATGCCCGTCGAAGTAATGGGGAAATACGGAAACAGATCTCGCTCGTCCTTGGTCGTTGGTTCCGCGCGGTCTCGCAAAGATGCGTCGTTATCGGGAATCTTGGTCTGCTCTCGAAAATCGCATTTTACGTTAGAAAACGCCCGTCTTTCACCGGCGTCCCGCGCGAAAATCCCCGTCGCTTACAGCATACCTGCTCGCCAACCGGATGTCACTTGTCTGTTAACCCCGGGTGTCTTGGAAATCTGTACCAAAATTAGGATCGCAACCGAGACTGACCTGCGTCACGTCGTGCACTGACCTTGTTGTTTCTTTTCTGAAAGGGTGTTTTTTGTCGGGCATCCTCATCATTGATTTCGCACTAGGGCTCTGAAGCCACTGCGGCGAATCGTCTTGGTCCGAATGGGACTCCTTTTGCCGTATTGGCGTAGATACCGGCGGCAAGCAGGCTGATCGCGGATAGGGATTTCGCGCGGAACCACAACTATTTCCTGAGTTAAACAAGTGAGAATCCAAATGTCTATGCGTTCGCGAGCATTATGCCTGTTGTGTCCTCTGTTGATGGCGATTTTGTTACCGGGCCTTTCGATGGCTCAAGAGTCTGAGGCAGAAACTCAGGCAGAGGTGCAGATAGAGTCTCAGACGAAGCCCCAGACAGAGCAAGTTTTAGGAACCTGGCTTAAGACGGGGGTGAATATTGATGGCCAAAGAGTGACGGATCGATTGGTGATTGAATCGGCAGGCTTAGAGGGGAAGTTTCACTTTAGATACCAGCAGGTGACCCAGGGTGAAGATGAAATAGCACTTGGCGAAGGAGAGGGGGTAATCAGTGCTGGTGGCCGAAAGTATGTGGTGATGGACGTGGAACGCATGCGAGTCCTGAAACCAGAAGATGAAGCCACTGACTGGGATACTTCGCAGTTTTCCGTCGTGGCTCAGATCATCGGCGATCGTATGCATTCCACGGGAGGGATGGACAGCAAAGGTGGCGTTTGGACTCGAGAAAACACGACAGCGCCGGTTGTCACGGCTGACAAGCTAGAAATGCTGGCTCCACTGCTGGGTACTTACACAGGTGAACACGAAGATCCAGGCAGCAAAGGTTATGGAGTCGCGGCAGGAACCAATCGCATTGTGACCACACACCGGCTCAGTCCATCAGGAAAGCTTGTGATCGGCGAGTGGACCAGCACACCGAAGGGCGGCACAGCCGACGACGCTTTTGAAGTAAGGGCGGTCTGTTCGTATAGCCCTACGGAGAAGGCCATCATCGTGGACTATCACTCATCCACAGGTGTCTCGATGCGTGGAAAGATCGTCGCAATGCAGAAAAGAAAAATGCTGTGGGAACGCAAGGGTGATAGTCCTGCTGGGGCGATTCATGAGTACTGCCTCTTTGACTTCTCGGAGCCGGGAAAGTTTGCTCACACCATTGTCAACCGAACAGTGGATGGAATCCGGGTTCCCAGTGAAGAGGGTATCACTATCACTCTAAATAAGCAGGAATGATTCGCCANAGGGAGAATCTCAGCGGACAATTTTTCTTCATNAAATTTTCAAAGACAGCCAAAATGCAATTATCCAAAAACCCTNGTCGGGAACTGAATCTCGGTGGAGTCCAACTCATCAAGCTAGTTCTGGCACTGACAATTACGGTCGCTTTGCCGTTGAGTTTTTTAAGCCTCACTGAGGCCGGCGCCGCTGATGTGGAAACTAAAAATGATGGCAAAGGTAATAAGTCAGAAAGTAAGTCAGAAAATGACTCGCAAGCGAAAGACCAAGGTCGTCCCTTGGAAATGCGTGTGAAGCTCGCGAAACGCCCCTATAACTTTATCCAACTCGGTTATATGAGTGTGCCCGAGGGCGGTGAGGATGAGTATCTTGCCGTGGAAGCAGAATGGATGAAAATCCATGAGGCACGATGTCGGCGAGGTAACCTCCTGTTTTGGGGCTTGCTGAAAGTTGGCAATCCGAAGGGCATGGGATGCCAGTATGTCACCATGCAGGGTTTTAATTCCTTCGATGATTCACGTCGGCCTCTACGGTGGTGGGCGATTCGGAGAGAACTTGGTGGTGAACTGGATGAAGAGGCATTGCTGCAGCGAACCATGGCTGCTCGCAAAATGCTGTACACCGAGACTTACGAGATTGTTGACTTCGAAGGTGCAGCAACTCCGGAAATCGACGTCGCGCGGTTTGGCTACTTTCAACCGGTCGAAGGTCGTGAGGAGGAATACGTCGATGCTGAAAAAGAACTCGCGGCTCCCTACTTCCGCCGAGTCATGGAAATTAACCCAGCATTGAAAATGTGGGGGCTCACTCGACTGGTCAACACGACTGCCAGTGCCCGATCACACCAGTATCGGATCTTCCATTTACTGGATTCAACAAAGATGCCATCGACAGACGAGGAGAAGGCGCAACTTGACCAAAAGACTCAGGCCCTGCAAGACGATTCCTCGGATAACACGAAGTGGAATGAACTTCGCAAAGGAGTCAGTGGTGGGCAACTCAAATGGGTCATGAAGACATCTGCTGAGATGAACCCGGTGAACGCCGAATGGGAGAAACTGAAGGGAGCCTGGAAATGTGTTCGCCCTGACGGTTCCTACCGGATCAAGCGAATTGAACCTCACCAAGAAACGCTCGAGGTCTACGATGCAAGCGGTGAGTTGCAAAATACGAACGTGATTCCAATGCGAATTGAAATCAAGGATGGTGTGAATCACTTTTACACCTACTACGCTCAAGGTACTTACCACTCGGTCTACAAGGTTCACGATGGTAAATGGTACGAGCAGGGACGTGGAATCTTTCGTGCGACTTCTAAGAACGCACCGGATAATTTCCTGATCTATGATCGCATCGAAGATTAGCCTCGACTCGTCGCGTTTATATTCGCATCGTTTGTTCTGACAACGAGTGTCGGTTCCAAGTAGCCTCTTCATCGATTGTGAGCAAGTGATGTGAAGGTCGTGTTGGGTGCCACCTGCATGGCCCACGATTGAACCCGCGTTGTGTACTGAAGCTGCAGCCAAACTGACAGCGGAATTAGACTCTCAGCCCTCAGGTGAGAGTTTCCATGAATCAAATTCACATGAATAATCCAACGAGAATCCAGATGAAATTTCGAAGGCTGACGTTACGTTTGTTGTGCCCGCTTTTCTTGGTGATGGTTACTCAGGGGCGTGCGAGCGCTCAGGAAGAATCCGATCCGCTGTCGGGAGTTACAGGAACATTCACCCGAACAAGAGTTAACACCGATGGCATCGGTGTTGCGTTCAAAAGGGTGATTGAAGCCACTGATAAACCGGGGATCTTTCTGCAGACTCGTACTGTCACTCCTGCTGATGGTTCTGATATTTTTCAGTTGAAAATCGAAATGCAGATTGAACCATTGAGTTCGCGAGTCCTGAAATATCGCATTGTTCGATACAAGAAAGTGCTACCCAAAGCGGAAGCGAGTGACTGGATATCCGACGAAAAAAGACCGGATATGGTTGGCGTGCTGCAGACGCGAGGTAACTTTCACTACAGTACTAACAACTTGACCAAGCCTGCCCAGATCTGGATCCGACAAACAGACGACTACGCAACGCTGGATGCCGACTCACTCAGCGTGCTCGAACCATTAACCAAGACTTATGTCGGACGCTACGATTCCGCCGGGTCGGCAGCCTATAACGCTAGTGCTTCCTCGACGCTGGTGAAGTGCACCGGCAGGACAAACGCAACTGGAACCGTGCTGTCCTTTGACTGGACAATGCATGCTGAAGGTGCGCCGAGCGAGCGAGCTTTTGAGGCGCACGCGATCTGCATATTCGACTCCAGTACAGGCAGAATCACATCCCATATTTACAATTCCGTGGGGGTTGCCATGAAAGCCGAATTGGTTCGGGCTCGGGGTGGAAAGTTGTTGTGGGAACGCACAGCACAAGCACCCGCTGGCGAAATACGCGAACTGTGCCTATTTGACTTTTCCGAGCCTGGCGTATTCCGACATCGGATTGTGTCACGAACCTTGAACGGTGCGGTCGTTGATCAGGAGGAAGAGGACATTGTGCTTCGTCTTCAGGAGAGTGATACCGAAGCGGTGGAGAAGTAACAACTCATCTCTTCCTCCAAACTTTTTCGCCCTACCCTCGGCTGAAAAACTCAACCGGTATTTCAACACGGCAGTAAACGAGTTGTTCTTTCCTGTTGAACGCCGTGTTTCAGCTGAGGTTCGGGCGGACTCTGCGTTTGCAAAATCCACCAGCACTGGTACTTCCGTGGTGTGAGAAACAGGAAGACATGCTCGGTATCGATTGACAGGCTGGCGAATATCGAAAATCGGTTGTCAGCTGCTTGCGTACTCGCTCATGGAAGCTTCAAAGCAGCTCACTCTGTTCTTGCGGAATGATCATTCGCACGTTCCACATCGCAGGCCGAACGTGCGCACGCAAACAACAGGGTGACGGCAGCACACCGGACGTGCCAACAGGCTGCATCTCTCGCATCGCCCACCTCATGGCGTTGGCAATCCGCGTTGAGTATTTGATTCGCAATGGCATCGTCGCCAATCAGCCGGAGTTCGCCGCATTCGGACGCAATTTCTTGGGTAGATGGAGTTAGCCCTCGATCTGCGGCGACCACCGTTTTCGCCCTCATAGCTGGCTATTCGTTGAACTAAGTTGCTGAGCTGTTAGCATGGTCGCCGTGAGACAGTCCAATTTTCTGATGCAAAGATAAATCACACATTTCCCTCGCTAGTCACAGGCCTCGCACATGCAAATCGTTCGCCCCAGATGTTTAGTTGCCAGCTTGTTGATTCTGGCTCTGATTCTGGCAAGGCTCGAAAACGCGACTGCCAACAGTGGTCAGGATGCGAAGCCGCGACCTAATATCCTCCTCGTTACAGCGGATGATCTCGCCTACAGCTCTGTTGGCGCCTTTGGTTGCAAGATACCTGGCATCACTCCCAATATCGACAAACTTGCCGAGCAGGGGATCAAGTTCACGCAAGCGCATGTCAATACAGCTGTTTGCCAACCCTGCCGACAGTCTTGGATGACGGGGCGATTTCCACATAACAACGGCGCCGAAGGATTTGAGCCCATCGACCGCGACGTTCCGACCCTGCCTGAACAGCTCAAAAGTCGGGGATATGTCAATGGGATTCTCGGTAAAGAGATTCACCACCAACCTGTGGATCGATTCTGTTGGGATTTCATTCCTTTCAAAACAGAACAGGAAGCGGTTTGGCGAAGCGGGCATTCCCGCCATCCAGAATTGTTTCACCGCTATTCCGCCAAGTTTTTTGAAATGGCTAAGAATCAGAAGAAGCCGTTCTTCTTGATTGCCAATTCACATGATCCGCACCGCCCTTTTGTTGGGAGCGACATTGACGCCCGGTCTTGGGGAGATCATAAGCCGCCTATTACCAAGCAGTTCGCACCGGACGAAATTGAAATGCTTGGCTATCTGCCCGACATCGAGAAAGTTCGCCAAGAAGTGGCACAGTATTACGGCAATGTGTACCGCTGCGACCAAAATATTGGCGCAGTACTCAAGGCACTGCAAGAGAGTGGTCTAGAAGACGAAACGCTGGTGATCTTCTTGAGCGATCATGGTGCTGCTTTTCCGTTTGCAAAGGCACAATGTTACCTGAACAGCACCAAGACACCATTGATCGTGAAATGGCCGGGTAAGGTTAAATCAGGATCGATCGACTCCGCCCACTTCGTCACCGGAATCGACCTCATGCCAACCATGATGGAAGCAGCAGGGCTGGCACCAATATCGAAACTTGACGGGAAGAGTTTCTTGCCCTTGCTCTCCGGTAAAAGACAGCAGGATCGAGAGTATGCGTTTGCCACCTTCTACCAGATCTTTGCGAGAATACGTTACCCAATGCGCTGCGTTCAAGGAAGTAAATTCGGTTACATCTACAACTTTTGGGCGGATCGCGAGCTAGCCATGACCGGTGATTCATCAGGTGGAATCACATGGAAGGCAATGATCGAGGCAGCTGAGACAGATCCAGAGATTGCCAAGCGGGTTGAGTTATATAAGCATCGCGTGCCAGAAGAGTTCTACAATCTCCAAGACGACCCCAATGGACTGAACAACCTCGCCGATGATCCGGCGTATGCTCAGGAACTGGAGAAGTTCAGATTAAAGATGGCAGAAATGATGACGCGTTACGATGATCCCGCTCACGAAGCCTATCGGAACCGGAATACGCCAGGCGTTGTCGAAGCATTCATGAAAGCTCAACAGGAAAAAGCAAAAAAGACCAAGCCGGTCGTGCGATTCTAAATTGGCGATGGTTACCTCCCCGTAAAGAACCCTCCACGCAGAGATCTTCACGGCGAGCGTTGGGCAGTTGGCGGCGGGCAACTGGTGTTCCTGCTGCGAAGTGTGTCAAGGAGAAGTAGGATTGCCGGAATGTCGTTGTATTCGACGCTACATCCAAGACTGCCACCTTGAGTTTCTTGCCAGACACACTTCTCGCAAATGCAAATATCGATTGAATGATTGAATCTAAATTTGAAAAAATGCTCTTAACGGGAACCTGGCTACCAGACTGATAAGCTTCGAAGAGGTTGGTGAGTTCGTTTGGGAAGTATCAAGGTGTTTTTCCCCTGCCCATCGCCGTAACTAACAGCTTCATCGCGAAGTTAAGACAGGAGTTAAATTGCAAGCTCTTAACCAAACTTGAATCCACCAGAAAGTTGAATGGTTTCGGATTTCCCCAAGGCAACCCCTGCGTCTGTTTTGCCTCGTGTGCTCGGTGTTCAACATAGATGTAGGTTGTCGAATCTACCTGTGTCGTAGGAGCAATGTTGGTAAGAACGGAGCATGTATGCTCAGGGATCGGGATGACCGGCAGACTTCACCTCAACGCTTGGCAACAAGACACGCAGGCGTTCCAGTTCGGCAGAACTAATGCCTGTGTAATCTAGGTGCAGTGATCGCAGGTGCGGCAGTTGAGAAAGAGGTGTAAAGTCGAGATCATCCTTGATTTCTATGTAAATCCCGAGACACCTTAAATTTTGCAAATCGGTGATGGGCGAAAGATCAACGACTTCTTTATTGTCGAGCACAACCGTATCCACCGACGCAAAAAAATCGATTCCCAATGCATCGATCAGCCAACTCGGATACGGCAGAGTTGCATCGTGAACCCACTGCTGTTTTGCAGCGTCATACTTGTACGAAAATGTAATATGTCCGTTTTGAGAAACAACCCAATCACGACCGCGTTTCTGCGTGTATGCCCGGTGGACTGGTAACGCACAAAGTACGGCAACGCCAGCCGTCAAAAGCATCAATGTTCGCAAGGAAAAACGCAGAGATCGGAAATTGGGCTTCATGCGGTTGTTTCCTCGTGAATCCAGTATCTTTGCCGGACTTCATTAAGACGCAGCGTTGCCCAGTCAACTGAACTGATGGCCATCGATATTCAACACACTCAACCTTCATCGCTCTCGGCATTGCCATTGCTGCCACTGATACTGATCGTAACAGGCCACGAATTCGGCTTCGATTCAGTCGTAGAGAGCGACATGTAGAATCCACATGCAGGTGACACTCCAAAAGCAGAATTCTGCCAGATGCAAGCCTACCGTTTTATTGTGGAGGCTTCTGAGATGCAGGCAAGCTTATCAGCAAACGTATCCGAGGAGTGGGTTTTTAATCTTCTGTGTGACCGTTCATGAATTAACCCCGTTTCACTAAATCTTCTTTTTGTCCAAAAAGCAAGTCAGGTCTCGTGTAGGTCACTCACCACACTCGTTTACAGCATGGGCGAAGTATGGCCCGAGCCCTATCGACATCTCGTGGGTGATGACGAACATCCATTCCAACTGACGCGGGAAAATATAAATGTCATCATTCAGAGCGCGCAAGTCGGGCCACACCTCCGCAGTGCACTCATAAAGGTTGTCATTCCATTCATGAAATAAATAGAAAGGTTCAATGGGCATTGCCTGAAAAGCCCCAAACGCTTTTTCGCTTGAGACAGTGACTTCATGATTAAAAGAATATGCATGCCATCGGTAGCCTCGATACACCCAGTGTCCGGTGTTGCGTTTCACATTAGGAAAAAATGCCTCGAGCCAGGATTGGTTTATTTTCCGGAAGTTCCTGCCTTTGATAACCTTTGCGGAAATCGAGTATTCGTTTTCTAAAATCTCACAAAAATTCGGATTCATCACACTTCTGCTCGACCACTTTTATCAGATCCAATCACTTGGGTTAGCGTTGGCCGGGCTCGTGGTCCCGATTGGCGTGCCTCATTCACCATTGTTCCTTCCCGCGTTCATTTTCAGATGCTAGGTCTTTGAATGCTCCAGAGTGTACCAGCGAAGAAACAGTGGTACATACAAGCCAGCAGCAAGAAGGTGCGCGGCTACTCCAATGGGGACAGAAACAGCATAAAAGCCGACACCCAGCTGATAAATGGCTGCCACCCACAACGTCCATAAAACCGCTCCCAGTACCGAGAATAATGGTGCGCGGCTCAGGGCTTGATAAAGAGCTTCCTTCCAAGCATCGACTGATGCTGCCCTTCCAAAAATCCTGTGGATTACAACAGTCAGCAATTCAAGTAGAGGAAGACCCAAGCACCAGATGGCGCCTGCGGTTAAACAAAAACCGAAACCATTGACCCACGTTATCCATGCAGAGGCATTCTGCATACGTAGTTCATCAGGGCCTGCTGCAACCGGGGAACTGAAGCAGATGAAATTGTAAACTGCCGGCGCTAAGAGGATCAATAACGCCAACCGCAGGCAACGTCGCGCCAGTCGATGACTTTTTGAGGAAGCATGCAGACCCGTTGAATCTGATTTGGGCGATGCGTAAGGATTTGGAGTCATCGAGATGGCTACATCAAATGAAGTAAAAACACGGCTTCTGCCAATTTGCATCATCGACAAACATAACAGCTAATACGGCCGCGGATTCAGCATAAAAAACCAACACAAATCCCAACTTTGAATCAGCTCGTTGTAGCCCGGATTTGACGTATCGTCAGATTCGACTAGACAGTCTGATTTCAATTGTCAGTGTTTGGGAAATGCAGCGGTTCATGCTTGGGGTGGGCATGAATGCATTCAAGGATCTCAATCTGTCTTCTATGATGCAGTTAGCGTGATTTCTAGCTTCAAAATGCGATTGTCTACTTTCGGAAGAGATCGCTTTGGACAATTCCCTCTATCAAACTGGTCAGAGGATAGCCATCAGCTTCCAATGGTTTCAGAATTGCATCAATTGCCGCGCGGTCACCAGGGCCCGTGTGACGACCCAGTGCGTGAGTCAGTAATTGAGCGGTCAGGTTACGGGCAAAGAACTCCTGTTGTCTTGTCAAAAGTGTCTTGAGTTCACCAAGATCGGAAAACGTTTCTCCGCTGGGTAGTTCCCCGGAGGTATCAATAGGTAGTTTGCGTTTTCCATCGTAGAACTTTCGTTCTCTGCCAATTGCATCAAATGCTTCCATCGCAAAGCCAAGAGGATCGATTTTGCGATGGCACTGATTGCAGGTGTCACTTTCCCGGTGAAGGGCAAGAAGATCACGAATTGACTTTGCGCCTCGCACATCGGGATCAATAGCGGGTACATCATCTGGGGGTGGCGGTGTGGGNGTACCGAGGATGTTTTCCAACATCCACACACCACGCACAACGGGTGACGTATCTACGCCATTGGCTGAAANAGTGTGCACGCTTGATTGCCCTAGTAGCCCACCCCGAATGCTTAACGGTGCATCAAATTCAATGCGTCGAAACTCATGTGCGTCCGCTGCAGGAAATTGATCCGCGACGCCATAAAGCTTGGCCAAATCCCGATTTAAAAATGAATGTCGTGCACTTAGTAACTCACCTGCTGGCCTGTTTTGGCGGAGCATATCTCGAAAAAACAGACGGGTTTCCTTCGTGCTGTCGGCTTCCAGGTTCGCAGCGTAATAAAACCAAAAATCGCTTTCGTCAGGTGGAGTGCTGCCCAACGATCGTAGTTTTAACCAACTGTCCAGAAAATCAGCCAGGAACGCGTCCGATGCGTTGCTGTTCAGGAGTCGCCGAGTCTGTGAAAGAAGCACGGAATCATTCCGGAGCTCTCCGGACGCTGCTAGTTGAAAGAGTTGATTATCAGGCATGGTCGAGGTTAAGAAGTACGCGAGGCGTTCGGCCAACGCGAAATCAGATTCAAGGCTGCTTTCCGATGGTTGGAAATACAGGAATTCAGGTGAACACAGGATGGACTTGAGAGTGTCCTGAAACGCTTCTTCGACCGACNTGCCCAGCGTTCGTCTTGCTTTCCAGAATTCGATCAAGCCGTCCAAATCTCGTGGTTCTACGGTTCGTCGAAAGGACCGGCGTGCAAACTCACGAATTCGGTTGGGAACCTCCTTCTCAGATAGCGATTCCCCTCCGTAAAGCAGTGACCGGCTACGATTGGGCCAGGCGTAATGAATCGGTCCACGTATCTGGANTTCCGAGATGCGGATCTGAGGAATCNGTGCGTGTTGGATNAACGCAATNCGTTGCGCAAAAATCCCCTTCTCGTCCCTGATTTTCTCTGGAAGTTTATCTTTGTCGTAGCGATAAATACGCCCGACCATTCCTCGNAAATCATGATGCCCATTCTCGAAGGTGAACCGAGGTGCAAAGCCTCGATCCAGTTGCACTTTGAATTCGTACCAGCGAAATTCGCCACCTTCAATGAGTTGCTCCGCAACTAATGGCTGAATCGGCTGACGGTGAACCATGTCTTCGATATTTGTATCACCTGGCCGTATCCCCAATCGAAACGGTTCTTCCAAATCAATTTTCATTGCCCTCGGGCTATANGGCGAATCCTGATGCATGTTTTTTGCCAAAACACGCACCTCGTAAACGCCCGTATAAGGAACGCCTTGCTTGAAGTTCGACAGCGGTCCGTAACCACCTTCGATCTTGTCGTTAAACGGATGGTCGTAAAGACAAAGATATCGATTGTCAAAAGCTTTTCGATGCCCAGTCGATAACTCTGCCTGTTGAAAAAAGTCTCCTGCGAAGTGCCAGGTCTGTTCAGTTGGACGCTGAGAAATCTCAAAGGCCCTACCGATACTCTGTTCCGCTGCTTTGAAATAGCTTTCAAGAAGATGTGCCGACATCACCTGCGAGTCACCGATCGTATCAAAACTGTCGGACGCATCCCGCGGGAATTCATGGCTGGGATCAAACATGGTCATATCAACACCGAGCAAATCTCGTACGGTGTTTCGATACTCACGCTGATTCAAACGGCGCAACACCGTTCGTCCTCCCGTCTCTCGGGTTTGTTGCCGCATGCTCTGGAGCCGGTTGGTCAATTGCTCGATTGCACTCAGTCGCTGTTGGGCATTCAGGGATTCAGCATCCTTCGGTGGCATGCTCTTGAGTGTCAGTTGATCAATCACTTCCTGCAGAAGAAGTTGAGTATCAAAGTCAGCTTTGGCTAAATCAATTTTTTCGAGATCGCGTTGAGCAGAGGCAGACGAGCCTTGATGGCAGTCGACGCAGTAACGCGTCAGAAACGCTTGTGACTCGGCAATCTGGGGCTTTTCGTCTGCCGCTTCAATGTGCGAAAAACTGACACAAGCCCATAAGAAGATAAAAGAAGTAAAGAACAGTCTCCGCATTTGTCGAGTGGCAAGCATCATGACAAACCTCGAAGAGTTCCCGTGCTTGTAGCAAATTGGTCGACTTCGGCACCAAATTCNTGCAGCATCGAAACAAACAGGTTCGTCAGTGGTGGTCGCCCAGTCGCCTTTGGGTCAAAAACCAGTTGCTTGCCATGGCTCCAGTTGCCACCTGCNAAAACTACCGGCAGATTGGTGTTCGTATGNGAGTTGGCATTACCCATGCCGCTGCCAAACAATACGCAGGTCTTCCGCAGCAGATTGTCATCACCATCTTGGGTTGCAGCCAGTTTGCCCAAGAACCGTGCGAACTGTTCTATCTGATATTGATCGATTCGAATCAATGCCTCGATAGCAGATTCACGATGCCCGTGGTGAGACAAACTGTGATAGCCACCTTTGATACCGAGATCTTTTGGATTGAAATCACCACCGATCTCGAGCGTTGCAATCCGGGTCGAGTCGGTTTGCAGGGCAAGCAGAATGAGATCGTAAAGCAGAGGAAGATCTTTGACCATATTCTGATTCTTTGGCTCTGGCAGCGGGGCCTTTGGCTTCGGCCGATCTACCCAACTGCGTCGTAGATCAAGACGTTTTTCAACTTCTCGTAATGAATTCAGGTATTCATCCAACTTGCGGCGATCAGCAGCATTCAGTTTCTTCTGCAATCTTCCGGATTGCTCCAGAACTCCATCAAGGATCGAGGCTTGTAATTCAAATCGCTCAGCTTCTTTGATCTTGTCTGATTTACTTGTTCCCAGAAATAGCTTTTGAAAAAGTTGCTGCGGACCAGTGATCGGCGGCACTCTCGTTCCACTTCGTGTCCAAGCAAGCTGACACCCACCGTGAATTCCTGAATCGCTGCCTACTGTAAGAGTTGGAAATCGGGTTTGCCCAGGGACGAACTCTGATGCGTACTGATCAATTGTCATGTTGGCCGTTGGCATCGACTTTGCATCCACTTGCCGCACCCCGGAAAGGAATGCATGAATTGCAAAATGTCCGCCGGTCAGCAAGTGATCAAGGCCTTTGATCAAGGTAATATTCTGCTGCTGCGATTCCAATGCTTTGCAGGTTGGCCCGAGGTCATACTCCTTGTGGGTAACAAGAGAAGGATGCCTCTCAACTTTTCCGTCTTGTTTACCGTTTTCAGGCCAAAATGTGGCAGGATAGAACCCAAGCATATTTCCAATGCAGACCATGCGTTTCGGCGCATTCAACTGGGCTTTATCGGAAATTCCCTTGCCAATTTCATTTGCCGCGGAAGGCATGAACGGCAAGGTAAGCGAAACGCCAACGGAACGCAGTACATCACGTCGTCTTGGAGTTTTCATTTCACAGTCATTGGCAGGAGGGTAACAGCTAAACGTGGACGACAAGTCGCCCCAGCAGGCTTCCATTATCGGCAGATTCTCAGGACATGACAACACAATCACAGGATAGTACGGATGATGAGATCAAATCTCAGGTTTTGCCAAATCTGGTTTTGTGGGGGCAAACAACCAAGCCGAGCATTAAATACTGCACAAAGTCGGTTTTCACGCATTTTTGGACTACACATATGGCCAGATGTCAGTGGCGCGTCGATCCCTGCACTGTCCCCGCACCTTTCCAAGCGGAACGGGGTTTCCAGCGGAACGGGGCAAGTTTTGGTCGCGGGCAGGATTAGCGAGGCAGCACTGTATTCTGCAGCACAAATCTATCCTGCAACCTATTGTATTTTGCAGTACAGAATAAACGTCTCGTATTTGGTCATCCCGAGATACCGATTCTGCGGCAGGCCGCGAATCTTGCTGAGCGATAATCAGCAACGTCGCTTCTCGCCTCAACATAAGTTGCGTGCTAGTCTCGCCCCGCTATGGCCCGTTGGTCGGCGAAGCATCGCTTGCATGAGGAGGCTTGTTGGTTCGGTCGTACGAATGGAAGTCTAGTTCACGGATGAGCATCCCGAAGCACACTCGCACTACCCAAAAGCGACCTCGCTAACTTACGAGGTGCAAATAAAGCGAGAGCCAGAGAGCGGAGTCGACGGAGTTCGCAACCAGACGTGGTTTGGCCGATTCACGGCGGCGGCGACTGACAAATCAGAGAGTCGTGTAAGACCGAGCGTTGCCGTAACGTGTTGCCACAAANGGGCGTTAGGACGCACATTTTTTTTAGCCGTGTGCCAACCGCGGTTGAGAGTCAACTCGCGGTGCGTGGTCGGGAGATGACCAGACAAAGTACCCCCGGCGGGATTCGAACCTGCGACCTGCGCGTTAGGAATGCGCTGCTCTATCCAGCTGAGCTACGAGGGCGTTGCTTCGGTAGCCTATCATGCCTCCCCGCTCTGTGACAACGAGACAGGAATACCAGATCGCGGCCTCGACTGAATTTTTGCATCAGACCTGCGAGTTTNACCCTGATTTGGNATTCCTGACGGCCACCATTTTGGTNCNCTGCTGATGTTTAAACGGTCCTGAACAGCCGNTGACTGGCACGGTTGCTGANTCTTACCCCTGTCCCGTCGACAGATTAAAGTGGGACTGGAACTTCGCGTTTTGGGAAAGTNGTCTTTGGAAATTCGAGGGCTGGTGAGTCGGTGGTCTTGATTCCCCAAGCTCAATCAAGGGTTGGCGGAGCGAATCTCNATCCTGACATGATTTTGAATCACGCCTTAAGATGCTGAACANAATTCAAACAACACGATCAATCGTGAATAGCTGGCATCNACNTGTCACAGGCCATGAATGGAATGAATGAAGAGACCCGTAATTCCGTCTACCGCATCTTGGACGCGTCGGCGAATCGCGCTGGTGAGGGTCTTCGTACGATGGAGGAGATCGCCCGATTNGTTTTAGATGATTCNAAATTGACATCNGAATTCAAGAGNCAGCGNCATNGTCTNGNNGNTGCCTTGAAANCGATCTCNCGTGTTTCTCTGCTNNNAGCTCGTAANACNGGNGNGGATGTGGGNACNGAAATTACCGGANCAGGAGAATACCTGCGGGCCGATCTGGCGGATGTCGTTGCGGCAGCCGCTGCCCGTACGCAGCAGTCATTGCGAGTTTTGGAAGAATATACAAAAACGATTGATCCTGACATCTCTGTAGAGTTGGAACAGATCCGTTACCGCTGCTACACAGCATGTGCGGCGATCGAACTTCGTATTGTGACCCACAGCAAAAATTGCAGTTTGCATTCATCCAGTCTGTATGTCTTGATGAGCTGTGGTAGCAGCCAATCCAATTTCCAATCGAAAGTTGAAGAGCTACTCGTTGGCGAGGTCGACGTTATCCAGTTGCGAGATCGGAGTGCCGATGACCGTACGTTGATCAGCCGGGCAAGAGCGGGGACTGAAATTGCCCGTAGATTGGGTAAAGTCTTTATCATGAATGATCGCGCTGACCTTGCGTTGGCTGCGGATACGGACGGGGTGCATGTTGGACAGGAAGAGCTGCCAGTTGCTGATGCTCGAAGGATCGTTGGAAATCGCCTCGTGGGCGTCTCAACCCATTCAATTCAACAGGCTCGTGATGCGGTGAAAGATGGGGCAGACTACATCGGATGCGGACCGGTNTTTTCNAGNAAGACNAAGTGCTTTACAGAATTNGTGGGAACTGAGTTTTTAACTCAGGTGGTTGACGANATTCAGATNCCNGCTTTNGCGATTGGNGGNATCGACCTGACAAATGTTGATCAGGTTGTTCGCAGCGGAATGCATCGCATTGCAGTCACCGGAGCGATTCGTGATAGCGATCATCCCGTCGGAGTCGCCCAGCAGTTGAAGTCGGTGTTGAATGCTGCTGTTGCGGCGGCTGACAAACCCGAAGATCCTCGATGAAAAAGAGAAGTTGGAGTTCGATGGTCATGAATAGCACAACACATGATTCACACACTGTTGAGCAGGGGGCTGTTGTTCGGATTTCAATTGTTCGGCGTTCACTTGCGCGACGTTCGCCTATCGCCTGCCGAAAGCCGTCGAGTCGCTTCAGGTTCTGGTGCTGTGCAATGGCGATGATGCTATGCCATTCAGGCTGTTCGGTTGCCGAGGTGCCACCCCAAGATAATCAGCGACAAGATAATCAGCGAAACAGCAACGATGAAAAGGTCACTCAAGAAAATGGTGGCAATCAGGTGTACCTTGCGGATCGAAGCGTCACTGAAAGCAGTGGNTTGGCNANTTCTTTGCGNCGCGAAGGGTACTTTTGGACTCACAACGATTCAGGAGATGGGGCGTCNNTGTATGCCTATGACAAAACTGGTCGCCGCACAGCCAAGGTAAAACTCAAGGATGTTAGTTCAAATGATTGGGAGGATTGTTGTACGTTCTCAAGCGGTGGCAAAGCCCGTTTGCTGATCGCAGATTGTGGAGACAATGACCGGCAACGATCCAAAATTTACTTATTTCTGTTGGATGAACCTGATCCACTTGAGTCAGACACAGTGAAGAAGGTCAGTCGCATCACCGTGCGTTATCCCGACGGGGCTCGCGATTGCGAAGCAGTCGCTGTCGATAGCGTAAGGAAACAGATTGTGCTGCTGACCAAGAGTTTTCTTCCGCAGTCAGGCGTTTACGTTGTTCCGTTGCCAGGTCCAACAAAAAAGGAGTTCGACGTAACTGTTACGGCGACCAAAATTGCCACACTTGTACTGCCATTGGTGACAGCAGCAGATTTTGATGCATCCACGGGAGATCTGTGGGTGACCAATTACCTTCAAGCTTTTCGCTTTCGTGCTTCGCAGCGAAGGCAACCGCTTGCACAACAATTCAAGCAGCTTCCAGATGCATTTGATTTGCCCAAGTGGCGGCAGGTGGAAGCCTTGGCAGTGGACCAAGACCAGAACGTGTGGATTACCAGCGAGGGGGCACCAACACCTCTTGGGCGATTGGTGTTGGAACCGTCCGGCAACCGCGGCAAAATTCCAAGCAANCCAGCGAACGACAAAACGAGGAATTGAATCATGACNTACGAAGTCGAGCAAAAGTATCATCTGCAGGATTTGGAGTCATTTGAGAAAGCACTGGAAGAGTGCGCCGCGGTTGAAGAAGCGATCGAGCATCATGCTGACACGTATTACAANCATCCATGCCGCGACTTTGCTGCCACGAATGAAGCTTTTCGCATTCGCCGCATCGGTGATGTTCCCATGATCACCTACAAAGGGCCAAAGCTTCCAGGCACGGTCAAAGCGAGGCGTGAAATGGAGTGGCGTTTGGACCCGGGAGATCAAGACGGAACTCAGACAGCCGAGTTGTTGGAGCATCTGGGTTTTAAAGAAGTGGCGACGGTGAGAAAAACACGACGTCCCTTTGGCGCTCGTGATGCTACCGGGCCATTTGGGGTAGTGATTGACGAGGTTCAGGGATTGGGATTCTTCGTCGAGGTGGAGGTCATGGTCGAGAATCAGGAAGATGTTGAGCAAGCTCGTGCAAAAATTGAGATGATTGCTGGGCAGTTGGGATTGCAACAGCCCGAGTCGCGTAGCTATTTACGGATGGTNTTGGAAGAAAAACTGCCGAACTGATTGATTTCGGTATGCTGCTGTGCTTATGCTCGTGCAAATCTTATAGCAGCCTGATATATCCTATCCCCCCCTCGGAGAATCAAAGTATGAAAAGCTTCATGACGTTTTTGGCTATTTGTATCGTCGCTGGGGCGACGGTCGTTGCTGGTGATGCAGATCTGAAAAACGTGCAGTGTGTTGTAGCTAATAAGCCAGCATCTGCAGGTAAAGCGGCAGATTATAAAGATGCCAAGGTCTACTTTTGCTGTGGTGGTTGCGCTGGCAAGTTTGCTGCGAATACCAAGAAATTTGCAGAGCGTGCGAATCACCAACTGGTAGCGACGAAGCAGTACACCCAGAAAGGCTGCCCTTTCAGTGGTGGTGCAGTGAAAGCCGGAAAAATGGTCAACATTGCAGGCACAGAAGTAGGTTTTTGCTGCGACGGTTGCAAAAACAAAGTGGCCTCGGCCAAGGACGATGAAGCCCGAATGAAGCTCGTTTTCTCCGACAAAGCATTCGGAAAAGGCTTCGAGAAAAAAGCCAAGAAGGCCAGCAAGTGAGTTGAGCAACAACTTCGTTGATATTCGCAAAGCCGGTAGACTCATTGGGTCTGCCGGCTTTTTTATTCAAACCATGGGCCGGTTTTTTTCCCGAAGCGTATGCGGTAGATCTCAAGGGGATGAACCAAGACCGCCCGTTTGGGTATTGTCGCGTGAAACCCACATGCCCACGGCGCTCGGTGACTTGCCGGGAAACGGCTGGAATCAATGCCTTTTAAGGCATTATTCGGTCTTCCTGTGCAGGCTGGGACTTCCTTCAACGTAATACTGACGTGACAATGGACTTGCAGCCAATTGACTGACGCCTGTCGATTTCAGTCCTGAGACCTGTATTATGCTTCTGAATTCACGCAACCGGGTAAACCGCTAAATCATGTACTTGCGACTCGCTCAAAGATTCCTGAAAGAAACTGACAAACGTTTGCTTTGGAAAGCGGCGTGGACTTTGGGTGCGCGAGGGCTATGGAGTGTTCACCAACACAAACGCCGATTGAAAAAAGGCGAGTTCTTCCCGCCGTTTCTTTATATGTCCGTGATCAACAGTTGTAATCTGCGTTGCCAAGGCTGTTGGGTTGACGTTGGAGCAAAGCAGAATCGTATCGAAGTTGACGCTGCCAATAAGACCATCGCTGAAGCCAAAGCGATGGGCAACAGCTTTTTCGGCATCCTCGGTGGTGAGCCATTTATGCACAAGGATCTGATGAAGATTTTTGAAGCCAACCGTGATGTCTACTTCCAGGTTTTCACGAATGGACACTTCATCACCGACGAGGTTGCTGCTGAACTTCGACGCCTGGGTAATGTTACGCCGCTCATTAGCGTGGAAGGTACTGAGATTATCAGTGACTCTCGACGTGGTCGTGCCGAGGTTTTGAATCACACGATGCAAGGCCTGGAAGCCGCTCTCCGCAACAAACTGCTGGTCGGTGTATGTACCAGCGTTTGCAAGAGCAACATTGATGACCTTGTTAACAACGCTTGGGTTGACCGTCTGATTGAGATGGGGGTCATGTACTGTTGGTATCACATCTATCGTCCTGTTGGTCCTGAGCCGAATCCGCAGCTAGCATTGTCGAGTGAGGAACAGCGGCGTGTGAGACAGTTCGTTGTTGATACCCGCGCCACGAAGCCGATCATCGTGATCGACGCTTATCATGATGATGCAGGCAACGCGCTCTGCCCGGCAGCCACAGGATTCACTCACCATGTTGGACCTTGGGGCGACATTGAACCTTGCCCTGTCATCCAGCTAGCAACCGATTCCATCCACGACAAAAAGCCATTGGCTCAAACAATGAATGAGTCGTCGTTTCTGCGTGATTTTCGCGAGTTAACAGCGCAGCACACGCGGGGATGTGTGATCATGGAACGTCCGGACCTGTTGGTTGAATTGGCGGAGAAGCATAACGCGCGTGACACGACGGTCCGCGCTGAAGTGATCGACGAATTGAAGAAGGTGACCCCCAGGAGAAGTCAGTTTCAGCCGGGTGATGAAATACCGGAAAGAAGCTTTGTTTATCGCTGGGCAAAGAAATATGCGTTCAATGACTTTGGAACTTACTCAAAGCATTTTGATGTTTCACGGTATGAGGACCCTGATGCGGCTGAGGTATCCAGCCCGGGCGACGCTGGGAATACGCACAGTGATTTGCCGATCATCTCGAACTAGTTTCACGCCAAGAGAGTTTCCTGGTGAGACGCGAATTGCGCGGGTCTAGTCTTTACGGTGACCAGCCAACTGTCTTATAGGTGGGTTGAGTTGATGGCACGGGACTGCGGTGCACCATTCGGTGGCGCGCGTGCCTCATGTGAGATACAGGAAAGGATCTCGGCGTGACCCAGCAGGCTGAAGTGATCGATGGCGGAATTGCGATGGCAACCGAAGCAGCCATTTTGCAGCTCGGTGAAGGTGATTTTTCAGGTTTGAAGGATTACGCCACCCAGCACCTCGGGCCGGCACTCATGTATGCCGCCTTGGGATTGGCTATTGTCTTTGTTGGGTATCTGCTTGCTCAATATCTGTCCAAGGTGATTAGCCGGCCAATTTGTCGTCGTGTTGATGAGACCCTTGGCAAGTTTGTCGGTAAGCTGATCTTTTATTGTGTGTTGGGCAGTATCACCGCAGCCGTGCTTTCCAAGTTGGGAGCGCCTCTTGGGGGTTTGGCTGCGATGCTGGCTGCCACAGGCTTTGCTGTGGGGCTGGCATTTCAGGGAACACTCAGTAATTTTGCCGCTGGCGTGTTGATGTTGGTGTTTCGTCCATTCAAGGTGGGCGACGTGATTACTGCTGGTGGAGTCACCGGAAAAGTAAATGAAATTGATCTATTCAACACAACGATTGATACGGCTGACAATCGGCGGATCATTGTGCCAAACGGAGCGATTTCTGCGGGCACGATCGAAAACGTTTCCTTTCATCCCCATCGACGAATCGAAGTTGTTGTGGGGGTGGATTACAACGCGGATTTGTCGGAGACGCGTTCGGCACTTCAGAGAGCTGCTGATGCTTTGAAGTCCCAAACCATACCGGGTGAAGGACGCGGAACAGCGGTTATTCTGGCTGGTCTGGGAGACAGTGCTGTGGAGTGGAAAGTTCGTGTCTGGGTCGCAGTCTCTGATTATTGGCCAGCTCAGGAGTGTTTGCTTGGTGCCGTGAAGCAGAATTTGGATTCTGTGGGGATTTCAATTCCCTTCCCACAAATGGATGTGCATTTTGACCAAACTGATTCGGCGGGACTGTCGCGTCGACGTCCACGTGCGAGGCCGTTGCGGCGAGAAAATAGCGACACTTTTTCTGCTCCGACTGCCGTCGTACGCCCTTAGTCGTTGCAGGGCAAGTAGTTAACGAGGTTTCGGTAAAGTCTTCGGAAATCCGTTTCCACCGTCAACCTTGGCACGTGTTTTGGTTATTATGACCCGCACAAAAGATGTGATTACGTCTTGCTTCTGCAGAGTGAAACTGCAGCAGTGATATTGAATTTGCAGACGAGACAGGGACGGCTGGGGAGACACGTTGCAATGTGGCACACGAGTCGCGGAGATCGAACACTACAAGGTGATGAAGCAACCTTGGTACGTGAGGCCATTGATACGATGGTGGACGTGCTTTCTTTGCACATCGATGACGATTCTGCGGGCGGTGTCATTTGTGAATCAGGAATTGCTGTTTTTGATCAGCTTACCCCATCGCAGCGAATCGCCTTGCTGCATGATGCGGCTACCCATTTGCTCACTGACATGGGTGATGCCCCGCGGCTTTCGGCTCCGCTTGAAGCGACGGTAGCTGCCATCTTCAAAGATGTTCGCGATCACGTGGCGATCGAAGTTGGTTTTCCGCAGTCCACGGAACAAGCCAGATGGGTCGAGCGACCAGGTTGGCGGCATCTTGTAGCTTCTGCATTTCACTCCGTCACCATTTCGGAAGGCGACTTCGAGTCTTTGGAAGAACTACCCTTGGAGGCTTCCAGTGATCTGCAGCAGTGGGAGCGTGTGATCGACTATCTGGCTGACGCTGTTCTTTGGGATCGCGACTTCGAATTTTCTGGCACCTTTCTCGACATGGATCCAGAAATTCTGCGAGAACGCAGGCAGATTCTCGGGATTGACGAAGAGTACTTCACGCAGATTGCTCCTGACCCACGCCCTGCTGAGGTTGCTGAGCTCGTGTCTGCCACACGTAAGATCGTGCGTCAAAAGCCAAGGTGAATTCTTGGTTATCCGCGAGTGGAAATTGGGGGAAATCGGCATCCCCTGATTTTTTCGGCAACTATCAATCTTGCTATGAATCCGGTTTGGTAGGCACACTGCGGGGCATTGCGCACCGTCCACAATCCGCCGATCGCGTACGTCGTATCCGCAGGGAAGCAGAAGCCGTCGATCATGTTTTTGCAAAAATCACTGCTGTCGTTTTTACAAAGAGTGCATTGCAACAGCACGCATCACTATTTCGCGTTGGATGCTTTACCGCTTGTCCAGACACCTGCTGGAGAGCGTTTGGTGAGAGTCTTGCTAAGGCACCACAGACGCTATCTGCTCGGCGCGACGGATCCTGATACCCGTTTTCGCGATTATCAGAATCATGTGATACACGTTAAAAATGGTTATTGGGGTGGTGCACCACGCATGGCTCACAAGTGGTATGACCGAATGCAGCGTTACTTGAGGACAAACCGCTTCTCTGATGCTGCGCACGCCGCAGGTGTTTTGAGCCACTATTTCACTGACCCATTTCAACCTTTGCACACCGAATATTCTGAGTTGGAAAAGGTTTTGCACCGCCCAATCGAACAGAGTATTTATCGAGGCTACTCTGAGATCTATCAACTTTGGCGCAGCGGCCAGATGAAAGTGATTTTTCAGCTATCCAATCGTGTCAGTTGGCTGGGTGAATCGATGTTGCATGGATCACAATACGCAAATCGGAAATTTGGTGTGCTGCTCGATCAATACGATCTGACGAGCGCGGTCGAGAATCCGCGAAAAGGTTTAAGTTTGGATGCCAGAAATGCACTCGCTGAAATATTTGGGCTGGCGATCACCGGTTGGGCGCGGGTGTTGGAGCGGGCGGCGCATGAAGCAGAAAATGACCGGGAAAAAAAGATCCCATTTCATTTGGTTTCACCGTCGATGCTCACGTCAACGTGTCGAGCACCTCTAGGGTTGGTGCGACAGTATTTCAGTTCCCGCAGGGAGCAACAAGAGATCAACTCCATGATCGATGAGTATGCAACTGAGGGGAAGCTGATTCACCAGATTCCGGCAGAGATCGATGTGGTCCACCGAGTGGCTAGTATCTACCAATCTGAAAAAGAATGGCGACCAACGCAACTCAACGGTGACACGAAGGTTGCGGTGAATTGGATTGGTCGTGCGGACCAAAGCGAACAGGAGTCGAGCAGGAAAGGTGCGGATTCGCCGAAAGAGGTCAACGAACTTTCAGCAAGAGATTCGGTTTTTGCAGCACCGTTCATCTGTGCCGATGCTGCACAACGCATGGTTGAGATAGGCGTTGAGCGGCTGGATGATCTTCTTCACGATCCACCTTGCGAAATCGCAGAAAAGATGAAACTTGACGGGGTGACAACTCAAATCCTCACTCGCTGGCAAAGTCAGGCTGCCTTGATGGTAAAGGTGAAGGGCTTAGGGGCTCAGGCTGCGATGTTGTTGGTCGCTGCCGGGTATGCAAACGCTGAGTCCATTGCACTGGCTCAACGTAATTCGATCCATCGGGCGGTCAGGAAAGTAGTCGTTGCGGAGCAAGAGGTCAAAGGATTGCAGCACCACGGTGTGGACCCTGGATTGTATCCGCGGAGCTCGGAAATCAATTCATGGATTGCCTTGGCATCAGCCCACGTTGAATTCTCTCAACGTAGATCTGCCTGATTTTCTTGCCACTTGGTCTGTTTTTGTCCTGTTTGGGGAATCATGCATCTGACCAAACGATCTTGCAAAATCATGGATCAATTCGTGAACCAATCAGCGAGTACAGGTGATAGTAAATTGTAACGGCACCGGTGCGTGATCAAGCATTTGCGTGTTATCCTCTTGTTTTTAGAACCTATGGCTTTTGGAAATACCCATGCGAGCCTTTGAAGCAATTCAGCAATTCTTT
>PAUV01000092.1 GCA_002712845.1 Rhodopirellula sp. | reverse complement strand
CAGGCGGAACCGTAACCGTTCCAAGGCAACCTTGCGATTGTCGGCCTGACTCCTTCTTTCGGTAGCTTCTGCCGTAGTATTGGTTGGTGGATAATGCAGGAAGGCCCCACTGCTGGTCTTGTTTCGATGTTGTCCTCCGGGACCACTTCGCCGCTGTGTACGTAAACCACAGCTTTCCAGTAACCGATCAGGATGCAGGATGGCTGGGTGAGCGTTACGCACCAACACAATCGGTAGACGTTGATCCGGGTCAGGGATCTCCGGTGCATCGTGTGTGCGTGATGAAGAATCAGCCATGCTTTCAGCAATTAGCTCGAGTCAAAAATAGGTGGGATAAGCAGTAGGAAAATTGCAAACGTTGAGTTTGCAAAGCTTGAATTTGAAAAAAAACTATTCTGCTCCCAGCCATGTGGCCAAGCTCACTAAGTTAGTGGCGAAGGTCTCACTACGGATCACTTGGGTCGTTGTATCATCAGGACCATGGTATCGAAGTCGGCCCATTTCCACCCACGCACCGCGAGTGTCAAGATCGTTCAGAATCGCCACTACTCTGTCATCCAGAGCCTTCGTGCGTTTTGTTCGGAGATTGGGTGTGGACTTGGGCGGTCCTGCTTTCGAAAGTTGTCGAATTGTTTTGAATTCTCTCTCAATGGAATTCAATTTTGAACTGACCACAAAAGCGTAATGAGTGGGCATGTCTTTGGAGGAGTAAGTCAGCTTGTATTCTTTTGTAAAGAATAGCGGTCGATTCGTGTGCAGTTCATAGAAGCGTGCAAGTTTTCCATTTCCAATTTCGGAGTGTTGATAAAATGGGATTGCCGCGTTTAGCGGTTTCAGGAAACGCTCAGCGTCTTCAATGCGCCCCACGGTGTGACGATAGAGACGCATGAGCGTCCGCATCACTCGTTGGGATTCTCCACCAGTAATTGCAGGGGGCTCAAACTTTCTTGCCCATGCGGGATGCATGTTTTTGTCGTACTGTTGCGACCATCCGGGTTGGGGTTTAGGTAGTTGCGCCAGGATCAGGAAATCCCCACCGCGACATGCAGCACGCCGGTAGTCAGAACGCTGATAAATGTCCGCAGCATCGATAAGTAGGTCAATCAGATCGCAGATTGTATTGTCATTGAGCGTATAAAAATCACTGTACTTTGTCCCTGGATATTCTTTTGGCCATTGCTCTGGAATCGAGGCTTTCATGACTGGATAAAGGTTGGGGTCTGGGAACTTACTGAAGCGTTGTGGCCATGCTCCGTTGGGATACTGGGATTTGAGTACTGAGTTCAATGCATACAGAACTGCTTCGTGTACTGGTTGATCGGCGTAGTCCATTTCGAGATCGAATTCCATCAGGAACCGAATGGCTGATTGTGACTTATTGTCGTCAAACGTGGTTGTGTTTCGAAGTTTGTCTTGGCTTGTTGATTCAATTTCAGTGCGATACGCGTATTTTGCTCGTTCTTTCGTGTCAAATTCGATGCGGTTGTCCCAGCCTCCAGATTTCAATTGCCCTTGCCGGAGGGCTTCGGCAGTTTCTTTGGCGGCTTCGAGGAGCATTGGATCTTTGCACAAGCGGTACGCTTGCAAAAATGCGAGACCGACTGCAGGTGTTCCAGGCGGTTCAATCCACGCAGTGCTTGCTGTCACGCTGCCCTCCCCTTCCCTTTTGGTTAGGTCAGCACTTATTTGGAATACATAGCCGCCGTGTGCCGAGGCGTGGTTTCTGAAAAAGCTGACAGCACGGTGCAGAGCTTCTGTGATTGCCGCTTCTGTGATTGCCGGACGCGTGGGGAGTGGTTGCGGATCATTTTCCACACCGCGTGTTCTCGAGCAGTTGGCTAATGCAAAAATGATGCAAGCCAACAGCATCCGACACTTCTGAATCCGGAACTGGTCAATGTGTTGACAGGTGCGAGGGGAAGGTTTCACTGCTGCACCGCATCTTCAGGTTTTTTATCCGGTGTTTTTGAGGTGTGGTCATGGATGATTTTCCAACCGTCGGGAAATTGGCGAAGCACCAAGGTAAATCGCCCTTCCATGGGTTGGCTGTCCCTCGCAAGTTTCCATGTGCCGAGCACCTGCATGGCGTCCTTGCCTAGTGCTTGAAACTCAAGCTTTTCGAAGTCCAACGTTCCCATGGTTTTGGCATCGGGGTATCGCTCTTTGTAGCCTTGCAGGGTTCTTGCATACCCGCGTGTGACTTTTCCACCCGATGAAAAAGTCAACTGGTCACTATTCCAGTAGGGCTTCATGAATTCATCGATGTCACCTTGATTCCAGTCTTTGACTTGTTGCAGAAGTAATTGCGTGATTTCAGTCTGCGTTGTAGATGGATTTTTAGCGGCTGTGGGTCCATTGGGCGGTGGGGAACCACCGTCCTTGAGTATCAAGTGAGTTTCAAATCTTCCTGAGCTATCAGCGGCTCCGCAGCTCATCCCGGGGGTGTTGTGTTGCATGACGATTTTCCCATCCTTGGAAAGCGCGATGATTCCACCCACGCCAGCCTGCAAGGTTTCCCGCATGATGGTGGTGACCGCATCTTCGATGCTTTCGTCGGCATAACGCATTCGCGCGGCGACGTCATAGGCAACCGAGTTGCGGATGTACTCTTCACCAACGCCCGTGCCAGATACAGCGCACGTATCATTGGCGGCATACGTTCCAGCTCCGACAATTGGCGAGTCTCCCACTCTGCCAGGTAGCTTTTTCGAAGTACCTCCAGTGCTTGTTCCTGCTGCAAGATTTCCATCAGAATCCAGAACGGCACATCCAACAGTTCCAAAGTGTGGTTCAGTTTCAGGGAATCTCGCTTTACTCAGAAAGTAATCAGGTGCGACGAGCGGTACTTTCTGTTGTTCGGCAAATTGATTCGCACCTTTTCCAGCGAGCAGCACGTGTGGTGTTTCAGTCATCACCAGTCGAGCCAGATTGATGGGGTTTCGTGTGGCCGTCACTCCTGCGACAGCACCGCAGGCACGTGTTTTTCCATCCATGATCGATGCATCTAATTCGACGTTACCTTCCTTGGTAAGGACGGCACCTCGCCCTGCATTGAAAGCCGCATCATCTTCAAGAATACGAATCACCAGTTCCACTGTATCCAGTGCATTACTGCCATTGGCCAAAGCGTCGCGACCGGCTGTTAGAGCACGGTTAAGTCCCGCCTCCCGAATTTTGGTTTTGGCGTCATTCCATTTCTGTGGGTCACTGCCAGCACCACCATGGATCACAATTGCCCAACTCGGTTTCTCGTCTCCGGAACTTTTAAGAAGCGGCATGAAAATGAATCCCAGAAAAGTTACTGATAGTAGGAGTGTTCGAATCATGTTGTTTTACCCATGGTTGTGACCTATCAAGTGCCCCAGAAGCTCGGATATCTGTTCTGGAGAATCCGCGAGTGAGCTTTGGTTCATGATTTTCCATTGCCGCTCGTTGAGCAGTGCAGGTGTACCGGCATCAGGCAGGTTTTTTCCCAGCCGTGTGCCAATTGTAACCATCAATTCCGCCAAGCCTTCACCAGTCAAAGCATTTGTGCCAACATCAAATCGGTCGTCCAGATGATCTGGGAGTTGGCGGAACTGGAGCTGCTGGTCGATCTTGTTTAGCACACGAAGTTGTCGTATTTCAGGTGATGGCAATGCTATTTTACTGAAGCCACCCTCGGGTAGTGGTTCGCAAACCAGCAGCAATAGGTCGGCATTGCCAGCCGCAAGCTGGGCTTGTCGTATACCTTCTCGTTCGATTGTTTCTACCGCTGCGTGGTCACGGATTCCGGCGGTGTCACTGAATTGGATGGGTAGCCCAGCGATGACCGTGTTGGCATGCAGGACATCCCGGGTGGTTCCAGCCATGTCGAGCGTGATACTGCGGTCAAATCCAACTAAGGCGTTCAGGAGGCTGCTTTTGCCTACATTGGGTGGACCAGTCAGAACCACACGAAATGGCTCAGCCAATCTCACGGTGGTGGCTGCAGTGCTCAGCAGGGGCTCCAGCTCAGCCCGGAATTCTGGGATGGTGGCCGGGGTCACTGATGTTCGCCACTTCTTGGCCCAATCAAGCAAAGCACCCCGGACCTGATCCATGGCAATTCCGGCGGTTCTGGGAGTGTTGCATTTCATGAGAACCGTTTCGGCCTCGCGGATTAGCAACGAGTGTTCCGAAGGCTTCGAGCCACTGGCAGCTGAGGCAGACGTTGCACGACACGCCCGCAGATCGGCTTCAATTCGAGCGACGGCAGCGGGCCCACCATGGCAGTGAATTTCGAACGTTTGGTCTGGCAGGGGGGTGATTACCACGGATTCAGCAGGTTGCTCGGTGGATTGAGCTTGTGTTTCGGAGTCTCCGGTGGCCTCTGGTTCAGTCCCGATCCAGAGTCCGTAACGGATCTGGCCTTCCTTGAATGGGACGTGATTTGCGGGCTTAAAACAGCGTTGAATGATTGGCTCAGCACCCTCTCCCTGCAGCATCAGCACAGCGATAGCGCTCCTGCCCGAGCCTGTCAATCTTGTGAATGAGGCCACAGGCATACGTGCATCACTGTGGGGATTCTCTATCTTTGATGAAATGCTTTTACCCAGTTCGTGGTTTTTGTATGAAGACATTGGTCGTTTGTTGAATAAACTGTCGCGATCGCTTCGGCTGTAATTCCCAAGTTTTTAGTTTTTCAATCGCAACATGTCGACGAAAAAGCCAGATCTGGACTCGATGACGGACGAGGAGTTGCTCGATGCGCGGATCTGTGATTTGAAGCTCACAATCCGCGGAACTCCTCTGGAAGATCGGATCCAACAGCTTAACCACGAATTGGCACATCGCGGACTCAAGTTCTCACCGCATTGTTGGTTGAGTGACGAATGGTTCTCACCAGATGGTATTCCAGGGATCGCGATTCCCTTCTATTTGGCTCACCCAAGATTGATGCGTCTGGAGCGAAAGCAGTTGCTTGAAGTTGAGGGTGGCACCAAAGCCTGGTGCATGAAAATCCTGAGGCACGAGGCAGGTCACGCGATTGACACAGCCTATCGTCTTCGACGGCGTGTCCGCTACCGGAAAGCATTTGGAAAACCTTCTCAGCCTTACCCAGATTGTTATCGCCCGAAGCCTTCCAGTCGAAACTTCGTGCAGCACCTCGAGATGTGGTACGCTCAGGCACATCCACTGGAAGATTTTGCAGAGACCTTCGCTGTTTGGCTTCGTCCGGGATCACGATGGCGAACTCGCTATCGAAACTGGCCGGCGATCAATAAGCTGAATATGGTCAATGATCTGATGAAGTCGATTAATGGAAAAAGCGCTCATGTGAAATCAAGGGCCAAAGCGGAACCGATTTCAAGAATCCGAAAAACTCTTCGTTCACATTACGAACGCAAACGAGAGCGATACGGATTCGATTTCCCAAGTATCTATGACAACGATTTGCGAAAACTCTTTTCGAGCGATCCAGCACATCGGCGAAATCCAACGGCCGCAGCCTTTTTGGTGCGCGTTCGTGGTGAACTACGCCGCGCGGTTGCACGCTGGACTGGAGAGTACACGTACACGATTGATCAAGTGGTGCAGGAAATGATTCAGCGATGTCGTGAGCTCAAGTTGCGTTTGGGAGCATCTGCTGAGGATGCAAAGCGTGATGCGATGATTCTGGTTGCCGTGCGGACGACGAGCTTCATACATGAGGGAAGGCATCGCTTTGCCATTTAATATCTTTTGCTCTGGTCACGAATATCAGTTGGAATGTTGTCCACCGGGATTATGGCTGGACTTGGTTTTGTCATGTTCTGCTGCAACGAAACTAATCAATAGCCACCAACCCCGAGCCAAGCGATGAGCAAATTGCGTGTTCTGGTGCTTGTGCGTGATGGCCATGTGCCGCCTCAAAGTCTCGATGGGGTTTCAGAAGCTGAGATGGACCCGTGGAAAGCAGAGTTCGATGTTTGTGAAACTCTGCGTCGCTTGGGACATCAAGTGTTGCCTTTGGGGGTCTACGATGATCTGGCGCCGATTCGAGAGGCGTTGCGAGATTTTCAACCCAATATCACATTCATGATGCTCGAGGAATTTCATGGCGTTGTGACTTATGACTTTGCAGTGATCAGTTACTTGGAACTAATGCAGCAACCTTACACAGGCTGTAATCCTCGGGGATTACTGTTGACCAAAGATAAGGCTCTGTCAAAGAAGGTACTGACTTACCATCGAATTCCCACTCCAAGGTTCACCGTATTTCCGGTTGGGCGGACGGTTCATCGGCCAAAAAAATTGTCGTTTCCGCTGTTTGTTAAATCAACTGTTGAAGATGCTTCCTATGGAATAGCACAGGCATCAATCGTGCATACCGATGAAGCTTTGGCCGAGCGGGTCAAGTTCATTCATGAGAAAACGAATGATGATGCGATAGCGGAGCAGTACATCGAAGGACGGGAACTGTACGTTGGTGTGTTGGGTAATACTCGACTGCGGACTTTCCCTGCTTGGGAGATGAGCTTTGGTAGCATGCCCGACGATCTCGCTCGCATCGCTACCAGTCGAGTCAAATGGGATCGGAAGTATCAGGAAAAGCACCAGATCACGACGCACGCTGCAAAGGATCTGGATGATGCGACACAAGAACGCATCTCAAAACTCTGCAAAAGGGTTTACAGAGCACTCAGCATGAGCGGATATGGACGCATGGATTTGCGGATGACAGAGAAGGGAGAAATCTATGTCATTGAAGCAAATGCAAATCCAAATATCGAGTTTGGTGAAGATCTCGCGGAATCGGCGGAGTCGGTAGGGATCTCCTACGAAGCGCTACTGCAGCGAATTCTCAATCTTGGTTTGAACTACAAAGCTGCTTGGATGACGGTTTAACAAAGTATGGCCACTCTTGAAACAACCAAACCGCGGTATCGAGGAATTGTGCCGCCTTTGGTGACACCCTTGGCGGATCGTGACAAGCTTGATCACGCCGGGACGCAAAAATTGCTTGAGCATGTGATCCAAGGAGGCGTCCATGGAGTCTTCATTCTGGGTACGACCGGTGAGGCGCCAAGCCTCAGCTATCACTTGCGCCGTGAATTCATTCAGCTCGTCAGCGAGACTGTAGCCCGTCGGGTTCCTGTGTTCGTAGGTGTCACTGATACGTCATTGGTAGAGTCCCTGAGGCTTGCAGAGTTTGCCAAAGACTCGGGAGCTGATGCAGTTGTCCTCTCGACGCCCTACTATTTTCCTGCGGGTCAGACGGAGTTGATTAAATACATCGCTGATATCGTGGAAGAGGTGCCGCTTCCCTTGATGCTGTACAACATGCCCAGCTTGACGAAGGTTTGGTTTGAAATCGACACGCTTCGAACGTTGGCGCAGCACCAACAGATTATTGGTGTCAAAGACAGTAGTGGCGATATGAAATACTTTCAGCAGATGCTGAGTTTGAAAACGATTCGACCTGATTGGTCAATGTTCATTGGACCAGAGCATTTGACCGCCGAAGCCATTGCGATGGGCGGTGATGGGGGGGTCAATGGTGGCGCGAACATTTATCCGCAACTGTTCGTCGATTTGTACGAAGCGGCCATGGCACAGAACCATCAGCAGATCGAAGTTCTGACTCAACGCGTCAATCGGCTGCAGCAAATCTATAGCGTTGGTAAATACGCCAGTCGATTCATCAAGGCAACTAAGTGCGCCCTATCAATCAATGGCATTTGCAGTGACCACATGGCGGAGCCTTTCAATCACTTCATGCCGCCACAGCGGGCTGAAGTCAGTGACATCTTAGGCCGCATGTAGAATCGCGGGGGACCGGTTCAGGCAGCACTGTAACCATTCAGTGGAAGTCTTGGGTCAATCGGCATCATTAACTTGACGAGCTCAACTTCGTTCTGGATATCAAGTTTCTTAAATAGCCGGAGTCGATGTTTGGAAGCTGTTTGTACAGAAATCCCCAGCTCTCCAGCAATTGATTTGAGAGTCAGGCCAGTGACTGCAGTTTCATGAGCTTGTCCTCACGCCTTGAAGAGATTTTCTCAAGGGTTGCTTGCAGATGAGGGACTGCAGTTTTCCGTGACTTGGTAAGTTGTCGTGATTTGTTGGGGTTAATTGCGGGGTGGAAGGCTGGTCTCAGGTTCACGCGGAGTCTGATTGAGGTAGAGATTCACGTCATGTGTGCCGCGACCTCCCGCTAGAATATCTACGTTGCCATCGCCGTTGAAGTCGTCGCACCAAAGGTCTTCGCATGCCATGGGGGCGTCTAGTTGAGTGCGCTCCCAACGTTCTCCGCTAATATCTGTTGCGTGATACAAATAGATCCCGGGTGAAGTGCCATCAGCTTTTGGTTGTCGGTGAGCTGCAACAACTTCGTCCTTTCCATCGCCATCTAAATCTGCACACCAGATGGCGTGTCCCTGTGCGAACGAATCATCCAAGACTATTCGTTGCATCTGGCTATTCAGTGCTTTGCCTAGGTATACGACCACTTGGTTCCCATGCATTGGCTCGATGGTAGCGAGCATGACTCGTTGCCCAAATGTGCCTTTTTTTACTTCCCCTGCTCCTTGTTGCGTTGGTTGTTCGCTGGTGGCACCCTTGGAGAGTCCCGTCACTGAGAAACTGCCATCCGCCGCACGCTGTATTAAGCTTAAGCCTTCCTGACTGGCCACGATGGTGTCCTTGGATTGGTCCGGTTTGGTGCTGTTGATGTGCCAATGATTGTGAGCACGATTGAGAGAACGAGCCATGATTTTTGGTGTCCAATTTCCTGTGGCTGGTTGATCAGGAATTGGATAGGCCAGTAGGCGAATACCGCTATTGGCATCACCGTTAAGCGGGGTGACAACAATTTGATCACGTCCTGTTCCCAAAACATCAGCGAATCGCATCCGGTGTGTCCAAGCTTCGGCACCAATGGGATGAACCGTCCAAGGTTCCTGCAGAGATTTGCCTCGGTTGATCCAGAAAATCTCTCCACCACTCTTTGGCCATCCTGCCCCCATCGCGAAGTCGACTTTCCCATCTTTGTCGATGTCACCAGCAGTGATGCAGACATGATCTTTTGTAACAGCATCACTGATCATGACGTGTTTTTTCCAGTCAGGATTCCGATACCACATCGCTTCTCGTTCGCTAATAGCGACAACATCCAAGCGCTTGTCACCATCAACATCTGCAGCTGTGACTGCGTAGCAGACCTTGCCTAGATTCGGATCGATCACGACCTTTTCGAAACTCAACTGCTCAGCGAATGNNTTTTCNATTGGCAGTACCAAAGGCAACGTCATCAAAAAAGAGATCGCTAANGCGTTTGAACGATGCATGAGGTGGCTCCGCAAAGANAGNNTATCGGTGTGNTCCAGTGTAATGATNGGANTTGNTAGTCTAGCGAGTTTGTCAGCGGCCAGTAGTGAAACCTGTTGAAGCAGTGCTCTGTTCACTACTTTGCAGGCGCAAAAAAAGGGCGTCCCGTTCCCGGGACGCCCTTGAATTAATAACTGCCTTTCAGCAGTTTGCTGAATTCACGAACACTACTATTCGTTGGTTTCTCTGCCAAGCATCATCATGATGGGAGCTTGAGCACCTGCAGCGTTATAGGTGTAGCCAGCTTCCAAGGCACGGTCGATCCGTTCCTTGGTCTCTGTCAGGTGAGCCTTGGTGTAGGCATCCATCTTCTTGCCACACTTCTCAAGTGAACCTTGGATTTTGCTGGAAAGCGCTCTCAATTCCATTCTGGCAAGGTTGCTGATGGGTTTGTGTGCTGCCGTGTCGTCGGATGATCCAAGGATCAGGTCGACGAGCCGTTGCATATGCTCACGTTGAAGGTTTCTTCTCAGTGAGGAGATCATGGGCTCGCGGTCATTGCGTCCATCTGGGCACTCTGCCTCCAGCTCGCTCCAAACCGTTTCATTGATTGATGAAAGCAGTTCAGGTAGCGTCAAGGTGTCCACGTCAGCAGGTAGTCGCAATTCGTTGTCGTAAACCCTTCGCAAAGTGGTCGGGTTCATTAACAACGTCAGAGCGGATGCCTGAACACCCAGAATTCGGTCGTGGATTGGCCAAGTTGCTTCATTGGACATTGCACCACGTGAGCCACCATCCAACCATTTGTCGACACTCATTCGTTCGAGCAATTTTGGTGTCAGGCCATACGCATCGTCGTTGAACGAGGTGTCGATCACAAATTGTAGAGCAGCTCGCTGCTGGTCAGCAGGAACGACCTCAACAGGTGGGCGATTACCTGGATCACCCTTCTTGTCACGGTTGATAAATGCTCCACCGATCCAGTTTGCCATCATGTTCATGGCGCGTGTTTGCAAGCTGAGTGTCAGCTCATAACCACGGCGGGCTTTCGCCCAGCTGTCACCGTCTTTGACAAACTTATCAAGGATGCGTTCTCGGTACAGTTTGATCAGCTTTCGCTGCTCATTGGCGTAGTCGAGAGGATCCTTCGAGAAGTCATACCGGCGAGCCAGTGGATCAGGACCGTTGGTGTCTTCATCGGTAGCGTATTGCAGTTCGGGTTCGTTGCAACGCTTTAAGATTGATGCAAGCTTCTTGTCGTCGGAAGTGTAGCCGTACTCGATCGCCCAGTAATCGTACGGTCCGATGTCAATCATTCCGTAATCGCCTTGGACTTCACCAGATTCAAGTCGGTAGTTGATCGGTGTGTAATCCATCACCGATGCGGTGAACGTCTTATTGCCTTTGACGTCCTTGCTATTGATCTCGTCAAGAGTCAGTAAGCCAGAGGCTTTGAAGTTGTGACGAAGGCCGAGGGTGTGTCCGACTTCGTGGGCAACCAGATCAGCGAGCAGGGGGCCGACGAACCATTCAGGCATGCCATCGAGCATTGGATCAGCAGGTGCTGTGGGTTTCTTAGCCACAGCTTCGCTACCTTCCTTTTTCTCTTCGGCTCCCTCTTCTTTCTTCTCTTTGTCGTCCTTGTCGGCTTCTGCATCCTTGTCGGCTTCTGCATCCTTGCCAGCTTCCTCAGCTTTCTTGTCGTCTTCCTTTTCCTTGGACTGATTCTTTTTCTTTCGCTTCTTTTGCTTCTCGGCTTCTTCGGTTGCCATCAGAGACAATGCCCAGTCCATCCGAGCCAAAGCGAGATCCAGGTTGCGACCGCTGGCGGCCATGCAAAGACCGTTTTTCTGGCTGACCTGTCCGTACAGACCATCGAATTCATCGTCGCCGAGTAAGGCAGGATCTGCCTGCGCGAATTGATAACCTGCCATCGGCAGTTGCGACTGCCGTTGAAACTCACTTCGAAGATAGTTTGCTTTTTCTGCTGGAGCCAAACGTACGCGTGGATCCCAGCGTGGGTTCTTTCCAAGCCATGCCAGTGTTTCCGCTGCCATGCCTTCCATCGCCAGTTTGGGCATCAGGTCTTCATAGTTGTAATTGAAATGTCGAATCCAACCGTCGGTCAAGATGATGTCGGCGTCGAGGATCTCACCCGTGGATGGGTGTACGCGACTCGGGCCGATTGCTGTTCCCACATCGTTGTTCAACCAACGAATGAAGTTGTAGCGAACATCCTCGGGGTCTTTTTCCATGTGAACACCGCTTTGGGCGTCCTGATATTCGATCACGATCGCGTCGATCAAGCCTACCTTTTCGAATGCTTTGTTCCAGTAATCAACACCAGCCTTGATCCATCGGCGATAGCGAACGGGCGCAGTGTGCTCGACGTAGAACCGAATGGGCTCTTTTGGAGGGCTGAGTTGAAGGCTCGGATCACGTTTTTGCAATTTCCAGCGATTGATGAAACGAACGCGAGTGTCGTCATCCTCGTATCGGCTCAAATCGGAGAACGATGTCGTGAAGTAACCCACTCGCTCATCAGCTTCTCTGGGCTTGTACCCTGCTGTCACACTGGGGACTTCACTAAATGAGTAGTGAATCGTTTGCAGGCGGCCAGTGCCTCCTACAATCTCAAAAGCGATTTCGACATTCCCTGGGAATACCTTGGCGGAGGCCAACTTCGTGATTCGGCTGTTGCTAATGCGCACCGACGGTCCGAAGAAACGGCTCGCGTTTCCAATCAGCAGTGAATCCAAATCGATGACGGGGCCACCGGTTGGTCCTAACGCAAGGATTGGTACATCCAGCAACACGCGATCGGTGAACAAACGCTTCACGGACGCTTTGCTTTCGGCATCGCCGGTGGCTCTGATGTCCAAATTGGGTGCAATCAGCGCCAGACGATCGCCGTAACGACGCCACTGAACGACCCAGTCGCCTGATTGCAGACCGGCGTACTTGTCACCGCTGCTCACAGTCAGAGCAATAAAGTAGTTCTTCCCCATGAAGTTTTTGGGCAATTCACCCAGCAACTGAGCATCCTTGTCCTTCTTCCACAGAGTAAAGAGGCCCTTGGGGTTTTTCTGGTCATTGACGGCTAACTTGGTGTAGCCCTCAGAGACCTTGTCGAAGGGGGCTAGAACGGCCTCGGCGCTCGCCAACGGAGCGAAAGCGAGGGCGAGAGCAATGAGTTTGTAATGGTATTTCATTCCGGACACTTAAAATTAAGGATTGGATTCCTTGGGAAGGTTAGGTCACAGCAAAGCGTTGCAATGAAAAGCGACGCTTTTTCAGTCGAATTGGAGCGGACGGGAGAGGTCTACTACGTTCAACGCGCGGGGAAGGTGCTTAGTTCAGCACAACCTACCGTTTTATCCGATAAAGTAGGGGGAATCCAAACATTCTTTCCTACTTCTTCGCATTGTTTCGACGGAAGGTGCATTAAAAACAGGTCGGTTCGGCTCTTCGAAGTGATCTCGCGGCGGACATTGACGGTCTGCCTATTGACACCGACAATCCATGGACAGGCGTTTTTCCCTGTGCCGATGCCGGGCAGACCCGGTTCACCACCCTTATCATCGAGAATAGGCCGAATGAATCCTTTGCAGCAGCAAGATCCAGCAGTCTGGGACGCGATTGAAGCCGAAGCGATCCGTCAGCAGGATGGCTTGGAAATGATTGCCAGCGAAAATTACACCAGCTTGGCGATCATGCAGGCCGCTGGCAGCGTTCTGACCAATAAATACGCCGAGGGATATCCGGGCCGCCGATATTACGGTGGATGTGAACACGTCGATGTTGTGGAGAATATTGCACTTGAGCGGGCTCGGCAGCTGTTCGGTGCCGAAGCAGCCAATGTGCAGCCTCACAGTGGGTCGCAGGCCAATACTGCTGTGTACCTCAGTTGTCTGGAACCGGGGGATCACGTCCTGGGACTTGATTTGGCTCAAGGTGGACACCTGACCCATGGGATGAAGCTGAATATCAGTGGGCGGCTCTACAACTTTCACAGCTACGGAGTCGATCCGGAAAATCACCGTCTCGACTTCGATCAAATCGCTTCATTGGCACGAGAGCACAAACCGAAATTGATTGTGGCTGGAGCGAGTGCCTATCCTCGCGAAATTCCACACGACAAGTTTGCTGAAATTGCAAATGAAGTCGGTGCCCGATTGTTGGTTGATATGGCCCATTACTCAGGGCTGGTTGCTGCAGGGGTCCACAACAGCCCTGTGCCGTACGCCGATTATGTCACCACAACGACGCACAAAACTTTGCGGGGACCCCGAAGTGGTCTGATCCTCTGCAAGGAAGACCACCTTAAATTAGTCAACCGAAATGTATTCCCCGGAACGCAGGGTGGTCCGCTCATGCACGTGGTCGCGGCCAAGGCAGTCTGCTTTGGTGAAGCCATGGCAGACGATTTCAAGGTCTACGGGCAGGCGGTGATCGACAATGCAAAGGTGCTCGCTGAGACGCTGATGGCCAACGGCTTGCCTCTTGTGAGCGGGGGAACCGAGAATCACCTAATGCTCGTTGATGTCACCGCTGCTGGACTTGGCGGAAAGAAGGCTGAGGCAGTGTTGGACAACTGTGGCATCACCGTCAACATGAACATGATTCCGTTTGACACTCGGAAACCGATGGATCCTTCGGGGATCCGGATCGGAACCCCCGCGCTCACCACCCGCGGGATGGGTCCAGAGGAAATGAAACGTGTGGGTGTCTGGATCCAGCAGGCGTTGAACAATTCAGACGATTCTGCGATGCATGAAAAGATCCGTGGCGAAGTGCGTGACATGTGTGAAGACTTTCCTGTTCCCGCGGGACGAGTCGCGACTGCCCCAGCTTGCTGATCCACCAGCGTTTCAGATTTCTGAATCGCTGGGCCCAGATATTTTTAACCCGACGTACCCCTCAATCCGTTCAATGCACAGAATTCTGATCGCTGATGACAACGACGCTAATCGGGAATTGCTCGAGGCTTATCTCGTGAATGTAGACTGCGAGATCGAGACTTCGATTGATGGTCAAGACACGCTGGACAAGGTCGCATCATTCAATCCTGATCTGGTTCTGCTGGATGTCATGATGCCGCGGTTGAGCGGATTTGAGGTATGTGAGACGCTAAAAGGGAATCCCGAAACCAGCCGTGTCATGATCCTGATGGTCACCGCTTTGAATGAGTTGGGTGACATCGAGCGTGCTGTGTCAGCTGGTACGGATGACTTTCTCAGCAAACCGGTCAATCAGGTCGAGTTGCTCAAGCGGGTTGAGAATATGCTTAAGCTCAAGGGAACCGCGGACGAGTTGGAACGCTTGCGGCAGTACATCCAGGATATGGAAGAAAGCAACTGAACCTAGCTGGTTTTCGTCAAGCTTCACCGCTGCCTTCACCCAGCTTGCGAGCATAACCAGACTCAGGATGTTGGCTTGCGATCAGCATCAGAACTGGGGCGTAGCGGATCGTTTTTGTTGAGATCCAGTATCGTGTTCACGACGTCGATCATCTGGTCCAGCCTGAACGGTTTGAACAGCACGCATTTCGGGTGAAGCCCATTCTGCCGTGCTTTCACGATGGAATGTCCTGGGTCGTACCCGAATCCCGTCATCAGAACCATTGGTACCCGGTGAATGATGTCACCGAGTCGCAACATGAGTTGATAGCCGCTGAAGTCGGGCAAGCGTATGTCGCTGATAATGACGTCATAGCCGCTTGAACCTCCACTGCTGCGAACCATCATCACGGCTTCTGCACCTTTTTGTGCAGTTTCAACGACGCAACCGTACCGTTCCAGCAACTGATGCGCGTCTTCGCGAACTTGCTCATCAGCATCAACTACAAGGATTCGTTTATCTCTCAGCGCTGCGTGTTGCGGTGATTGCACACCGGCTGGGACTGCTTCCAGGGGTGTCATTCGCTGACCAATCTGTTGAATGGTCTGCTTGATGTCTCGCGCATTGTGCAAGATTCGCCGCAAACGATCGACCACTTCGGGACTGTGCCCAATGTAGCCCTCCATCACATTCACAGCGTCATTTAGGATCTCATCAACGGGCATCGCCACTGCGCTGTGAATAGCATCACACGATTGTTGAGCAGTGTTGGCTTTTTGTGCAACCAAAAGCTCGAGTGTGTTCAGTGCAAAGGCAACGTCGCGAGCGAAGATTTCCAGGAACTGGAGGTCACTGTCGGTGAATGCGGCCGGTTCCGGGCTTTCAACATTGATTGTGCCAAGCACCTGATCGTGCAAAATCAAAGGGGCTGTTAAGGAACTGCGTGATGTACTCGTCCCCGGAATGAATAAGGGATCATTCTCGACGTCGTGGCAAACGTAGCTCATGCCGCTGGCGGCCACGTAGCCGGTAATGCCGTTCCCTTGGGGGTGTGCAAAGAGTTGCCGATCAGATGCATCCTGGTCAATCTCAACGCTCAACAGCGGAACGAGATTACCTGTCGCATGTTCGAGTAGCCGTATCTCAATGACCTCGAAATTGAGTAGATCGCTTAAATAATGGCGTATGTTCTCTTTCAGAAGGTCGATCCTGTCGTCAACCTCCATCATGAAAATCTCTGTAGGACGAAGGTCCGCCAGCTCGCGACCTGCCTGATGGATCGCAGCTAGTTTTTGCTGTTGGAGGATTTCATCCGTAACGTCGCTGACTGTCACGATCAATTGCCGTGAGTGATTGCTTTGCACGATCGGTGCGGCGTGAATCTGATAGTACCGGTTGCCATCACTGTGCAGCGTGCTGGTACTTTCTTCGCTGGTGGCCAATGCGGTATGGAATGGGCAGAAATCAGGTCCCATGATCTCGGGATTCGACAATAAATCGTAGAAATTTCTGCCGGCCACTGGCAAATTGTCCTTACCGGCCCATTCAATCAGGCGATCATTCGCCCACAGCACGCGCATGTCCGAGTCCATCAACGCCACGCCTTCTGGCATGTCTCTCAGCATCAGCCCACTCTGGGCAATTCCACGAAGCTCACTGATTTGAGGCAACTGGTCCCGAGCAATCCACACGCCATCAATGGCTGGTTCATTCAAAGCGTCGACGACAGCAATGGAAGTATCGACGAGAATAACGCTTTCCCGTGCGATCTCACTGGGAAGCGTGGTCGGATCTCCAACGCAGATCAATTTGCCTGATTCGCTCATGGACTGTGTCACCGCCTGAGGCGATCGATTCATCGACCTTCTCCTATCACAACCCGTCTTGGCACTCCAAGACGTGGATTCACGACTAAGCCGAAGCGTGATCGCTCACGATTGGGCTGTTGCCGCCCGGCACAGAACAAAGCAATCGACCCCCTATGAACAAACCGTGAAACACGGTGGGGGCCCAACGTTCTGACACCACTTTGAATCATAGGGAACAAGGCATGTTTTGTCACAGGTGCCGACTTCTACAAGATGGGCAATGATTTTCACAAAATTGCCCCTCTTCGTGGCTATCGGCTCTTCCTATTCGATTCTTGCCCTTTGGGTGAAGAAAACTCCCGGCTTCTGGTTTGGGCTGTCGTCGTGGCCGGATTGCTGGGATTGAGTGGTGTGTGGGTCTCAGCGTTCACGGTGTCATGGTCTGATCAGGGAGGCCAACTTACCTGACCAAATGATGCCTAAAGAGGAAGACTCACGTCCGAAGAAGAGGCCGGAAAAGTAACCGTCTAGCCGTTNCCANCGGTCCCAATTCATGACCNCTGTGAAGTCTGGCCANNACTCAGCTCTTTTTACNCCGCTCTGTNTCCCNNCGCATNNCNNAGNCAGNCCCGAGGCGGAGCTCACTGAGCNTTGATTNNAGGTCTGATTTTCCGNGNNTTTGTGATGTCGCTCANCNNGGAAAACTGCCTCNGGNAGGCTNCNAAANNTCCGANCANATTTACCTACCCCCCAAGTNTGTAGCCCGAGGAANAGGCATGCCTCNTTTAAATTGCCTTNTTTNCCCATCTTCGTCGAGNGGCGCAGATTGACAGGCGACCTGCAACGCCTAGACTCAGGNGGCTTGGTGGGTCTCTGCANAAACTGTGCAGTTGTTACATCTTGNCACCAAGGAATCTTGTTTGCNTGCATTTTGCTGGCGGTATTAGGAGGGGATAGATAGAAATGAGATCGAGATTGATGCNCGGTGTGCTTGGGATTTTGGCAGCGTTGCTGTGCAGCGTGGGGGCCGAAGCGGCATGTGGCAGTTGCAATGGATGTAAAACTAGTTCTGCCTGCGNCACGGATTGTGGCGAAACGAAAACTGCGTGCGGTACCCGCACGGTCACGCGTTCTCAGTATGTCACTGAGACCCGNATGGTTCCTCACACGAGCTATCAGCGTGAAACACGCACGAGAATGAAAAATGTCACTCGGAGAGTGGCCAAAGTCGAAACTCGTGAGCAGACATATACAGTCAATGTCCCTCACGAGAAAACACGTACTGAAACCTACAAGGTAAATGTTTGTGTTCCGTNTACAGAGGAAGTGACTTACAAGGTTCAAGTACCAGTAACGANTCAGGTCGAGCAGACCTATCAGGTCTGCGTGCCGTACACAGAGGAGGTCGAGCAGACCTACACCGTTTGTGTGCCCAAGACTGAGGAAGTGACTGAAACTTACAAAGTGATGGTTCCTTACACAGAGAAGGAAACTTACAAAGTGATGGTTCCTTACACAGAGCAGGTCGAGCAGACCTACAGTGTCAAGGTTCCTGTGAAGAAGACTCGCGAAGTTGAGTATCAGGTTTGTGTTCCTTACACCGAACAGATCGAGCAAACGTACACCGTTTGTATTCCTGAGACGACGATGACCAAGCAGACCTACAAGGTTTGTGTTCCTTACACTGAGATGGTTCAGCAGACGTACACCGCTCGTGTACCTGTTAAGGAAACAGTAACTCAGACTTACATGGTCAGAGTTCCTTANGTTGAGGAAGTTGAGCAGACTTACACGGTGATGGTTCCCTACGCTGAGGAAGTCGAGCAGACTTACAGTGTTCGTGTTCCTTACACCGAAGAGATCGAGCAAACTTACACAGTTCAGGTTCCAGTGCAGGAAACTGTGAGTGCGGAGCGAACTGTCACCAAGTGCGTTCCTGTGACTACGATGCGAACTGTGACCCGTGATCGGGGTAGCTACGAGTGTCAGGCAGTGCAAGTTGCTTGCGGCGGATGCAATCGTGGTTGTCGCAATGGCTGTAATGATGCCTGTGGCGGAACCAAAACGGTTTACAAGCGTGTGCACGTTCCGAATNTGGTAACTGAAGAAGTGCCTTGCACAACTTACGAGCGTCAAACCACCAAGGTGCCTTANACCTACACGGTGACTCGTTGCAAAACTGAGACTCGNACCCGCAAGGTGCCAGTGACTCGNTGCAAGACTGAANCGCGAACTCGCAAAGTTAGCGTTACCAAGTGTCGCCCTGAGCAGCGAACACGGATGGTTAAAGTCCAGAAGTGTCGTACTGAAGAGCGCACCCGTGATTGTGTGGTCACTAAGTACCACACTGAGCAACGAACTCGTGAAGTTCCTGTTTGCAAGACTCGTCTTGAAGAGCGGACTCGCGAAGTGCCTGTTACGACTTATCGTCGCGAAAACCGCACCAAGACCGTTCCTGTTTGTAAAACACGAATGGAGACTCGGACTCGTGAGGTAGCCTACTGTGAGATGGCTGTTGAAGAGCGAAAGCGGATGGTTAACGTTTGCAAGACGCGAGAAGAAGAGCGAACTCGTGACGTTACTAAGTGCCGTGTTGAAGAGAAGACACGCACGGTTCCCGTGACAAAGATGGTCAAGGAAACACGAACTCGAAAAGTTCCTGTTACCAAGACACGCATGGAAGACCGTACTCGCATGGTCTCGCAGACCACTTGCAAGACCGAGGAGCAGACTCGTACCGTTAATAGGACTCGCATGGAAACTCAGGAAAAGACTTGCGAAATCAAGTACACCCAGTGTGTACCTGAGGAGCGGACTCGTACTTGTAACGTGACGGTCTACAACACTGTTACGGAAGAGGTACCAGAGGAGTACACCGTGTGTGTTCCTGTCACCACGATGAAAGAAGTACAGGTTCGCGTATGCAAACCTGTGACGACTGAAGTCTCCTGCGGTTGCTGCAAGTAATTTGCACCATCTGTGAGATTNNTTTTAAGAATCAAGCCCCACGAGTTGTCTGTGAAGACGGCTCGTGGGGTTTTCTTTTGGCGTTGCATGACTGGTCTGCTGTTCGCAATTACGGCATCATGGACGCTTTGATCATTCTTCGATCCTGGATTTGTGACCGGAGGTTTATTGTGCAGTATGTCGATGTCAAAGTTCACGCAAATGTGGCGACGATNCTGATGGATCGCCCGCAAANACGAAATGCGCTGAATCCACAATTGATCGAGGATTTGACGACAGCTTTCTCTGATATCTATCAGGAAAAGCGAGTTGCTTCGGTTGTTTTGACAGGGAGTGGAGACCATTTTTGTTCTGGGATCGATCTCAATGTGCTGTCTGAGATTGCCCAAATGCCAGAAAGTACGGCTTTGCCAGAGTGGTTGGCAATCTGGCGAAATCTAACCGAGCTGTATGAGGCGATGCTTCGCTTTCCGAAGCCGATTGTTGCGGCAGTGGATGGAGGTGCATTAGGTGCAGGACTCGGGCTTGCTTTGGCCGCCGATCTGATTGTGGCTTCAAATCAGGCAACGTTCGGAGCGATTGCCGTGCGTCGTGGACTGGTGGGTGGGGCAACGGCCGCCCTGCTGTCATTCCGGTCGGGTGGGGCGACCGCAGCTCGAATGGTTTTGACTGGGCAGACGGTCACCGCCGCTCAGGCCAGTCATTGGGGTTTATGTGACCAGCCAGTGGATCCCAAGCAAATTTGGGTTGCCGCGACCGAGTTGGCTACCCAATGTGCTGCGGCGCCACAGGAAGCAATCCAGGCAACCAAACGCCTGCTCAACGAAAGTGTGGGTGAATTGCTGCTGAGCCAGCTATCGGCGGGTGCGGCTGGGAGTGCAACCGCTTGTACGACCGAATCTGCCCGTGAGGGGATTCAATCATTTCTCGATAATCGAGAGCCGATTTGGCCCAAATAGCGTCTCGCGAGTCAGNTTGTCAGCTGGCACGAAAGGCTGTCGCGCCGCAGGGAGGGCTGATTGGCAGTGGATGGAAAACGCTCTTTTTTTGCAGAGAACTGGGAGGTCATGCGTTGATTTACCCCTGAAACACGGTATTTCTCGTCAGTTACAGGGTTGGCCATGGGNAGATCGTTCCAGCGGTTAGCACTGATTTCATCAGCGAAATCAGGAAAACACCCCAACTACCGAGAAAAACAAACCGATAACGCCACAAAAGACCCCCAGGAAGGCCTGTGCGCCAGAGACAGGGGGCGTTAAACTACGCGGCCCGAAAAGAACAGATACCAAACTTGTAGAGAGATAGTCCTATGTACGCCATCATCGTCGACGGCGGTCGCCAATATCGAGTCGAGCCTGGAATGGAGGTCGATGTCGATTACCGAGATGTCCCCCAAGGTGAGAGCCTCACTTTCGAAAAAGTTCTGGCCGTAAGCGGCGACGAGGGACTAAAGCTCGGCTCGCCAACGCTTGATGGCGCATCCGTGACAGCGTCGATCATCGGTCCAAAAATGGACAAGAAAATCTACGTACAGAAATTTCGACGTCGTAAAAATAGCCGACGCCGAACGGGTCATCGCCAGATCCACACTCGAGTTCGCATCGAGAAGATTGCAGGCGTTTAGGTCTGGTTTTTGATCACTGGTAACGGCTCATACTGAGCCCATGCCGTTCGATCTCGTCTGGCGAAGAGTTGTTTGCGTGTGGGCCGCTACGGAGCCACATGCAGGTGATGGAGATTTAGCCAGTCATGCAGACGTTTCGACAGATTTCCCAATTTGAATTGGGTGACGTCCTTGGGGTCGGTACCGTTGGTACCATCTATCGCGCCACCGAGAAATCATCTGGTAAACAGTTCGCGATCAAAAAACTGCATCCGGGAGTTTCCCAGGATCAAGTGATTCGTGCTCGCTTTCGCCGTGAAATGGCGATTCTGGAACGCTTGAGCCACCCGCACATCGTCCGCTATTACGGTGGTGGTGAAGATGATGGAACCCTGTTCTACGTCATGGAGCTTGTCGACGGAGGTACTGTCAAAGGGTTGCTGCAGATCAAAGGTGCATTTGATTGGCCGATCGTTGTTGAGGTGACTCGCCAAATTTGCTCGGCTCTACAGTACGCCCACAACAATGGAGTCATTCATCGTGATCTCAAACCGAGCAATTTGTTTTTGACCAAGTCGGGTGAAATTAAACTCGGTGACTTTGGAATTGCTCGTGATCTTGATCGGAGTGATATCACTGCCAGTGGAATGACCGTTGGAACTCACGCTTACATGGCACCTGAGCAAATCACTGGAGATGAGGCTGTTTCAGGCAAGGCTGATTTGTATTCACTCGGTTGTTGTCTGTTTGAAATGCTGGTTGGCCGGACCCCATTTCAGGGCGACAATTTTGCGCAGCTTTTCGAGCAGCACCTTCGCACTGATGCTCCTCATGTTCGCGATTTTTCCGGTTCTTGCCCGCTCGAACTGGATGCTCTTGTTGGGCGGTTGTTGGAGAAGAATCCTGAAGATCGCCCATTCAATGCTCGGCAGGTACAGGCGTTGATGCTGCAGTTGGATGAAAATTTTGTGGCTGATCACAGCAATGCGGGTAATCAACCGGACGAGGATGTTGGTGCCGACGATGTGGTCGCTCGTGGAAAAGAATTGTTGCGTCAAGAAATTCGCCAAGCTGAAGGCACACGTTCCGACGAGGTGAGTTGGGGGCGATTGGTTGTCTTCGTTGCTGTCGTACTCGCTGTGATCGCCGCTGCCTCCCTGCTGAGCCGGTAGTACTTGCCGGGAAGGTTTCCCGCGATCATAGGGCCTCCAACTGCTTCGAATAGCTCATTTGAGATCGAAACCGCTGTTTGGGGGCTATGTTCGGTTCTTGCCACGTTGTTATCCTGCTGTCAGGTTGATGGCCTCGGAAGTGCCATTTTGATGTTGCGGCCATGATCGAGTCGCTATCCTCTCCCCGGATCGGGCATCGTGGACACGGTGACCGAGCGTTCCCTAGGAAACCAAGATGTTCAAATCATTCCTGATCGCAGGAGCAATGACAATTTGCCAAGGCGCAATTGTCCAGTCTGTTATGGCACAAGAAACCCCGCCCGCCGCCAATGCCGGCATGTCTGACAACGAGCTGATAGGTTATTTCCTAGGCTTCTCGGTCGGTCAGAATATGGGTCAAAGCGGCTTCAAGGCAGAAGACATGAAGCTGGAGGCCTTTTTGAAAGGTTTTCAGGAGGGTGTCGCACTGAAGGAGCCCACTTTGACGGCTGAGCAACTGCAGGCCACCCAGGGGAAAATTCAGGCATTGCTTACCAAGAGGCAAGCCGAGATGTCAGCCGCCCAGAAATCAAAGGGCGTGAAGTTTCTCGCTGACAATGCCAAAAAAGAAGGTGTAAAAACCTTGGAAGGTGGCGTTCAGTACAAAGTATTGAAAGCCGGTAGCGGTCCTTCACCGAAGCCCGATGACACTGTTAAAGTGCACTACACGGGAAAGCTGATCGATGGAAGCGTCTTTGATAGCTCAGTGCAACGCGGACAGCCAGCGAGCTTCCAAGCCAACCAGGTCATCAAAGGTTGGCAAATGGCTCTGCAGAAGATGAAGGTTGGTGATAAGTGGATGCTCTACATCCCTTCCGATCTCGCCTACGGCGAGCGTGGCAGCCAGCCTGCCATCGGGCCTAATGAAGTGCTCGTCTTCGAAGTAGAGCTGCTCGGTATCCAGTAAACCAAATAAAGCTCTGACTGAAGTACAAAAAAACGCGGTGCACCTTTGACGGTGTACCGCGTTTTTTTATTATCGCCCAAGCGATATGAGTGCTTCAGCCCAGTGACTCTGGTCACTTCGGGTCTGTTGCCTCTGCCGGCTTAGCCGTTTCATCAGCGGCAGGTGGATTGCCTTCGTTACTCGCATCGTTGTCGCTCGCATCGTTGTCGCTCGCATCGTTGTCGCTCGCATCGTTGTTGCCGCCATCCACATTTGAATCTGACGGCACCGATTCTTCAATGGCTTCGTCACCAGCCTTCGAAGGTTGTCCGGCCTTTACAGACTCATTCTTGGCAGCTGTATCCTTTGCGGGTTCAGCTTTCTCTAGTGTGGCCTCACCTTTCGCTTCGTCGATTTTATCTGACTCGATCTGCCGCTTCTTCTCTTCTTCTTCAAGTTCAATGCGACGTTGTTCGGCAGCAATCTTGCTCTCTTGTCGCACCGTCTCGTACATCCGGGCATCGATTTGGCCAAACTCACCCATCAGATTTACGAAGGTCGCAAGCGGAAAATCCTCGGGGATCTCCTGCGAGTCAATTGCAACCATGTAGCGTCTTACTGAATTGAAAAGGTCCTCTGCGGTGTCATCAATTGTTAGCAAAGGATAGTCATCGAAGATCTCGGCCCAGACTACGAAGGCTTGTTCATAGAGTTCGATCGCCTTATCAAGTTCGGCGTTCTTATTCGCTTGTTCAGCTTCGTAGATCAATCTTCTAGCAGTTACTGTTCGTTCTTCCTGTTCAGCTTGTGCGAGCGTCTTCCAGTAGGGGTAGTTGATTTGGGTACGGTAACCGATGGTCTTTTGGATCCGTTCGTTCAGATCCCTCACCTGTCCGGCAATGTTGACAGATTCCAGTCGGACAGCATCATCCGAAGTTTTTGCCAAGGTGGTCAGATCAGGTACCAGCCCCTTCATGATGGAAGGCATCAACTGCCGTTGCTCGGTGGTCATTTCGGATTCGGGCTTTTGCCAGTATTCCTGAATGGCGGCAGGCAGTGTGTCAATTCTCGCTTGTCGAGCAGCAGCAAATGCCTCCTCGTTCAGTAGCCGGAACTCTTCGATTTTCTCATCTCGTTGAGTTTCCAGATCTTCCAGTTGATTCAGCTTGATCGTGAATGCCGACGTCGTGGGGATACTTCGTGTTCCAAAACCAAGCCAGTCATCATCAGCCATCTGCCACGCGTTTTGGGCGCGTTCATCGAGAATCCCCTCGGACTCGATTGATTCAGCGTGTTTGATACGCCACTTTGGCCCTGTCTCATAAAAGTTGAGTGGAGTTTGTCGGCGGATTTTGACGCCGCTATCGACAATCTCATACCCGTGATTCAGCCAAAGTCGACCGACGAGCCAGTTGTCTGGTTTTCCTAGTGGACCACGAGCCTCGGGGCTGTCGACGGCAATATCTTCCGCCAAGAGAGCATCATGCAGCATCTCGTCGTCAGAGAACAGTCGGCGGAATTGGACCTTCTCGTCCGACATTCCCAGTTTCTGTCCGTAAAACCAACCGGTATACCAAACCAGTCTCGGGGCATTGGTGTTTTGTCGCACGCCACGGGTCAGGAATTCGGTTCCCTCCCGAACCATTTCGTACCGTTGCCGGTAATCGTCGAATTCGGTGGAAACGTTGTACGCAAGATTGTGAGCCTGGTGCTCCCAAACTTTGTCAAAGTGAGGCTGCAGCAATGCGATGTTATTGAGAGTTGCCTTCAAGCGATCCCATTCGTGCATCACTTTGTAAGTGTGTGCCTTATTCCACAGAAGTGTTGCCGCAACGCCACGCATTCCGAGGGATGCGAGTTTCATGGTTTCACTTGCGGGGCTGATCTCACCGAGATCACTTTCGGCAATGTTGTATTCATGTCTCATGACAGACAGTTGTCCGCCTGGATCACCCTTCCCACCCGAGGGCTGTCCCAGCAGGAATAAGGGAATCAACATGGCCAACAGAATTGCCAAGTAAGTAAGTTTTCGCCAAAGGCTTTTTGTACGATTCATGCCGCGATCTCACGCGATTTCAGGAAGAAGTAACTGATAATGAACGCCAAGAGACAGTAACCGAGCGTTGCTGCTGCATGCCGCAGTAGTAGGGCTCCAAAAATATCGAAACCACTGGCCGCGTACTCCGCAGTCCCAACCATCTTGGGCAGGTTGGGTAGCGCAGTGGCGATTGCATCGAGTGAGTAAACAATGCCCGCATCGGTAGTTTTGATCACTTTTGCTGCTGTAGTATCCACATCCAGCTGAGTTGTCATGGCGTCTTGTCGGAGCAAGCGAACCATCGATTCGATCGGTCCGCCGCCTCGCTCGACAGGGCTGTCAATGAAGTGACGTGTGTCATAAACCTGTTCAGCAGAAAAGCCTAAAAGGACACATGCGAAGGTCGCTACCATCGCGACTGGACCGCTTAGAAATGTACTGAACATGACGCCAAACGCGACCACCATGGCCATCTGCAGCCAAATTGAGACGTAAGCCTTTGTGAGGTTCCACCAGAATGGGTTGTCACCGGCTCGGAGATAAACTCCACTCTGGGTGACTCCTAAATACTGACTGCGATCGAGGCATTTGATCACAATCGTAAGTTGCCCATTCTCGTCCACAAGATCTTTGAAGACGTTCAGTTCACGCGTCTTGTTGTTGTCAGTCCCCTGAACGTCAGTGTCAAGATTGAGCTCGTCAACCTCGTATTCGTTGATGACAAAAGTCTTCGGATTGCTCTCGATATCTTTTGTTGGATGCTTCATGGTCACTGAACCACGAATTCCAGATTCGATATCACCTTTGTAAGAGCGGTAGGCACGCAGTGAAAGGTCGAGTTGCAGACCGTTCGGATACCGATCGGGAGTTACGTTTTGAAACGTGAACTCAGCTTTGCCAAGAGTTCCACCCTCGACATAGCCATGCTGTACTTTTCGACTTCCACGTGATAATCCAATCACGCGGGAAATGCCGGCACTGCCGTATCCACCAGCGTCCAGCCTCTCAGCACCGATGTCTACGCCAGCGTCATTGTTGTTCCCGCCGCGGTCGTAGAACTGGATGTCACCATATGACGGAATCCTTGCGCGGAGCGGCTCGGGTGACAATATTTCGAAATTCCCATCCGCATCCCGTTTGACGATGTGACGATGACCGCGAACCACTTCGGTGAGCCCTGAGTAAGTCCCTAAGGGGTTTCCTTCGCCATCGAGGTCGCTGTAAATGGTGAAAGCGTGTTTGTGATCCTGAACAAAGTCTGTTTCACCAACAAGCGTGCCGTCGGCCTCTTCGACAACATCAACGACTTCCAAGTGTTGATGGCTGAGGCCGCGACTGACGAACAGGTAGCTTGCCAAGCCCATGGGGACAAGCATCACAGTGCCCACCGCCATGAAGCCAAGCATTCGACCGAGTACGATTTCCGTTGCTCTAACCGGCTTTGTGACGATCGTGTAGATCGTTCGACTTTTAATGTCGTTGGGCAACGAAAAAGCACTAATGAATAAGGCCAAAGCGAGAATGAGATAGTTGGTCGCCGTCAGCACGAAGCTGATGTAAAGCCTTGCGGGATCACTGCTCTCGGGGTTCAGATACCATCCCGCCAGCAACAGCAAAGCGACGAACAAGCCCACCACAAACAGGACCTTCCGACGGATCGCTTCTTTGAAAGCGAGTTTCGCCAAAGCGTACACGCGGTGAGCGGAGGTGCCGGGAAGGTCAAAACGTATCAGGTCGCGGACCGCGCGAGCGACGGCATAAAAACCTTCACCCGGACCGTAGCGATTCGCCGAGATGATGTAGCCAACCATCAAGCCGATCACGATCGCGAGGATGAATAGCACAATCCCTTGCAGGAACGCGCTCTCAAGAAATGACTCGGGACGCATCAGCCATTCATAGAATGACCAGAAATCTTCAGGTTGCAGGATCATTGACCAGTTTCTCCCTGACTCTCTTCAGTCTTTTGGTCGTCTTTGGCTGCTTCCTGTTGGGTGCTTGTCCCGGAAACACGTCTTGCACCGGGGCGAGCCTCGCTCTCGCGAACGATGTTCAAGAACAAGTCTTCCATCGTCGCAGTTGGGTTGTCGATCGTGCAGGTGCCACCTTCACGCTCGATGATGGCTTTGATCTCGGCTTCCACCTCTGGCTTTAAACGCTTCGTGTGAATCTCAGTGACATCCTGAACCTTTAGCAGATCTGTCACGCGGCCAAGTTCTTTCAGTTCGCCCTGATCAAGAATTGCCACTCGGTCGCAGACATCCTGAACGTCAGCAAGTTGATGGCTGCAAAGGAGAACGGTCTTGCCCTGTTTTTTCAGCGACAGGATCAAGTCCTTCATCTCTCTCGAACCAATCGGGTCGAGGCCGGTGGTCGGCTCGTCAAGTAGCACCAGATCGGGATCATTGATTAGCGCCTGAGCCAGTCCGACACGCCGTGTCATCCCTTTACTGTATTCCCGGAGTTGGCGATGTTTTGCACCCTGAAGCCCAACCAGTTGGATCAGTTCGCTCACTCGTTGCTTTCTCGCGGCACCCGACATGTCGAACAGCCGACCATAAAAGTCCAGCGTCTCTTCCGCAGTCAAGAACTTGTACAGATAGGATTCTTCAGGCAGGTAGCCGATTCGCTCGTTCTTGCTGGTCTCGCTGGCGTCCTTGTCAAAAACTAGCACTCGGCCGCTGCTTGGAAAAAGCAACCCAAGGATCAACTTGATGGTCGTTGATTTGCCGCTGCCGTTAGGCCCTAGCAAACCAAATACCTCGCCTTTCCGGACCTCGATATCGAGCGACTTTAGTGCGTTGACCTTCTTTCGACCCCAGAAATCCCGATAAATCTTGCTCAGGTTGCGGGTTTCAATAACAACGCCCGAGTCGGACTCGCCACTGCCAGCTTGTGCTGCGTCGGCGGCCTCCGATTCGGCGACCACGGTTGAATCAGTTTCCACGGTTAAAGACTTCCGTAAGGAGAGGGCAAATTGGGCAAACATGGGGAGAATCGGTCATTTCAGATCAATTGAGCCGATCAGGCACCGGAATGCGACAAGGCCTCTGACGCTTGGGTGCCACGAATTGCCGTGCTGCAACGCTCGCAGAACCAAGACCAGAGATTGATACGCTACGCCGCCATCAAGGGAAGTGTTCGTATTTTTGTGCCGCCGACCTTCAGCGCGGCTCAACCGCCACGATCTGACCCGAGGTGTGCCAGCATTTCCACCGTGGTAATACGCTGAGCAGCAGAAAATGGTTGCCTTGGTGTCGAAACTGAGGCGATCTCACGCGTCAGGACGGTTGTATCGTTTCATTTGCGGCATATTGCCGGATCGTTTCTGGCACTGTAAATCTCCTCATTTGGTGAATGGGGCTTGCAAATCAGGGCTGAATCATCAATCAATTTGCTACCGCTATCACGTTAGTTTTTCTTCCGTTCTGTCTTTTTCCGGATTGCCCACTCCGTTGAACGATTCGACATTCCCTGAGCAAACAACGCCAGACGACGCCTATGAGAAGGCTTTGAGCTTCCTCTACGGGCAGATCAACTACGAGAAAATGACTGTCTCGAGTGCGAATCGATATCGATTTCGGCTGCAGAGAATGTCAGAACTTCTCCAAGAGTTAGGTTTGGGGCATTATCTGTATTCACCGTCGTCTCCAAAACCGTCGTCTCCAAAACCGCCAATCCCGCTGATTCATATCGCGGGGACAAAGGGAAAAGGGTCGGTAGCGGCAATGGTTGCCGCGATGTTGACTGCCAGTGGCCTGCGCACAGGCCTTTACACTTCTCCCCATCTGCACCGATTGGAAGAGCGATTTCGGATTGATGGTGAGATATGTCCACCTGAACAGCTCGTCACGCTCGTCCAGGAACTCAGGCAGGCAGTGGTGTCTCTGTCCTTCACCAGTGACTCATCTTACCCCAAGGATGGCCCCTCCTTTTTTGAGCTCACAACGGCTTTGGCGCTGCTGCATTTCGAACGCTCCCGTTGTCAAGCCATTGTTCTCGAAGTTGGTTTGGGTGGCAGGTTGGACAGTACCAATGTCTGCGCTCCGAGCATCTCGGTCGTGACTTCCATCGGACTCGACCACCAGCATGTGCTGGGTAATGATCTGGCTCAGATTGCAGCTGAGAAAGCCGGGATCATCAAATCTGGTGTACCGGTGGTAAGTGGAGTGATGGATCCAGCCGCACAAGCTGTGGTTGATTCAACTGCCAACGAACATCGATGCACTCATTGGCAACTGGGCCGTGATTTCCATTTCCAGGGTTCCGAAGATGCGAGTTGGGGTTCGCGTTTGGTTTACACGGGACCGGGTGAATCGGGACCAAGTGAATTGGGACCGCGTGAATCGGGACCAAGTGAATTAGGACCGAGTGAATCAGGACCGGGTGAATCTGGGAAGCAAATAGAAACCTTCGTGCCGCTTGAGGGGACTCATCAATGTCGCAATGCGGCGATCGCGCTGGCGACCGTCGAAGCCTTGGGGAGGCAAGGAAACCCAGTACCGGATGCCGCAATCAATGAGGGTTTGGCGGGGTTGACCTGTCCCGGCCGCATTGAGCCTTTTCAGCTCTCGGATGGTGTATTGGCAGTGGTTGATGTTGCCCACAATGAAGATTCCGTCGCCGCGCTGTGTGACTGTTTGCGAACTCGCGGTGCTAATCGAAACATCGTGGTTGTCTTCGGAACAAGTGTAGATAAGTCAGCAGACGTGATGCTGGAGCAACTGACTGCCATTAGCGATAAAATCGTCCTAACTCGTTTTCACAGCAATCCGCGGTTCGTTGAACCCGGCGACCTTGTACCGATGCTACCCCAAGGTTGGACGGGGGCTGCTGAGGTGATGACGGATCCCATCGTCGCTTGCGAAAAGGCTTTAGCAAGGATCTCGCCAGACGGTATTCTCGTTATCTGTGGATCTTTCTTCTTGGCCGCAGAAACCAGGCCGTGGATCATGGCGAGATCTCAGTAGAATATGGTCAGCCCCGGTTCCACAGATTCTGAAGAGACTTGTCTCTTCAATGAATTCAATCATTTGTCTGCTGAGTGAATCACCCTGTTGGCGAAAACTCGCCAATGATCTTTGTTGGGCCTCACAGCTTGGCGATCGCAAGTTCGACGTCATCCAGAGGTATGCCAATCTTCACCGCGATCTCTCTCGCATTCAAACCACGTTGCACTAACTCGTGAATCCTGATTCTTATCGAGGGATCTGTGGCGGTAGCTGGTTCTAGCTCTGACTGCAAGCTGTTGAGGTGGTTGATCTTTTCGTCAACCTGATTTAGCAGTGTCTGGACCACGATGATTCTTGTGTCCAGCTCGGCTTTGAGTTCGCGTTGCAGGTCGAACATCGCAGCCTGCCAGCGTTGAGTTTCAACCGGGGCACCGTTCAGCGGAACCGAGGGTTCCTTGTGCTCCCGCATCAACTTGATTTTTCGGTTGGCACGTTTGGTGTCTTGGTGGACCTTTTTGCCAGCCCGGATCTTTCGTCGGGCCAAGACCCATGCCAACATCACAAATCCACCCACCATCAGGAACTGGGCAGCTTGCATGGTTGACCCCTCGGAGGCGTCAGCGATCAGATTCGGAGAAATCACGTCTATCTTTCTTGGCGAATGACGGTGCTATTAGTCAGCCTTGATTACAGATTGCCGGTTATCCCGAAGTATCGAACCGCGAGCTATCATGACAGGAAGCACTTTGTATTTGTTCGCACTATGTTGGCTCTGACGTTACTCGGGTTTGTCCCGACTATTAGGATGCAGACAGTTGGCACGCAGTCGCTGCTCGCTTGAACCTGTTCCCGCAGATTCAATGAATCCGATTGCCATTAGAAGTTCGTGATTCACACGGACGGTGATTCGTCCTTTCGAATTTTAGATTACATCAGTATGGAAGATTCCTCCGGTATTCAAGTTTGGCACGCAGGCAGTTCATCTTCCGAGCCCGGCATTTTGGAACAACGCTGTGAAAACTGGCTCAGTCAGGATGAGCGGGCTCGAGCGGACCGTTTTCGTATTGCTACCAGTCGCAACCAGCACGTCGTTGGTCGCGGAATGGCTCGGCGACTCCTCGGTCGCGAGCAAATCGATCCATGCCTCATTGCCTTCGCAATCGGAAAAAACGGCAAGCCTTATGTCAGCCAACCGGCTGAGGCACGCCGCCCGTTCAACATTGCACATACTGACGGTCTGGTAATGTGTGGCATTCATAGCCACTGTGACGACCTGCTCGGCGTTGATGTTGAAAAGCTGGGGCGTCGAACAGATCCGGCTCTCGCCAAGCGTTATTTCTCGAAACCAGAAATCGACCACCTTGAAACTTGTGTCTCTGAAACGGAGCAACGAAACACCTTTCTGAAAATCTGGACACTCAAGGAAGCCTTCATCAAGGCAATTGGAACAGGATTGCAAACACCGCTGGGTGATTTTGCATTCGACAAGATCGAATCAGCCGAGCCCGAAATCCGGTTTCTCAATCCGAAACTAGAGTCAAAGACGCGTTGGAGTTTTCTCTCGATTGAACCAAGGCCCGGGTATGTGGGTGCTGTAGCCGTTGGGGACAATTCAGCTAGGGCCAGTACAGCTAGGGCCAGTACAGCTAGGGCCAGTACCGAAGTAAAGCTTCGGCGATTCGAAGAACTTCTCTGATCAGTCAGCCTCTGATCAGTCAACCTCTGGTCAGTTCATCTTTGACCAGTTGATTTCTGATCAGTCGATCATATCTGGGCTAGGAATGATCGACAGATGCAGACGTGGTCTCTCAATTTCTGATTGCCATGTCTCGTGCGGTTTCACTTTGATTGAGTGTCACTGCCGTCCGCATTCTCATTAGGTGGTGAGAACCGGTTGCTAGCATGTCAGATGTGATGAATTGGCTTGTTCGTCGCTGCCACCGCCTCGCGACGGCTGGGATTTGTTGCCGCTTTTTTGGTGAGTAGCTGTCCTCGGGTGCGCGAGAGATTGAACTCTCAAATGCCGTGAATTAGCGGAGTTCAGTGGATATCACCGCCGCTTGTCATGATTGGTGAGGTCTTCCATTTTTGATGTCCGCAAAGTTTTCCTAGGTTGATCGAGTGGAATAACCAAATGCCGGTGACCACTTGTGCCGATAAATCCGCATGACGCGGTTGTTCTGTTGTCGCTGGTCGATCGGGCGAGGTCCCGATGACAGGCAAAGACTGAGGAACCGCTTCGAAGCAAAACAATAAAGGGGGGGAGTGTCTTTGTTTGTCACGGCGACAGTCGTTGTTGTCGTGAACATTCAAGGTCAGGAGGCGAAGTAGGCGTGATCTGTCTGCTGGTTTCCATTGCGTTCTCGGAGCGAATCTGGGTTCCGAGTGCGTTGCCCCGCAAGTGAATGATCGGCCTATAGCCATGCGGCGGATGCCGCGGAGACGTTTGCGATGCACCGAATGACTCAATCACGACTTTTTACACGCTCTTCGAGCCTCAGGGCGCTTGCTGTATGTGCAGCACTGTTCGCTTTGCCGGCCGCCGCCCAAAGCCCGATGGCAAACGCGGATTACGACGCTAGCGGGTATGTAACGCCGGCCGGGATGGCCCACCCATCTATGTACCAAGGTGGTGTTGTTCCCGCTGGAATGGCTTTCTCACCCGGGATGCAGAGTAACGGCCCTAGTGCGTTTCCCGGAGGTGTCATACCAGTGGGCTTCATGTCCAGAGGCCAATGCGAGGGGGATTGTGGTTCCTATGCTGCTGATGCCTGTTCATGTGGCAATGGTATTTCGCGAGGAGGGTTAATTGGTTCCCGCAATATCGGGGGAGGTCTGCTGGGCAGCTGTGGTTGCTTCCAAGCCTTTTGCGACTACTGGTCGATTGATCCACGATACCTTGGCAGTAACCTGCATGACGTTTGCAGCAGTTTGCGTCCTCATGGCGAAATATGTGGGTTACGTTGGTATGACCTGTCAGCTGAGGCTGTGTTTCTCGGGCACACACAGGGCGGTGGGAACATTTCCATCACTAGTGTTGGGCCCGGAGCCCCACCGAGCGATGTTGCGTTATCGCTCGGGGATGCGAACGATGGAGACGAACTGGCGGCTGGTGTAAGGCTCTCAGGTGCGTTGATCTGTGGGGTAGGTGGTGCTGTCGAGGCTACCTACATGGGCGGAAACAAGTGGAACGCCAGCGCTCAGGCAACATCAGCAACTGATGATTTGTACTCGTTCATTAGCGATTTCGGCGATCCTGTGTTGGATGATGTGGATCAATCTTCTTCCCAGAGCATCGGGACACAGAGCGAGTTACACAGCATTGAACTGAATTATCGCCGCCGCACGATGGGCCCCTACTGTCGCTTTCAAGGCTCATGGTTGTTTGGTCTGCGATACCTCCAGTTCAAAAATGAGATGACGTATTCAACATTCAATTCGCCCACTCGCTTTTTCAACTCCGAAGACCGAGTACGAAACCACATGTTCGGAGCTCAGGCAGGTGGCGACATTTGGTGGAATATTCACTCCGGAGTTAGGCTCGGCATGGGACTGAAAGGAGCTTGGGTTCAAAATGAAATCAAACGCTCCTTCACTGTTGATGCTAATTCGATTGCGAACACTGCCATCAACGATACGCGACGAGGCAGCGACCTGATGGGCGAGTTTGAACTCAAGTTCATCTGGCAGTTCAATCACTCGTGGAAATTCCGAACTGCGTACTATGCGATTGCAGCAGAGGACATTGGCTTCGGGTCAATCGACAAGAACGCCGTTCTGAGTCTGCGACCAGGTAGTACCCCTGTTGATCCGGGATATCTGCTCGACGACTTGGTGGTGCAAGGTATTTCGTTCGGTACCGAGTACAACTGGTAAGCAGCTGACGGGCTACCGACAACATTTCTACGACTACTCATTGAACCCGCCTCGGTGTGCCGA